>DASVCT010000173.1:0-6618 GCA_036381475.1 Cyclobacteriaceae bacterium
CAAGCGCATCGAACTCGTCAACATGGTCTGGCAAGCCAACAACCTCAAGGGATACGTTACGGAAATGGAAGCGACTGCAATGCTCAAGCTGGCCAAAGACTGGAATGTGCAAAAGGAGTTGATTGATTTGGTACTGGCGTAAAACATCTTAGATTCCTCCCAGTTCACAAATCGTAGATCGTAGATCGTAAATCACCTCCCCCCTACAGGCTCATCATGTCCTTGAACTTCGCAGCCTGCCTTCGGCTTACCTCAACTTTGTCGCCGCCGCGAAGTTTTACCATCAGGCCGCCATTGAACCAGGGCTCAATGCCTTCGACCCAGCTGAGATTTACAATGTGTTTGCGGCTTGCCCTGAAAAAGGCGCGCTCATCGAGCTTTTCGTCCAGTGCGTTGAGTGACTTGTGTATCATCGGGCGGTTGTTGTCGAAATACACCTTGATGTAATTTCCATCCGACTCGAACATCCGGACGTTGGAGAGACTTACAAACCAGCACCGGTCGCCATCCTTTACGAACACCTGGTCTTTTAAACCGAGCTTCTTGTCACCGTCGCGCGTGCCGGCCGTTCGCGCCCGTTCTTTTTCCGCAAGCTTCGCGACCGTTTCCGCCAGTCGTTCAGCCTGGATCGGTTTGAGGAGATAGTCAAGCGCATTTACTTCGAATGCCTTTAACGCAAATTCGTCGTATGCCGTAGTGAAGACCACCAGGGGTACTGAATCCAGCATTTCCAGCAGCTGGAAACCCGTCTTATCCGGCATTTGTATATCCAGGAACAGCAGGTCCGGGTTCAGGTCATTGATCATTTGGTAGGCCTCGTCGGCATTAACCGCCTCGCCCACGATCTCTATGCTCGGGTGTTCCTCCAACAGTTTCGCCAGCTCCTTCCGGGCCAACCGTTCGTCGTCAATGATTAATGCTCTCATATGCGTTGTTAGGTGGGATAATGATTTCGGTTAAGACAAAATTATTGTTTTCGTTTGCAATCCTGAAGCTCGACTGGTCCCCATAAATCAGGCGGAGGCGGTGGATTGTGTTCCTGATCCCAAGGCCGTTCCTCGACTTCCTGACCCCGTTCAGCATATGCCCGCTGTTACGGATCCGGATGTTCAGGCAGCCCCTTTCCACTGTCGTCGTCAGCTGAATCAACCCCCCTTCCTTCAATTTGGAAATCCCGTGCTTGATCCCGTTCTCCACCAGGGTCTGGATCATCAGGGGCGGAACGAGAAAGTTATGGGAATCCGGGTGAATGTGAAACTCAGTCTTAAGCCTTTCTTCGAAGCGGATGCTTTCAAGTCCCAGGTAGTCCTTCACGATCTTCAGCTCGTCGTCGAATTTCGTCAAGCCTTTCTTTTCGGAGGTCAGTGACTTCCTGAGAATATTTGATAACTGGTTAATTGCCTGTTTTGACTTTGAAGGGTTTTCATCCACCAACGCCCTTATACTGTTCAGGGCGTTAAAAATAAAATGGGGATTCAGCTGGGATCTCAAATTATTGAGCTCGATTTCTATCATCGAAGCTTCATACTTGAGCGCCTTGCTGTACCGCTCGAAATAATGATAGGTAAAATAAAAGACCGACCAAAGAAAAAATATCAGAGCGTAAAACGCCGTGCCCACGAGGATCTGTTCGATATCGAAAGCGACAGAACCTTCAAAATAACCCAGCGCCATGCTCAGGGGAAGGCGCAGAAAGTAAAGGATCACGCCCATCACAACCACGCTCGCCAGCACTGCGGGTATAAGGCGCGGCATGGCCATGTCCAGCCACTTACGTCGGTTCAGAAAATTTCGGAATATGTGGGTCACGCAAAGGCAAAGCAGTGCATCCCCGAAGAAAAACAGGCTTCGTTTTGCGGTAACCGTACCGGTCGCCGCCAGGCTCGTGCCGATCTGCAGCAACGCGTACAACAGCCAGCCGCCCGCCTGAAGTGTCCAGTATAAACGCTGCTTATTGACCATGAACCCACAAAATTACGGAAATTGAATAAGGATTCCACTCACTGAAAATCAGCGAGTTAGGAACTTGAACTGGAGCAAATACACAAAGAAGAAAGCGGTTGCCGCTATCAGGATCCACGAAGCAATGACCAGCACTTTCCGGTAAGCCGCAAGGCGGGGCTCAAGCGACAACGCGTTCATGATAAAGCACGTGCCGGCCATGATATAAAACCAAAACTCAACCTGGTCGCCTTTGACGCCCTGGTAGATACCTACTGCTATGAAGATGGTCGCAAAGAGGTATTGACGGACGGTGGAACGCATGAGCCGCGCTTTTGTCGCAAGAAGACGGTTCGCCGCCAATTATCCAAGCTGCATCTTAGCCTTTGCCCTTCCCGAAAGTTCCTTTTTCAGGAACCGGCCTGTATAGCTTGCCGGGTTTTTGGCAACTTGTTCGGGCGTGCCAACCGCAACGATGCGTCCTCCCTTCAGCCCGCCTTCCGGACCAAGGTCGACGACGTAGTCGGCCGATTTGATCACGTCCATGTTGTGCTCAATCACCAGGACCGTGTTGCCCTTCTCCACGAGTTTCTGTAAGACGGAAAGGAGGTGGACTATGTCCTGGAAGTGCAGACCCGTCGTAGGCTCGTCGAGGATGTAAAGCGTCTTGCCCGTATCCCGTTTCGACAATTCCGTTGCGAGTTTGACGCGCTGCGCTTCACCTCCCGACAGCATGGTCGCATGCTGGCCGAGCGACAAGTACCCCAGTCCCACGTCATTCAGGGTTTTAATCTTGCGGAGGATCCGCGGCTGGTTTTCAAAGAAAGTCACCGCCTCCTCCACCGTCATGTCAAGGACGTCGGCAATCGACTTTCCACGAAATCGCACCTCTAATGTTTCGCGATTGTAACGCTTGCCTTTGCAGGTCTCGCACTGTACATGAACGTCAGGGAGGAACTCCATCTCGATAACGCGCAGGCCTCCGCCTTCACAGGTCTCGCAACGCCCACCCTTCACGTTAAATGAAAACCGTCCGGGTTTGTATCCCCTGATCTTAGCCTCAGGCAATTGGGAGAATAGATCCCGTATATCGGTAAACACACCGGTATACGTTGCCGGGTTGGAACGCGGCGTCCGTCCAATCGGCGACTGATCCACCTCTATCACCTTATCGATGTGCTCCAGGCCTTCGATGCGCGTATAGGGCAGCGGTTCCGTCCGCGAACGGTAAAAGCGCTGGTTCAAGATTGGGTACAGCGTGTCATGAATCAAGGAAGACTTGCCGCTGCCTGATACGCCGGTTATGCATGTGAATGTACCGAGTGGCAATACCAGGTCGACGTTTTTCAGATTATTTCCCTTTGCGCCAATGAGCCTGATCTCATTGCCATTACCCTCACGTCTTTCGGAGGGATATTCAATGGCTCGCTCGCCTGAAAGGTACTGTGCCGTTATGCTGTTTTGCTTCAGAAACGTTTGTGGATCACCGGCAGCTACAATCTGGCCGCCGTGTCTCCCGGCACCCGGTCCTATGTCAATGATGTAATCCGACGCGAGCATCATGTCTTTGTCGTGCTCCACCACAATCACCGAATTGCCCAGATCGCGCAGGTCTTTCAGGGCACCGATCAGCCGCTGGTTGTCGCGGGCATGGAGCCCAATGCTCGGTTCGTCGAGAATGTACAGCACGCCCACGAGTTGTGTACCGATCTGCGTAGCAAGCCGGATGCGCTGCGCTTCTCCGCCGCTCAGCGTTCGTAACGGTCGGTTCAAATGCAGATAGTCCAGTCCGACATCCAACAGAAAGCCTATGCGCTTCCGGATCTCTTTGAGTACTTCAGTGGCAATCGTGCGCTGCTTTTCGCTGAGCCGGTCTTCCAGCCCCTGCAGCCATTCGCTGAGATGCGCCATGTCCAGCATAGCCAGTTCGGCGATGTTCTTCCCGTCGATACGGAAGTGAAGCGACTCTTTCTTCAGTCGGGCTCCGCCGCATTCAGGGCAGGTTTTCACGATCATGAAGTCCTCCAGCCATCGGCGGGTGGCATCTGTTCCATCTTCCCGTTGCTTTTCCAGGAAGTTGATGATGCCCTCGAATTTCGTATTCCAATCTGTCCCCGGATACTTTACGGAAGCTACCGCCACGGGTACATCGTCACCGTACAGCAGCACCTGGAGAACGTCTTTCGGAAGCTCACGGATCGGCGTACTCAGCGTACACTTGTAGCGCTTGAGGATAGCTTCGACTTTCTTGAAAATCCATATATCGCGGTATTCACCTAACGGAAGAATGCCACCACGGCTAATACTCAGCGTTTTGTCGGGGATTACTGACTCCTCCGTAATCTCTTCGATCTGTCCGAGACCGTTGCACACGGGACAGGCGCCATACGGCGAGTTGAAGGAGAACGTGTTTGGCGCCGGCTCGTCATACGAAAGCCCGGACTCAGGATCCATCAGGAATTTCGAGTAGTGGTGCACCTTACCATTCTGTTCCATCGCCATCATGACGCCCTTTCCTTCCTTCAGGGCACGTTGAATAGACTGCGCGATGCGGTGACGGTCGCGCGGGTCAGCCACGATCCGGTCTACCACCACTTCGATATCGTGAATCTTATAGCGGTCCACCTGCATTTTAGGCACCACATCCTTCACTTCACCGTCGATCCTCACCTTGGTATATCCCGACTTGCGTATTTGAACGAACAATTCCCGATAATGGCCCTTTCGGCCCTTCACCACTGGCGCGAGCAGGATAAGTTTTTTGCCCGCGAAATTCTGCAGCAACGCATCCAGGATCTGGTCTTCAGACTGCCGAACCATTTTATTGCCCGTCATCCAGGAGTAGGCCTCTCCGGCACGTGCGAACAGAAGGCGCATGAAGTCGTACACCTCGGTTACCGTGCCGACCGTCGACCGCGGATTTCTCGAGGTCGTCTTCTGCTCGATGGAAATCACCGGGCTCAGTCCGTTGATCTTGTCGACGTCTGGCCGCTCCAGGTTCCCGATGAAACTTCGGGCGTACGCCGAAAAGCTTTCCATGTACCGGCGCTGACCCTCCGCGTAAATGGTGTCAAACGCCAGGGACGACTTCCCGCTGCCACTGATTCCCGTAATCACCACAAGCTGGTTTCTGGGGAACGTTAGGTCGATATTTTTCAGATTGTGCTCACGTGCACCGATCACCTCTATGTATTCGTGCCCTATTTCACTGTCGATGGACCTCAAAGCGCTCTTCATTTATCATGGGGTTTCGCCAAAGATTACAAAATTGGAGGCGGTTATGTTACCGCATGGGCCGGAAAAAATTTCGCTAAATTACCTGCCTTTTTAACCTAAACTGGATCTTACCGCGCGTGAGGCATTTCATGGGAATATTCCTGCTGTGCACTGGAGTGTCGGCCCTGGGGCAGGACTTGCGCAACATATTCATCGACGAAAACCAAAACGGCAAGATATTTTCCGCTTTCCTGGAAGAAATGGAGCGAACCTACAACGTCGATTTCATTTTCGACGTCGCCCAGATCCAGGCGTACACCGTCAACGGGATCACCGGACGGCAGCGACTATTGGAGTTTCTCGACAAATTTCTTGTACACCATACGGTAACGCGTATCAGCAACAAGGTCGTCTTTATTGTGGAACGGTCGCCCGACAAATTCGGGGATCGGCGCGATGATTTTATCGTACTAAAAAAGCCCGTCAGCGATGAAGTAACCGTGCAGGGTCAATTGATCGACAGTGGCAACGGTGAGCCCATCATCGGCGCGCAGGTTCGGGTCGATGAATTGAATTCCGGAACGCTGACAGACATGGATGGTAATTTCTCACTCCGACTTTCAACCGACCGGATCTATCACCTCACCCTGCAATACGTCGGCTATGAAAGTTATCACTATATCATCGGCTTTAGCCCCTACGCCTCGGAAACGCGGATCGAAGCGAGTCTGTTTCCCGAGTCTAAGCAACTTGAAAGCGTGATCGTGACCGCCGAACAGATCGATGTCAACGTAAAAGGAGAGCTGTCGGGTATGCAGCGCCTGAACATTGAAACGATCAAGTCCATTCCCACATTCATGGGAGAAGTCGATCCGGTACGAAGCCTGACTACACTTCCGGGTGTGAGCACTGCGGGAGAGTTGGCGTCGGGCTTTAATGTGCGTGGTGGCGAGGCGGGGCAAAATCTGATCCTTCAGGACGGCGCCCCCATCTACAATCCGTCGCACCTTTTTGGATTCTTTTCGGCGTTCAACCCGGACATGGTCAGCGATGTTTCGCTTTACAAAGGAGGTGGACCGGCCAACTTCGGCGGACGCGTTTCATCCGTTCTGAAGGTAGACTTGAAGAACGGGGACGCGGGCAAACATACCGTTAGTGGCGGCGTAGGGTTGGTGTCGAGTCGCCTCTCCGTTGAGGGTCCACTACACCGGGGGAAGTCTTCTTACATGATAGGCGGACGCCTCTCCTACACGAATTGGCTTATCCATGCAACCCGCGATGTACAATTAAAACAGAGCGCCGCTAATTTCTACGACCTTACGGGCAAGTTATTTTTTACTATCAACGACAAAAACTTTCTCAGCATAACCGGGTATGCAAGTCATGACGACTTCCGTCTTGCTACTGACTCCGTATTCAGCTGGGGCACACTCAACGCCTCGCTTCGTTGGGATCACACTT
>DASVCT010000174.1:0-8930 GCA_036381475.1 Cyclobacteriaceae bacterium
GAGTGGTTTCAGACGGTACCCAGCGTCTTCAAGAAGATTATTTCAACTCTACTTCGGCGCCCGCTTCAGTGAGTTGCTTCCTGAGATTCTCAGCTTCGTCTTTGGGTAAACCTTCCTTAATGGTCTTAGGCGCTCCGTCCACGAGGTCCTTAGCCTCCTTCAGGCCGAGTCCCGTGAGTTCCTTAACCAGCTTAACGATTTGAAGTTTGTTGGCTCCGGGAGCCTTGAGAACAACATCGAAGTTGGTCTTTTCTTCAGCAGCGGCTGCTCCGCCTCCGGCAGCGGGCGCGGCCACGACAGCGGCGGCAGCGGCAGGCTCGATGCCATAGGTTTCTTTCAGGTAGGTAGCCAGTTCGTTAACTTCTTTTACAGAAAGTTCAACAAGTTGATCGCCAAGTGCTTTGATATCAGCCATTTTTCTTAGAGTGTTTATTATGTCGGTTCAAAATCGGTTTATTTACCCCGTTCTTCCAATGCTTTCACAAGTCCTGCAACCTTGTGTTTCGCGCTCAGCAGACCGGAAATAAGGTTCTTAGCAGGTGATTGCAGCAGTGAAATCACGTCCCCAATGAGTTCGTCACGCGACTTAAGCTCACTGAGCATATTCAGGTGTTCCTCGCCGATAAACAGGTCGGACTCGATGGATGCCGCCTTCAGCGCAGGTTTCCCTTCAAGCTTCTGGTGATATTCTTTCAGGACCCGGGCAGGCAGGTTTGCCACTTCCTTCGAGAACATCACACCGGAAAAGCCCTTCAACACGCCGAACAGGGGTGAGTAGTCAACCCCTTCGCTTTTCTCCAGTGCCTTGCGGATCAGCGTATTCTTATATACGCCGTATTCGATTCCGCTCTTATAGCACAACCGCCGAAAGGCGTTGACCTGCTCGACGGTCAGGCCGGAGGCGTCCGCGATGTAGAAATGCGCATTTTCAGCGAACTTCTGCGCGAGCTCTTCGATAATCTGTGCTTTTTCGTCTCTGGTCATGTTTCTACGTTATCAAATGCCGGCAATGGAACTCTTGTCAATGGTGATGCCCGGACTCATGGTGGTCGAAAGGGTGATGCTTCGGAAGTAAGCGCCTTTCGCCGAGGCCGGTTTCAGCCTGGCAACAGTCATGATCATTTCCGTAGCATTGTCCCGAATCTTGTCGGGTGAGAAGGAAGCTTTCCCAATGCTGACGTGGATGATCCCGGTCTTATCTATTTTGAAGTCGATCTTGCCGGCCTTTACTTCTTTGACGGCCTTACCGACTTCCAGCGTAACAGTTCCTGATTTGGGGTTGGGCATCAGCCCACGGGGACCCAGAATTTTCCCCAGTTTACCGACCTTAGCCATGACGGTCGGCGTACAGATGATCACATCCACATCCGTCCAGCCACCTTCGATCTGCTGGATATAGCTGTCGAGCCCAACGTGATCCGCACCAGCATCCTTTGCCTCCTGTTCCTTGTCGGGCGTGCACAATACGAGCACCCGAACATCTTTGCCGATGCCGTGGGGAAGGGAAACTACCCCGCGCACCATTTGGTCGGATTTCTTCGGATCGACACCGAGGCGGATGTTGAGGTCCACCGAGGAATCGAACTTGGTGAACGTGATGTCCTTCAGCAGTGCGGCTGCATCCTCGAGAGCGTACTCCTTCTCGGGGTTGTACTTTGCCAGGGCAGCCTTTCTTTTCTTGGTGAGCTTCGCCATGTTCTGTTTCTGTCGCTTATTTCTCCCAGGGAGGCGTTCCCGTTACGGATATTCCCATGCTCCGAGCCGTTCCGGCCACCATTTTCATAGCCGACTCCACCTTGAAGGCGTTGAGGTCCGGCATTTTTGTTTCAGCGATAGTCTTCACCTGATCCCAGGTAATCGAACCGACTTTGGTCCGATTCGGTTCAGGCGATCCCTTCTGCTTTTTCGCTGCATCCATGATGAGCACGGCGGCAGGGGGTGTCTTGATAACAAAATCGAAAGACTTATCGTTGTAAATCGTGATCAGCACGGGGAGAACCTGACCTTGCTTATCCTGCGTCCGGGCGTTGAACTGCTTACAAAAGTCCATGATATTCAGACCCTTGCTTCCCAGTGCCGGACCGATTGGCGGCGAGGGGTTAGCCTGTCCGCCTTTGACCTGCAATTTCAGGTAACCTGTAACTTCTTTCGCCATAGGTTATTATTCTAGCTTTTCAACCTGCATGTAACTGAGTTCGACCGGCGTATTGCGGCCGAAAATCTTAACCATTACGTTAAGCTTCTTCTTGTCTTCGAAAATCTCTTCCACGCTGCCCGTAAACCCGCTAAAGGGCCCATCCATCACCTTTACCGACTCTCCTTTAATAAAAGGAGTCTCGAGGCGCTCTTCCATCTCGTCGAGCTGGTCGACCTTTCCGAGGATCCGGTTCACCTCGGACTGCCGCAGGGGTACCGGATCCTTGGAGGAACCCGTTCCGCTGCCTCCCAGGAATCCGATGACTCCCGGAATGTTGTTGACCATGTGGTAGGCTTCCCCGTTGGACAGGTCCGCCGATATCAGCACGTACCCCGGAAAAAAGTTGCGTTCGCGGACGCGCTTCTTGCCGTTCCGCATTTCATATACCTTTTCCGAGGGGATAAGCACTTGTGGAATGTAGTCGGTGAGCTTGGAGCGCTCAATCTCCGTTTCCAGGTAAGATTTTACCTTTTTCTCCTGGCCACTTACGACACGTAGCACATACCACTTGAGCTCGCCCATTGTTCAGTCGTCAATAATCAAAACTCCTTGTAGAACCACGTAAGGGCCTCATTGAATACCCAGTCTACCGCCCCGATGACCAGCGCGAAAATCGTGGACGCCACTAAAACGAGGATGGCGCTGCTTTGCAATTCGCTGTACTTGGACCAGGTAACTTTGTTTTTTACCTCGTCCCAGGATTCAACAATGTAATTTGTGAGCTTGCTCATCGGATCTGGCGCCTTTTTGCTGTGTACCTCAACCTTTACAGGACCGTAATGGAAGCTGTTCTTCCCTATGCACGGGTGGAGAGACTCGAACTCCCAGCCAACGGTTTTGGAGACCGCTACTCTACCAATTGAGCTACACCCGTGTCTGGATTCTTACCGGCAATTTCCCGACCTTTACCGTCCTTCCTGGGTGGCGCTCCGGCCCCTTGAGCCGCCGTATAAACCCGTCAACCCAAAAGGACTGCAAAGGTATACTGAAATTCCAGAAAAGAAAAGCGTTCCCGAAAATATAATCAGAAACGCTATTCCTTTGGTTCCCAGTTATTTAGTCTAAGATGTCGGTCACCTGGCCAGAGCCCACGGTGCGGCCGCCTTCACGGATAGCGAAGCGGAGACCTTTCTCCATGGCGATCTTGTTGATCAGCTCAACTTCGATCGACACGTTGTCGCCGGGCATAACCATTTCAACGCCTTGCGGAAGCTTCACTTCGCCAGTCACGTCCGTGGTTCTGAAATAGAACTGCGGGCGGTACTTGTTAAAGAACGGCGTGTGACGGCCACCTTCTTCCTTAGAGAGAACGTATACCTCTGCCTTGAATTTGGAGTGCGGCGTAACCGATCCCGGCTTGCACACTACCATACCGCGGCGGATCTGATCCTTTTCAATACCGCGGAGCAGGAGACCTACGTTGTCGCCGGCTTCACCACGGTCGAGGATCTTACGGAACATTTCAACCCCGGTTACGGTCGACGATAGGTTCTCAGCGCCCATACCCAGGATCTGAACCGGGTCGCCGGTCTTGATCACACCGCGTTCAACGCGACCGGTAGCCACCGTTCCGCGGCCGGTGATGGAGAACACGTCTTCAACCGGCATGAGGAAGTCCTTGTCGATAAGACGAACCGGAAGGGGAATGTATTCGTCAACTGCCTTCATCAGCTCTTCCACTTTTTCAACCCACTTGGGTTCACCGTTGAGCGCACCCAACGCGGAACCGCGGATCACCGGAATGTCATCGCCGGGGAAGTCGTACGACGACAGCAGTTCGCGAACTTCCATTTCCACCAGGTCGAGCAGTTCGGGATCGTCAACCAGGTCGACTTTATTCATGAATACTACCAGTGCAGGTACACCTACCTGGCGTGCAAGAAGAATGTGCTCACGGGTTTGCGGCATCGGTCCGTCAGTAGCAGCTACCACCAGGATGGCACCATCCATTTGAGCCGCTCCGGTAACCATGTTCTTCACGTAGTCGGCGTGCCCGGGACAGTCAACGTGCGCATAGTGGCGGGTTTCTGTCTGATACTCGACGTGTGAAGTGTTGATCGTAATACCCCGTTCCTTTTCTTCAGGTGCATTGTCGATCGACGAGAAGTCACGGGCATCAGCTAGACCCTTCGTCGACAACACTTTCGTAATAGCAGCCGTAAGCGTGGTCTTCCCATGGTCCACGTGACCAATAGTGCCAACGTTCACGTGTGGTTTCGAACGGTCAAATGTTTCTTTTGCCATATTTGAAAATCCCTGTTTGTTTTAGTTTATAAGTTTAGTTTCAGTTTTTTTCTCTCCACCGTTCGCCCCACTTGCTCCGAGCTGTTGATGAGATTTGAACTCACGACCTCTTCCTTACCAAGGAAGTGCTCTACCCCTGAGCTACAACAGCTTTTGGTGCCGGCCTCCGTGGCGCGGCCTCCGTTAACGAGCGGGAGACGAGGCTCGAACCCGCGACCTACAGCTTGGAAGGCTGTCGCTCTACCAACTGAGCTACTCCCGCGTGCGGTTCGCCGACGCTAGAGCCAGGCGAACAAGCCCAACCACGCCAAGAGCTAGTCGGGCAATGTGGGGGAACTAGGATTCGAACCTAGGAAGTCATAAGACAGCAGATTTACAGTCTGCCCCAGTTGGCCACTTTGGTATTCCCCCAGGATATCAGTCGGACGCGACGCTTGCCAATCCATCGTGCCCAACGGCCAATCACCGGCTGTTCTCTTTCTGCTGTCGGTGACCGACTGAAAAGCCCCGCTCAAACGGGGCCTTTTTCAAAAAGAGAGTGCAAAATTATACGCTTTTGCGCTTTTTCAAAACTCTGACTCAGATTTTCAAACGGATTTCGTATCGCCCTGCGACCCGCTACCGGACGACAATTTCCGACACCGCCGCGGCTCCAAATTCCCTCTGGAAAAGGTCCAGAATTTCTTTCCTGTGCATGAGGAAATCGTGCTTCATCGCCGCCGAATCAAACTCGGCATACAGCACCTTGTCACGCAGGTACACCTTGCGGGTTCTCCGGGCAATGGGTTTCCCTACCACCCGCTCCCAGGAGGCTACAATGTTGGTCTCGTCAAAACGCGTCTCAAGATGGTAGGTGTTCAACAGCTCACGGATGGCGTCGCCGACGGGCCGGACGTCTTTTCCCGGGTCTTTTCGCGTTTTCATTTCTGTAGGATTACTATGCCCTGATCCACGGTGTAAACCGATACTTCTGCGTTAACGTTCCGAAGAAGGCCCGCAGTTCGGTCCGGACGCGCATCAGTAACGAACAACTGGCCGAACGCATCCCGCATAAGATCCAGCAGCCGGCCGATACGGTGGTCATCCAATTTATCAAAAATATCATCCAGCAAAAGCACAGGCCGGAATCCTTTGTCGGCGCGAATCAGCTCCCACTGCGCCAGGCGCATGGCAATGACCATCGTTTTGCGCTGACCCTGGGATCCGAATTTCTTCATCTCGGCTGTACCCAGCAGAAAACGAAAGTCGTCGCGGTGGATGCCAAAGGTCGTCCGCTGCACAACCAGGTCGCGCTCCAGGCACCGCTGCAGCCCTTCCTCCAGCGTCATTTCGTCCAGCCCGGATAGGTACTCGACAGACGTCGTCTCCTCCTCCTCCACAAGATACCTGAAGTACCGGTCGAACACAGGGATGAACCGATCAAGGAACGCCTTTCTTTGTTCATGGATATAAGCGGCCGGAGCAGCCATCATCCCATCGTAGGACTCCAGTGCTGTCCGGTCGGGCTTGCCCCCCGCCATGCGCAGCAGGCCGTTGCGCTGTTTGAGCAGGCTGTTGTACCGCATGAGGTTATCCAGGTATTCACCATCCACCTGCGATATGAGGATGTCGAAAAAGCGACGTCGAATTTCGCCTCCTTCCCGGATCAGATCCACATCGTCGGGATCGATCAGCACCACGGGGTATTTGCCGATGTGGTCACTCAGCCGGCTGTATTCCGACCCGTTGACCCGCACCGATTTCCTGGCGCCGGGTTGAAGCACTACGGCGACTGTGTCACGCCGGTCGCCTACCTCAAACTCGCCCCGGATGCTGAAATGATCCTCCCCATGACGAACATTGAGCGAATCCACGGGCTGACGCGAACTCCGGGTAAACGAAAGGTAGTATATCGCATCCAGCAGATTCGTCTTTCCGCTGCCGTTAGCGCCGACGAGCACGTTGATCCGGGGGGAAAATTCGACCTCCGCCGACGCATAGTTCCTGTAGTTGACAAGGCTTAGCCGGCGGAGAATCATACAGTTTTGGGTGAATTACTTGGCGAATGTTCGTTCGGGTCTTATTTTCGCAGTTCGGATCAAAATTAGGGATATGCCCACGACAACCAAAGCAAACAAGAAGGCGAAAGCAGACGGGAAAGAAGTCAAGCAGGGGAAGGCGGAAAAGGGATTTTCCCGCGATACGTACCTGTTTTGGTATGAGAAAATGTTGCTGATGCGGCGATTTGAAGAGAAGGCCGGGCAGTTATATGGACAGCAGAAAATCCGTGGCTTTTGCCACCTGTACATCGGACAGGAGGCCTGCGCCGCCGGCGCGGCGAGCGCACTTACAAAAGACGACAAATGGATAACCGCCTACCGCGACCATGCGCATCCCATGGCGTTGGGTACGGACCCAAAACTGATCATGGCCGAACTTTTCGGCAAGACGACGGGAATATCCAAAGGCAAGGGCGGCTCCATGCACATTTTTGACAAGGAGCATAATTTCTTTGGCGGACACGGCATCGTGGGGGGCCAGATCCCCCTCGGCGCCGGGATTGCCTTCGCCGAAAAATACCGGAAGTCGGGCGCTCTCTGCATTTGTTACATGGGCGACGGCGCCGTGCGGCAGGGATCGTTCCACGAAACCATGAACCTCGCCATGCTCTGGAAACTTCCGGTGATCTTCGTCATCGAGAACAACGGCTATGCTATGGGGACGTCCGTGAAGCGGACTTCAAATGTCACCGAGCTTTACACGCTTGGCGAAGCCTATGACATGCCCTGTGCCCCTGTTGATGCCATGCAGGTGGAGGAGGTACACCGGGCTGTTGCCCAGGCTGCCGAACGCGCCCGCAAGGGTGAAGGTCCTACCCTTCTGGAGTTCCGCACCTACCGTTATAAGGGCCACTCGATGTCAGACCCTGCGAAGTACCGCTCGAAAGACGAAGTGGAAGAATACAAGCGCCGGGACCCTATTGAAGTTGTGAAGCAAACCATCCTGTCGAAGAAGATTGCCACGGAAAAGGAGCTGACCGGCATTGAGGAGAAGATCGCTGCCATTGTGGACGAATCCGTAAAATTCGCGGAAGAATCGGAGTTTCCGGATCCGTCCGAAGCCACGCACGACGTATACGCACAGGAAGACTATCCCTTCGTGGCTGATTGAAACATTTTTGACAGAAAGTCATCTTATTAGTACTTTTGCGGCCGCTCAACCCTGCCCCGACTTTAGTCGGGGTTTCATCCTGAAGTCGGGATGATTGAATGAGTCATACCTTTTCCACATGTCCAAGAAGAAGAAAGAAACCAAGAAGGAAATCCTGGAAAGTCCGGAGGCGCTTGCCGAAAAACTGGAAGTTGCCGAGGCCTGGATGGTGGAGCACTCCAGGATCCTGACGGGCCTCGGTGTCCTGATCCTCCTCGCTGTCGCCGGGTACTTCGGGTACAGGTACTACATCAATAACCGAGACGATGAAGCACAGCGTCAGATGTTCCAGGCCGTCTACTACTTCGAATCGGACAGCCTTGATCTGGCATTGAACGGCGATGGCAATAACCTCGGCTTCCTCGACATCGCCGACGAATACGGTAACACCAACGCTGGGAATCTCGCTAACTTTTACGCCGGAGCGAGCTATCTCAAGCAAGGCAAGTATGAACTAGCGCGGCTATACCTCGGAGACTTCAAGGCCAATGACCTGCTCGTGCAGGCGCGCGCCTACAGCCTGATCGGTGACTCTTACATGGAGGAGGAAAATTATGAGCAGGCCGTCGACTATTACCGCAAGGCCGCGAATTACAAGCCGAACAAGTACTATACGCCGACGTACCTGATGAAGGAGGCTCTCGCCTGTGAAAAACTCAACGATACGGCGGGCGCGAAAAAAGCCTACCAAACCATCATCGACAAGTATTGGGAATCGGCAGAATTCCAAAACGCCAGGAAATTCATCGCCCGGCTCAATGGAAATTCATAGGACCGGTATCTCCAATTTCGGATAATCCTTTGCTCCCATGGCAGGACCCCATAAATCGGGACGCATAAAAACCCGCTTGAATCTCGCCTCGAAGCGCTTTGCCCTTGTCGTCGCCGAGTGGAACGAAGAAATCACCAACGCGCTCTACGAAGGCGCCGTCGCTGCGCTGCTCGAGCACGGCGTTCCCAAAAAGAATATCATCCGGAAGACCGTGCCCGGAAGCTTCGAGCTTTCGCTTGGAGGATTGCTCATGGCGCGCAAGAAAGACATTCACGCCGTCATCTGCCTGGGATGCGTCATCCAGGGTGAAACACCTCATTTCGCTTACATATGTCAGGCCGTTGCCTACGGCATCACCCAGGCGAATCTGATGACGGGCAAACCAGTCATATTCGGGGTACTGACCACCAGCAACAAACAGCAGGCTGAAGACCGCGCCGGCGGCAGACATGGCAACAAGGGCGAAGAGGCAGCGCTGTCCGCGATTCAGATGCTGGGGTTTTGATGTGAACCACAAAGGGCACATGA
>DASVCT010000175.1:0-9179 GCA_036381475.1 Cyclobacteriaceae bacterium
TCTCGGTAAGGCAACGGATACGGCTTCTGGACCCCGTGTTGCTCGCCTACATTGGCGGGGTGACGGGCATTGTCGTACTGGCCGTGCTCTACTTCCTCTCGCTGCCACCCGAAGCGCTTCAACAGCAGTCGAGTCTCATCAGTAGCCTCATCATCGTCACCCTCATCGTGGGTTTTCTGGTACTTGGCCTCGTACGGAAGGTCAAATTGTTCGAGACGTTTGTCGAAGGTGCGAAAGAGGGCTTCACGACTTCAATAAAAATCATCCCCTACCTGGTGGCCATGCTCGTAGGCATCGGTGTGTTTCGTGCTTCAGGTACGCTGGACTATATCATCAGCGGGATCGGCAGCGCGTTTGCGCTCATGGGCGTGAACACCGACTTTGTCAACGCCCTCCCTGTGGCACTCCTCAAGCCGCTGAGCGGTACCGCCGCGAGGGGAATGATGCTTGACGTAGCGCATCCGGATAATTTCGGACCCGACAGCTTCGTCGGCAACCTGGCAGCTATTTTTCGGGGCTGTACAGAAACAACTTTTTATATCCTCGCAGTGTATTTCGGATCGGTGAACATACGAAATACCCGCTATGCGCTCACAGCAGGTCTGATCGCCGACCTGGCGGGTATTATTGCCGGAGTGTTCGTCGCTTACCTTTTCTTTCATTGAAAGATTTATATCTGTATTGGACCAGGAATCCAGCACAAAACCGGTTAAAGTCGGATAAATTTGCTATTTTAGGTTGTTAACGAACTCGCTCTGAATGGACAAAAAGGCTGATATACAAAAAACCATTTACGATAACGCGAAAACGCATTTTTTGGGAAATTTTCCCGATTCACTACCCATCGAACAGGCCTACGTTCACATAGGGATGTACCTCGGATGGATTATCGACACGGACCTCTATTCGGAGTATTTCGAGGAAGAGGCCTCCAACCAGATTTTCCGTTTCAAGAGAAGGGAAATTTCGTGTACGATCCTCAGCGAGATCTGGGATGGCTACCTCGGGTATGAACTATTCAACCGCCAAGGCAACATGTTCACCTATTATTATTATGGTGGTGGGCTATACCGGAACGACTACGACGAAATTCTCGTCAAGAGCCTCCCCTCTATTTATCACGTAACCGATAGCTGGGACAACTATGAAAAAATCCGGCAGCGCATCGACATGCGCTTCCAGGATTGGAGAAAACTCGTTCAGACCTGACCCCTATTTGGGGTTCCCGTTCTTGTCAATAATTAATGTGTCTTCACCCCGGACCACCAGCGTCCCGGTGTCCGGTTGATACTCCAGCAACTCAGGCGCAAAACCTAACTGAAGATCCGTCGTCCACGACAGCCCGTCGACACGATATATCTTCGCCACCCGCGCCGGATACGTTTCCCAATCACCCTTATCCGCATAGATCAGCACATAATACACCAGGTCGTTTGCATCGGTCGAAAGTGCCTTCACCGAAGGCCAGTGAAGTGTGCCGAACGCTGCCGTATCCAATTCGAACGTGGCAGCAACGTCAGGGATACGCGAGGGCGTAATGGAGTAAAAGTAGCCCGCCACCGAGACGGAATCGATGGCCTTCACTCCTACGGTATATCGCTCATCTATCGTAAGCAATGGCCGGCAAGCGTTCAACGTATCGGTGTTGGACAAGGGTATGAATTCTTCGCCGACACGCAGGCGATGCGCTGCCAACTCGCTCGCCACGAGGCTGTCATGAATATGTTGCCGCTGGGCATCCGCGGCCGTGGAGATGCTATCCATCAACGCTTCCACCGCCTTCCCTTCGCGCAGCTCAGGAGGCAGGAAAAACGCATACTGATGCACGGCTTTCGTCAGATCTCTTTCCCGAAGCATGTGTACGGCGCTGTCAAGCAGTTCCAATGCACGCACATCATCACGAGCATCCTGCAACATGAGTTGGGCATTGATTGAATCAGCCGCTGGCTGCCTCTGTCTGTCTCGAAATATCGTGGCTGCAGCCAGGAGTCGGGCAAGAGCCGGCGGAAATGGGTCACTTCCATCGTAACGCCTGAAACGATCTGCACCAGGCGCGCTCACGTCCATATTCGCATGAGACGTCGGATCGGTCGCCATTTCAAACAGCAAAGTGAGGTGCTTCAATGTCTGCTCCTGCAACGGCCGGATATCTTCTGTGATTTTCTTTCGAACGTCGGCTGCGAATGCTCCATAATCCCAGACCCCTACCTCCTCCGCAGAAAAGTCGACCCGGTCACTGCCCTCTGTTGGATAATCAGCTATCGGACGCATCTTGAAGTCGTGACGGTAGGCGGGAACACCTGGCGTCGTCATGCTCGACTGATACAAACGTATGGCCTTTACCGCGGCATCGAACTTCGACGCCAGGTTGTCAAGCAAGGCAACGGTGCTATCACTGGCACGAAGGAAAAGATCGGCCTCCGTAGGATGGCTTTGTGTCAATGTCTGGTACGCCGCCGTACAGACGCCGTACAGGCTGTCAGCCGATTCGAAATGATGCCGGATCATTTTCGCCGCTGCCGACCGGGTGAGAAGTGCTTCCTTTCGTTTTTGGAGATCGAACTGTATGTCGGACAGCGCGATTCCGAATTCACCGGTTCTCAGGTCCCGGCGATTGTAGGCCTGGTAGTACTCGGCGTTTCGTTTCAGTTCGCGCTCGGTCAGCAACGAGACTGTCTTATCGAAACAATGTATCGCCGAGTCGGCGTAGGAAACCAGAGACTGCGTTTCGCGCAGTACATGGCATGCTGCAGCCTTTTCCTGGTATATGATTCCCATGAACAGGAATGCATTGGGATTTTCCTGTTCGTCAACGAGATACCGCTTTAGGAAAGGTTCGGCCGCATCGTACTGTTTGGTACTCAGCAGACTGTAGATATCTTTGTATTTGACTTTCTGGCCAAAGGCAGAAAATGCAAAAGAGACGAGAAAGAGTATCTTTAAGGTACGCAGTTTCGTCATGAGGGATCCGTTAGGGGGTCAGGAAGATCGAAATAAGCACTTTTGTTCTACCAAAATAGTTTAAAATCGAGCTAATGAGCACATCCGTAATACAGGGCATTCTTAAAAAGGTATGGCGCGAGGCCCGGCCCTGGCTGCTTATTGCTGCAGTATTCCTTGTCTTGCGGTCCACCGGCGCGTTGAGCGGACTGCAGTCTGCCGCCGGCCGGGTAGTGCTGGCCAGTGGCTTTATGAATGCCAATCCGGACTCGTACGACCCCGGCAAAAAGGCATTCGAATATTCTTTTTCCGTGACAACACCCGACGGGAAAACGGTAGATTTCAATACGTACCGCGGCAAGACGGTTTTTCTTAACCTCTGGGCTACGTGGTGCGGGCCCTGCCGCGCTGAGATGCCTTCCATTCAAAAGCTCTACGAACAGGTGGGAAATGACTCCGTCCAATTCGTTATGCTTTCTATCGACCGGCAAGAGGACATCCAGAAGGTGAGGGACTATGTCTCGTCCAGGAACTTCACGTTTCCCGTATTCATCGCAGGCGATCTTCCCGAACAACTCCAGGTGCGCATCATACCGTCAACTTTCGTAATTGCGCCCGACGGCACTGTCGCATATCGGAAGACCGGGATGGCAGACTACAATACAGATAAATTCAAGAAGTTCCTTCACAAGGTGAGCTCGGGGGAATCGCGGGATTAACTCAGCGCGATCAACGCTTCCCTTACCTTTCGCAACCCGGTGCTGGCCTTTTCTGCAATCATAGTCAGGTTCGGAATGCGACCGACGTCCGGGAGATTTGGGTCTACCACGAATTTTGGTACATGATTCGCCACATAGTGGATCAGCCCTGCTGCGGGATACACAATCATGGAGGTACCAACGACCAGGAATACGTCGGCTTGCGCCGCAGTGGCCGCCGCTACTTCCATCATGGGCACCAACTCGCCGAACCAGACAATATTCGGTCGCAACTGTGATCCTCTTTCACAGAGATCGCCCAGTCTGAGCTCCCAACCCTGGATATCATATACGAGCGACTCATCGACCGTGCTGCGGGATTGAAACAGACTCCCGTGGAGGTGCACGACATTCGACGACCCGGCACGTTCGTGAAGGTTGTCTACGTTCTGCGTCACGATCGTGACATCGAATGACGACTCAAGCTCAGCCAGGATGCGGTGCCCTTCGTTGGGCTCTACCTCGAGTGCACGTTTCCTTCGCTGATTGTAAAATTCCAGTACGAGTTCGGGGTTTTTCCGCCAACCTTCCGGCGTCGCCACTTCGTTAACGTCGTATCCTTCCCAGAGGCCGCCGGAATCGCGGAACGTGGGGATACCGCTCTCGGCACTGATGCCCGCCCCGGTGAGTACGACGAGCTTTTTCATGGCTGGATTTAATTACGTTTTCTTCTTACGAGTCGTAGTTTTCCGCGCGGCGGCGCGTGTCTTTTTCTCGGGAGCTGCTTCAACGAGCTCCAGGCATTCCTCCAATGTGAGCTCGGCAGGTACTTTATCCTTGGGGATCTTGACGTTCTTCTTTCCCGCCTTGATATACGGACCGAACCGGCCGTTCAGCACTTTGATATCGGGGTTCTCTTCAAACTCCTTGATCGTTTTTCGCGCATCGGCCTCGCGTTTGGCTATCACAAGTTCGATAGCACGGTCGGCCTGTATGGTGTACGGATCATCGGTCTTGGGTATCGACACGAACTTTTTGTCGTGGAGGATATACGGACCGAAACGCCCGATGTTTACCGTGAGGGGTTTTCCTTCGAACTCCCCTACCTCCCGCGGCAGCCGGAACAGTTCGAGCGCTTCTTCCAGGCTAATGTTCTCGATGAACTGCCCCGGTCGAAGGCTCGCAAACTTCGGCTTTTCACCACCATTATCGTCGGGATTCTCTCCTATCTGAACATAGGCTCCGAACTTGCCCAGCTTGGCGTACACGTTCTTGCCGGTTTTCGGGTCGACGCCAAGTTCACGGCTCTTCCCTACCGACGACCGTTCAACCTTTTCCGTACGGGCTACCTTTTTGTGAAACGGGTTGTAGAAGTCGTCGATCATCTTCCGCCATTCCAGCTTGCCGCTGGCGATCTCATCAAATTCCTGCTCGATTTCCGACGTAAACGAGTAATCCGTCACATCGGGGAAATGTTCTACCAGGAAGTCGTTTACAACCATGGCGGTATTGGTCGGGAAAAGTTTGTTCTTTTCAGCCCCGGTTATTTCTGTCTCTTGCCGACGATCGATCTCGTCGTTTTCCAGCGTGAAGACATTATAGGCGCGTTCGACACCTTCACGGCTTTCCTTGACGATGTATCCCCGCTTCTGAATCGTCGAAATGGTTGGGGCGTACGTTGAAGGCCGGCCGATGCCCATTTCCTCCAGTTTCTTTACCAGGCTTGCTTCGGTGTAACGCGGAGGATGTCGGGTGAAGACCTGGCGCGCGCGCAGCCATGATAGGCTCAGGTCCTGTCCGATTTCGAGGGGAGGCAACACTTTGCCGTTTTCCTCTTCATCGTCGTCGTCCGCCGACTCCATATATACCTTGAGAAATCCTTCAAAGCGGATCACCTCTCCGGTGGCAGTGAGGGTCCGATCGTTCGTCGAGATACCGATGGTCGCCGTAGTTTTCTCCAGCTCCGCGTCGGCCATTTGTGACGCGATGGCGCGGCGCCATATCAGTTCGTACAGACGCAGGGAGTTGCGGTCCATGCCCGGATTGGTCACGGAGAAGTCGGTAGGCCGGATAGCCTCGTGTGCCTCCTGCGCTGACGACGACTTGGTCTTGTATTGCCGTGGCTGAACGAAGCTTTTTCCATACGATGCTTCAATTTGCCGCATGGCATCCCGGCGCGCTTCATCCGACAAGTTAACGGAGTCGGTACGCATGTAACTGATCTTCCCCGCTTCGTACAGTTTCTGGGCCACCATCATCGTCTGCATAACCGAAAAGCCCAGTTTTCGGGAAGCCTCCTGTTGGAGCGTGGACGTCGTGAATGGTGGTGCGGGCGACCGTTTCGCAGGTTTGGTCTGCAGGTCAGTGATGCTGAATTTAGCGCCCTTGCACGACTCCAGGAAGGCGAGGGCGTCCTCTTCCTTTTCAAAGCGCTCCCCCAATTCAGCCGACAGCTGTTTGCCGTCGCCCAGGTCAAAGAGCGCGGTGATACGATATGCGGAATTCGCCTGGAACTCGCTAATCTCCCGTTCGCGCTCGACCACGAGACGAACGGCGACTGACTGCACGCGGCCCGCCGAAAGTCCGGTCTTGATTTTCTTCCAGAGTATCGGTGAAAGTTCGTAGCCAACGAGCCTGTCAAGCACGCGACGCGCCTGTTGTGCATTCACCAGGTCGACGTCGATACCGCGTGGGTTTTCGAGCGCATTGAGTATTGCCTTCTTCGTGATTTCAGTAAAGACGATCCGGCGGGTTTTCGCATCGTTGAGATCAAGCACCTCCTTCAGATGCCATGATATGGCTTCCCCTTCACGGTCGTCGTCAGAAGCGAGGTAAACCGTCTCGGCATCTTTGGCAAGCTTCTTTAACTGGGCAATAACTTCCTTTTTCTCAGGACTTATTTCGTATGTAGGTTCGTATCCGTTTTCTATGTCGATTGCATCACCTCCTTTGGGCAGATCGCGTACGTGTCCCATGCTGGATGCCACTTTGAAATCCTTACCCAAATAGCCCTCTATGGTCTTTGCTTTTGCCGGCGACTCTACGATAACGAGGTTTTTTGCCATGTCATTCGTCTTTCAAAACGCCCAAATATCCTGAATTTTTTAAATAATCAAATTTCGATGATAATATTGCCGTTATAATTGCGATCCCGTCGACAATCGAAAACCGTGTGCCTATGGCCAAGATACTTTACCTCATGCGTCATGCACAAAGCGTTGAAAAACAAGCGGGTCAGTCGGATCTCGAACGCGAACTCACACCTACCGGCGCGAAGGAAACATTCAGGATCGGCGCCTATCTGCACCGCGAAAAAATAAATCCCGACGTTATTTACACCAGCAGTGCCGTGCGTGCGCACGCCACCGCGAAACTGCTGAGCGATGTCATCAAGTTCGACATAGAACGCATTATTCCTGACGAAGAACTCGCGCAGGCTTCCGTTCGCACTTTTCTTGAATTCATCACAAAACTTGACGACGCTTATAGTGAAGTGATGTGCATCGGTCACAATCCCGTCGTTTCCTATGTGGCCGAATACCTCACCGGCGCTGAAATCGGCACGCTCCCAACGGCGGGGCTGGTGGCCATGAAACTTCGCGTGGATTCATGGCATGCGGCCGACAAGGGATGCGCCGATGTAGTATTCACCACCTCCCCCGCTGTCATCGAAGGCGAACAGGAATAGGGTCCCAGAAGTTCCTTATGGTTTTCTTTACCACGGAGACACTGAGGGCACTGGGTTTCACAGAGACATTTTTCTTGTGCGTTCAAAAAGTCTCGCAAGAGATTGCCAATAAATGTGCCAGCTGCCAAATGCGCAATGAGAGCACAGGCGCTGACGCGCAGGGGAATTTGTTAACCGCAGAGCCGCAGGGGACGCGGAGATGTTGCGACCGCCACGGAATTGACCGCGTGTATCGATGCCGCGTGTGCACTGATTGACGTTTCATGATTAGGCTGACATAGAGTAGTGCTCATAGGAAGAATGCTGCGTCTGCCGGGAAGTGAGTACGGAATTTAGAACACCCACCGCGTCCCCTGCGCCTCTGCGGTTAATTCCTTCCACCGCGCGTCAGCGCAGTCTCACGTAGAAAACCCCTGTACATCAACCGTCTTGTGGCCTCTGCGGTAAAAGTCATTATCTTGCCCCGAACAATCACTCTTTATTTATTGGTTGAGCAGGCTATCATCGACTTCTCCAACTGGCTTTGGGGCCTTCCGCTGCTGTTCCTTTTGATGGGCGGTGGATTATTTTTCTTTATATACTCGGGCTTCGTCCCGTATCGCTATTTTTTTCACGCCATCGACGTGCTTCGCGGGAAATACAGCACTGGCGGACCCGGACAGCTGTCGCCCTATCAGGCGGTGTCGACGGCGCTCGCATCTACGGTCGGTATGGGCAACATTGCGGGCGTGGCCGTAGCCATCGCGATGGGCGGCCCCGGCGCGCTCTTCTGGATGTGGGTGAGTGCGCTGGTCGGCATGGCAACCAACTTCTTTACCTGCACGCTGGCAAGCATGTACCGTGGCCGGGATTCGCGCGGGGAAATCCAGGGTGGCCCCATGTACGTAATAACGGAGGGGCTCGGCAAGAAATGGTGGCCCCTGGCGGCCATGTTCAGCTTTTGCTGCCTATTTGGCGCGCTGCCAGTATTTCAAGCGAACCAACTCACCCGGGCAATTCGCGACATCTTGCTCGTGCCCGCGGGCATCGCCCCTGCCCCGCTGAATATCGGATCGGTGGTAATTATGGACACCGATCTTTACACCGGGCTCATCATCACCGCCATCACATCGATCGTAGTGATCGGAGGAATAAAAAGGATCGGGAAATGGGCCGGAAGCATGGTGCCGTTAATGATCGTGATTTACTTCGTGAGTGTCATCGCAATCCTGATAATCCGAATTGAAGACGTTCCACATTACCTTGGGTTGATCTTCACGGATGCGTTTTCTGCTGTGCATTACAACGGCGAACCTGATCCCTTTACCGGAGGGATCGTTGGCGGGCTCATCATTCTTGGTGCGCGCCGCGCGTCGTTCTCCAACGAGGCGGGCATCGGTACCGCTCCCATGGCTCTCGGTACGTCGCGAAGCATCGAGCCTGTGCGCGATGGGCTTGCTGCTATGCTCACACCCGCCATTGACACGCTCGTAGTATGTACCTGCACCGGTCTCGCGATCCTTGCTACCGGCGTATGGCAAACGTCCGATACTAATGGCGTCTCCCTCACCGCCACTGCTTTCAATTCAGCGCTCCCCGGTTTCGGTCATTACCTGTTGCTGCTATGCATCTTTTTCTTTGCCATCACGTCGCTGTTCTCCTACGGTTATTATGGAGGCAAGAGTACGGCCTTTCTCATTGGCGCGGACCGCCAGCGATGGTACGATTACTTCTACCTGGCAAGCATTATCGTCGGGGCGGTGGCCTCCCTCAATTCCATCATCAGTCTTATGGACGCCGCCTTCGCCCTGATGGCTGTGCCTACCATGGTGTCAGGGCTGCTGCTCGCACCGAGAGTGAAGAGGGAGGCGAGG
>DASVCT010000176.1:0-6630 GCA_036381475.1 Cyclobacteriaceae bacterium
ATTGGCGACAACGTGACGATGGTTCGTTGGGCCATGGACTTCACACACAAGGACTGGGGCGAGCGCAAATACACTCAGGTTTCTGTACAGCACTGGTCTGACGGAAAGATCATCCGGGAGCAGTTCTTTTACGGAAATTGACCCGATGAACGTCGTCTGCCCGACGGTAATACGCAGCCGCCGGGCGACGACCCTTTTTTTGCTACCACCCCTCAATTACCTGGTCCTACGCGCACTGAGGTCCAATCCCTTATGATACACAATCGGGAACACGAGCAATGTAAAGAGGGTTGCAGTGACCAGCCCGCCGATGATTACTACGGCCAGCGGTTTCTGACCTTCGGAGCCAATTCCTGTACTCACTGCGGCCGGCACAAGCCCGATCGCCGCCATCAATGCGGTCATCACAACGGGTCGGGTCCTTATCTTCACCGCCTTAATGACGGCCTCACTGTAGTTCTTAACTATCTGGGCTTGCTTTTGGATCTCGGAAATCAGAATCACTCCATTCTGTACGCATATGCCGAACAAAGCGATGAATCCGACACCGGCAGAAATGCCGAAATTGATCCCGGTAATGTGCAGCGCCAGAATCCCCCCGATTAGTGCAAAAGGGACATTGATGAGGACGTAACCCGCGTCTTTGGCATTGCCGAACATCATAAACAGCAACAGGAAAATCAACAGCAGGCTAATGGGAACAACCTGCGTCAACCCCTTGGTAGCCCGGACCTGGTTTTCAAATTCGCCGGTCCATCCAAAGCTATAGCCATCCGGGAGTTTTATGTTGGCGTTAACATTCTTTTGGGCTTCCTCAATGGTACTTCCCAGGTCTCGTCCGCGCACGGAGAATTTCACACCGATAAACCGCTTTGTGTTGTCGCGATAGATGAACGCCGGACCGGTGACCTTTTTTACGGTTGCAATTTCTTTTAGGGGTATGAGATTGCCGGTGATGGTAGGGATCATCAACATGAGAATGTCGTCTTCCCTTTGACGGTAATTTTTCTCATAGCGGATTCGGATGTCGAACTTCCTTTCACCTTCATATTTCTGCGTGGCCGTCTTTCCGCCAATGGCCATTTCGATTACGGCCTGCGCTTCCGCTTTGGTAATGCCATAGATGGCCATCTTCTCTTCATCCAGGGAAATACTGATTTGAGGCTGCCCAATGTTCCTTAGAATTCCAACGTCCTTTATGCCCGGCACATCGATTATTTGTTCAACTACCAGGTCGGCAAACTCATCCAGCCTGTCCAGGTCGTCGCCATAAATTTTTACAGCATTTGAAGCGTTCATCCCGGCCACGGCCTCCGCGACATTGTCGATGATCGGTTGCGAATAGTTGTAGTTAATGCCCTGGTAATTTTTCAGGCGCGTGTCCATTTCTTCGACGAGTTCGTCCAGCGAAATTTTCCTCGGCCACTCTTTTTTTGGTTTAAGGTTAACCTGCATTTGTACATAGTAATAACCGCTGGGATCGGTACCGTCGTTGCTTCGTCCGGTTTGTGAGAGCACATCGTTCACTTCCGGAAAGTTGCGTATCTCCTTACGCAGAAGGCTGACCATTTCAACCGTTTTGGGCAGGGAATAGCTCATAGGCATCTTGGCCTCTACCCAGAGCGCCCCTTCGTTCAGTTGAGGCAAAAACTCTGTCCCAAGCCACCGTGTCGAGACGACGGTGAGGACAAAGCAGGCGGCGGCAATCAACACTGTAATTCGCTTATGAGCAAAAGTCCACGCAAAACCAGTCGCAATGCTTTTGTTGACGAGTCGCGTAAAGAAGGTCTGCTTCTCAGAGACGTTATTGTTAAGCAACATCGAGCTAAGTACCGGGACCAGGGTCAAGGTGAAAATGAGGGCGCCGAGCAAGGCGAATCCCAGGGTCCATGCCAGGGGGGAGAACATTTTTCCCTCGACCTTTTCAAAAGAGAAGATAGGCAGCAGTGCGGCGATAATGATCAGTTTAGAAAAGAATATGGCCTTTCCCATCTGCGTGCCGGTGGTACGTATGAGTCCCAGTTTAGCCAGCGAATTGAATCGTTGCATTCCCATCTGTCGTGCTTTTTGGTCAAAGGCCACAAAAACCCCCTCTACCATGACCACTGCGCCATCTATAATAATACCGAAGTCAATGGCGCCGAGCGAAATGAGGTTGGCGCTCATTCCCCTTAACTTCAGCATAAGGAATGCAAACAGCAGGGATAATGGAATGACCACCGCGACGACCACAGTAGTGCGCCAATCAGCCATGAAGAGAAATACAATAACCGTCACAAAGACCATCCCTTCCGCCAGGTTGGTCAGTACCGTCTGGGTGCAATACGCCATCAGGGTATCGCGGTCGTAGAATGTTTCCATGGTCACATCGGCCGGCAGGACCGACGTGTTGAGTTCATGGATCTTGTCCTTGACCCGTGCCAGCACTTCGCTTGGATTTTCTCCTTTCCGCATGACGATAATGCCTTCAACTACATCATCGTTGTCATTCAATCCTACCTGGCCAACCCGGGGTGTGCTTGACTCTTGCACCGTGGCCACATCCCGTACGAGGATCGGGTTTCCGTTGAAGATGTCGACAATGGTATTTTCTATATCCCGCTGGTTGTCGAGCAAGCCGATACCGCGCACTACATACGCCTGACCTTGCTTTTCGATGACATCGCCGCCGACGTTCAGGTTGGATTTGCCGACTGCTTCGTAGAGTTCCAGCGGGGTTAAATCGAACTGCTGCAGCTTGACGGGGTCGACCGAGATTTCATAGATTTTCTCCTGGCCCCCGAAGGCGACAATGTCTGCCACCCCCGGAACGCTTCGCAGTTCGCGGTCTATCGTCCAGTTCTGGATGGTTAGCAGTTCACGGGTATCGCGATTATCGCTCTGAAGAACATAGCGAAAGATCTCACCCGTTGGTCCGTACGGTGGTTGCACGACTGGTTCCACCTCGTCAGGCAGGGAAACGTGGCGGAGCTGATTGTTTACCTGTTGACGTGCAAAGAAATCCTCCACATCATCTTCAAAGATGATTTTTATGACCGACAGCCCGAACATCGTGATGCTGCGCACGTTGGTCTTCCGCTGTACGCTGTTCATGGCGATCTCGATGGGTGTCGTGACAAAACGCTCTACTTCCTCGGCGCTCCTGCCGTTCCATTGCGTCACGATAATGATTTGTGTATTGGTGACATCCGGGAAGGCTTCAATCGGAATCTTGATGAAGCTGTAGAGCCCTGCACTGGCAACAATTCCTACCCAGAAGAAGGTGAAGAACTTATTCTTTAGGGAGAAAGAGATTATATTTTTGATGAATCTGTTCACGGCAGCGGATTTAGTCGTTCAGGGCGTCGTAAATGAGAATGCCATTTTCTGAGATCACGGTCTCGTCTTCATCGAGGCCTGTCAGGACATAGGTCTTGTCACCTAGCTGTCTATAGATCTCAATTTCACGGGTCTCTATATTGTTTCTGTCCTTGAAGACCATCACCCAGTAGCGGTTTTTGTCGAAGATGACCGCGGACGAGGGAATCGTGATCATCCCTCTGTTCTCAGAATAATGGACCGTCACGGTACAGTTCATGTCGGGCTTTAGTTTGAAATCGTGATTATCGAGTGGTACCCGGAACTTCATCGACTTGGTCGTGCCGTCGATTACATTGTAGATCTTTTCGATCCTCCCTTTGTACTCGTCGTCCGGAAAGGCGAGCGTGTGTACCGTCGCCTCATAGTTTTCCTTGATGTGGGATATGTTGCTCTCATGGACGAAGGCCACGGCCCATATTTGATTTGTGTTCGCAATGGAGAAGAGCGGTTCGCCTTCGTCCGGTCTGAGCAGTTCATTGCTGTTTATTTTCTTCACGATCACAAAGCCGCTAATCGGTGCGGTGACCGGGAAGATTGAGCCTTGTTTGAAATTATAAATCCCATAGATCTCGTTTATTTTCGATAGCGTGGCGTTGGCCTTTTCCAGTTCCGCTTCAGCGAGTTTTACATCCATTTCCGTGTTTAGCTTGGCAGCAAAAAGGTCTTTCGCCACTTGCAGATTTTTTTCGGCGATAGCCACCTCATTCACAGCGTCAAGCCGTTCCTTTTCATAGGTTGCCACCTCGCTGCTCTGAATGGTGGCCAATACCTGTCCTTGTCGTACATAATCGCCAAGACCTATGTTTATGGTCTTTACACGACCGCCGACAGCTGAGAAGACTTGGGCTGTTTTATTATTGTCTGCTTCCAGCTTCCCAAAGAATCGGATCTCATTTTTTACATCATCTTTGCCCACTGTGTGGAACTTGCATAGCTCCATCATAGCATCGGTCATGAAGAATGCCTTGGTGTTTTCTTCCATTGGAGCATGGCTGCAATTGTGAAAAGCAACAGATGCAGCGAGCAACATAAAGACGTGAAGTATTCTAGGGTTCATGATCAGTAGATATCTTTTCCGGTTAATAGATTGAGTTGTTCGGCTGAGATGACCAATTGCGTTTTTATTCGTGTCATCTCGGTCAGCACTTCATTGTATGCTTCGAAGAAGTCGAGGAACTCTATAATCGATACGTTTCGCTTTTGGAAATTGTCGATCATACCATTCACCGTAGTTTCAAAATCTTCGTTGTATAATGTCCTGGCTTTTTGATACTCTGAAACGGTGTGCGTGTAAAGGGCGAAGGCACTTTGTATGCTGCTGGTGATTTCCATCTTCATGGCTTCGCGGGTGTATTCGATTTCCTGCACTTTGAAATAAGAAGCTTTGATGTTGCCCTGATTCCTGTTGAACAACGGAAGTGGAATCGCGAAGCCAGCGTTGATCTGATCGTCAAAGGCCCCGCTACGCTGGTCGTAGGCGGCGAAAAGGCTAATGTCTGGAATCGAAAGGCGCCGCTGATAGGCCAGGTATTGTTGGGCCAGTATTCTGTTCTGGCCGAGGATCAGGTATTCCGGGCGGTGTTGCCAGGCTTCTGCATGAATTTCACTGAGCTGTTTCTCTTGTATGTATTTCTCTACTTCGCTTTCCGAGAAGTGGAACTTGACGATGGCAGAAGTGCCGAGAAGCACTTGCAGATTGGCCTGGGTGTTGAGGTATTCGTTTAAAACTTCTGCCCGGTCGTTATTTAATTTCAGGTAAGCGCCCTTGAGACGAACCACGTCTTTAAGGGGGGCGTTGCCTTTTTCGGCCTGTTCTTCGTATGCCGCCACCAGGTCGTTCAATTGATGCAATTGGGTATCGTATTTATCGAGCAGGAGCGCTTGCTGGCCCATGGTGAACAGGTCGGATCGGAGGCGAAACTTGAGTTCCCGCAGCAGTTGCTGAAATGCCAGCTCAGCGATACGGACGTTGGTCTTTGCCAGTTCTATTTCGGCCTTGCGCTTTCCACCCAATATGATGAGTTGCTCCAGCTGAAACGCTTTTTGACCGGTTCTTCCAACGTGAAAGGCTCGTTCATTGACGGGGTCGTAGGCATTGACATCGGCAATCAATACAGGATTTGGGTATGTCTTCGCCTGAATGATCAGTGCTTTCTGCGCCTCGATGTTCATCGAGGAGGCCAACAGGTAGAGATTGTTTTGCAGAAACAAACTGTCGGCTTGACGCAGGGTTATTTCCAGGGTATCCGAACGATTCACATCCAGATGCCGGGCTTTGGCGCTGTTCGGTGAAACACTGATTGCCAATATGAGATATAGAAGCACGGACAGTTTCCGGAAGGGTGTCGTCGGGCAACCGTCGGCCCTGTTTCCGTTCTTACGTTCTATTACAGGTACTTTCATGAATTTCATCGTTGATTTTCGTTTCCTCAGGAACCCGTAGTCGTCGTATTACCACTACACGTACAGATCGGCTAGCCGATTCTGGGGTTGTTGACTTCAGGCTAAAAGATGTATGGACAACATAGCCCGTAAGCGTGCGCAGGTGCACGTAGTGAACTGCTGTCCAAGCAGGAAAAGATGGTCAGGAGAGTTCTTCGGGTGGCGGGCTGAACGGCTCGGGTTTCAAGCCATGCAGGTGTGCGTTGTGCTGATCAATAGGGTAGGCAATCCATGCCAGGTAAAAGCTTGCTGTGATGTGTGGTCTTTCGACGTAGCGGAGGAAGGCGATGTCAGGACGTGCGGGGGCAGTGTTTTTTTCATCGTCAGGATCATCAGTTTCGCAGATTGCATCCTCAACGGCGCAGATTTCTTCCCAGACGAGTTCTACGAAACTTTCGATTTCATTGATACTTAAGTCTTCAGCAATATGGCTGGGAAATAAGTCGGGCGGGTCAATACTAATATTGACGGACTGCACTATGAGTAACCATAGTGCGAGTTTTGCTGGGGTGCTTGTCCGAAAAAACTTCACCGCAACTTTTTTGCGAACATATGGAATATTCGAGCGATTTACCAGCCTCTATGGTATCCGGAGGTCGTACCGGACAACCGGCACAGCCCAAAAAGGATGGCGACGTTTATCCAGCTAAGGCTAAGGTCCGTGGTGGAAAAATACCTATTTTATGGGCAATCTTTACGCCAACGATCGTTATCGGACACAGATGCCGATCCCGTCGCGCCATGGAAAGCAACCACGAAACAAACGACAGAAAAATATTCTCGCTCTCCCAGGTCACCCGCAGTATCCAGCGGACGCTGGGTGAACGG
>DASVCT010000177.1:0-11559 GCA_036381475.1 Cyclobacteriaceae bacterium
CGACTGGATCGACCCGCTCAGCGTTGCGATCGTCCTGGGCTGGACCATCTTATTCAACTGGATAAGTTATGTGAAGTTGAAGCGAGCGGACGTTTAATGCAATGAGTGAATGAGTGAATGAGTGAATGAGCGAATGAGTGAATGGGGTTACCGTTGTACGTCAGCGCCTGTGTTCTCAATAAGTCCGTGGTAGAATCCTTGGCGCGTCTGCACCAACGGCCCTATCTTGATTAACAACTCTCTGTGTCCCTCAGTGTCCTCGGTGTCTCTGTGGTGGAGAAAGATTGAAGAATTGAAGAGTTGAATGGTTGAATAGTTTCGGTCCTGGATTTGGTGAGGGACAATGCTTTGAGGTTTGGTGATCCTGCGCCGCGTGCGGCGCCTGTGTCCTCGATGAGTCCGTGGTACAACCTTTACGTGTCTGCACCAACGGTCCTATCTTGACAAACAGTCCTCAGTGTCCCTCCGTGTCCTCAGTGCCTCCGTGGTGGAGAAAGATTGAAGAATTGAAGAGTTGAAGAGTTGAATAGTTTCGGTCCTGGATATGGTGAGGGATTATGCTTTGAGGTTTGGTGATCCTGCGCCGCGTGCGGCGCCTGTGTTCTCAGTATGTCCGTGGTAGAACCCTGGCGTGTCTGCACCAATGCTTCTATCTTGACAAGCAACTCTCTGCGTCCCTCAGCGTCCTCAGTGCCTCCGTGGTGAAGAACGCAAACGATTGAACTTTACAAAGACGTTCCCAATATTACCTCAAGGAACCAATAGAGCCTCGGTTTCGTATCTTTGTGGATTGAACTAGAATTGAATATGAATAAAGATATGATTCAAATGCTGGGTCTGGTAGCTGGTGCGTGTACTACGATCGCGTTTCTACCCCAGGTGATCAAGACCTGGAGATCGCGTTCCGCCAAGGACCTTTCCCTTAGCATGTTTTCCATCTTCACACTGGGCGTCGGACTGTGGCTGATCTATGGTTTACTCGACAACAACGTACCCGTGATTGCCGCCAACCTCATCACGCTGATGCTCGCTGCAACGTTGCTGGTATTCAAGTTTCGCTTCCGGAACTAGAGCTTGAATCTTGATTCGTAGGATTGGCTAATGCATCAATTTAAACTATTAGCACCCAAGTGGCGCGTTAGAAACTTCAACACTTCAACACTTCAACACTTTATCGCATTAATCCCCAACGGCCTGATACACCAGATTCTTAAACTTCTCATGGATGTCCCCATACGGCGTGTTGTACATGTTGGTGAAAAGAAGACCGATGATTTGTTCCTGCGGATCCGCCCAGTACGTTGAACTGAAAGCACCGCCCCAGGAAAAGGTTCCTTTCGATACAATGCTCCGGTAGTCGTTGTTCTCGGTTTCGAGTCCGAAACCCAACCCCACCTGGTTTGCGATCGGGTCGTGCGTTTGCAGGGTAAGCATGAGTTCGACCGTTTTGCGACTCAAAAGCCGCTTGCCGTTGTAAAGCCCTTTGTTGAGGAACAGCTGAAGGAATCTTGCGTAGTCTTCCACGGTAGAGGAGAGGCCCGCGCCTCCGGAATAATATGTGCCGTCGGATTTCGGGTAATCGGGGTCAGCACCGTCGTACACCGGGTGATCGACCCGGACGAGTTTGTTGTTCGAAATTTCGTGTACCGCGACAACGCGCGACCGCTTTTCGCGGGGAACGTAGAAATAGGTGTTCTTCATTCCCAGGGGTTCGAAAATGCGGGTACGGAAGAATTCGTCGAGACTCATGCCGGAAAGCACCTCCACGAGATAGCCGAGCACATCGGAATTCAGACCATAGGTGAAGCGTTCCCCGGGTTGATGTTTCAGGGGAAGCTTGGCTAGTGCCCGTATTTTGTCGCCTAGTTTATACCTGTCGTTCCCGATCCCGCTGGGGATGCCAGCCTTGGCATAGATGGCCTGGAACTCGGGGCTGCCGATTGCGGGATAGTCGATACCGGACGTATGGGTGAGCAGGTCGCGTATGGTGATGGGGCGATTGGCCTTGGTGGTCGTGTACGTTGTGTCGGCGGCGTTGAATGAAGTCAGGACGGTAGCGTCGGCAAACTCCGGGATAAAATGGGATACTGGTTCGTCGAGCATAAACTTTCCTTCCTCGAAAAGCATCATAACGGCAAGTGCGGTGATGGCCTTGGTCTGGGAGGCGATTCGAAAAATGTCATCTGTTTGGAGTTTCTGTTTGGAATTCACATCCCGGACGCCGTAAGCCTGCAGGTAGGCAATTTTTCCGTTACGGACGACCAGCGCGACCGCGCCGGGAATTTTGCTTTGACTGACATAGTCCTGGATCAGGTTGTCAATCCGGTGGAGTCGTTGGGGATCCAGGTCTACATCGGAGGGACTGCTGGCAACAGTGATGGTCTGGGCTGATCCTGTGGCAGAAATTGCCAGGAAGAGCAAAACGACGAAGATTCTCATTTCGTTAATGGTTTAGGAAAGGCCGGAAAAGGTTCCCGGCCGCCGTTTTCAGACGGTCAATGTAACAAGACATTTTGACAAGTATGGCATACCTGGGTGTGCCGATTTGACGCGAAAAGAATATGGTATAGGTCTTGAGGAAGAGGGGATAAGAGGTTTATAAGGAGGCTTAAGATGAGAAGGAACAATGATTTTATAACGGCGCTTGCGGTTTCCGGCGACATCATGAACACCTTGGGGGGTGGGATGAGCGAGCCCCGGATTGCGTTTGAATCGTCTGATGTCGGTCAGATGCTCAAGATCGAGGTTCCTGGCGTTGACGTGAGCGAGCTGAATATTGAGATCAATTTTAACCGACTATCCGTGTTTCAGGGAGCGGGTCAGACCCCTGAAATCACGATTCCGGTGCCGAGGATAATTTTTGACAAACCCATTCCGTACTTTATCGACGTGGACAAAATCACGGCGATGGCTGAGGGAAAAGTGTTGAACATTAGCCTTCCGTACAATGAAAGAGCCAATGGGTACCACCGGAAGATCGGTATCAGAACCTGACCCGGTCAGCCCTTCACGTGCGACCAGTTTTCACCTGACTTGATCCGGTAGAGTTGCATTTCGGAGATTCCGAATTGTTTGGCGAGGATTTTCATCCTTGTCCTGCCGGATGCAAGTTTGCGCTTGATGACCTTCACCCGGTCGGCGTTCAGCTTTTTGCCCTGGTAGGGTGTCAGTTGTGCCAGGAAGGCCGGATCCTTTTTCGCATGCTCGATCTGCGTAGCATGGGTGACCCACTTCAGGTTCGACGCGACGTTGTTTTCCTTTTTGTGGTCGAGGTGAATGACAAAATTGTGCCGTGGTGAAGGCTTCCTGACAAACTGTTCAGCCACCAGCCGGTGGATATAATAATTAATGTTCTTACCACCTACCTTGATGGTGATACTGGGATATCGTTGAGTTAACCGCGTTTTAAGTATGGTCCCCTCTTCGATCTTGGTAGTAAAGCTGGTTATCCTGCCGTGATTCGAGATAGCATAGCGCTTTTGCGTAGCGCCTTTTTTCATTGGCAATTCTTTCCACCGTTCGGTTGGATAGAACCGAATCTTTCTTGGGCTCCTGGTAGTCATAGTTAAATTTCACAAGATTTGACGAATAGCGCAACCGATTAAGAATAAATATGAATCTGTTACCTGTGAGTCCGTGATGCTTGCCATCGTGTGGTATTTTCCACGTGCGCCGCGCCTCACACTCACAGCTCTTTTTTAACGACCAGCAAGTACGACTTATTATCGATTTTCAGGTATCCCTGCTCGAAGCAATACCGGTACACGCCGCCACCACGAGTGGTATACTGGCTGGTGAAGTATCGGAAGTCGAAGCCATGGCGCGCGAGCTGTTCATCGGTAACACGGCATTTCCCGGTAGGGTTCAGCTCCATCAGGATTCGCCGGTTCCGCGTCAGCGCGTTGATTACGTTCTTCATGTATCGGGTGGCTGGTGCGTTGAGCCGGTTGTTGTAGCTTACCCGGCAACTGTCTGAACAAAATTTTTTGTCGATCCGCCCCGTAACGCGCTCACCGCATTCGAGGCACGTTCTTGCGGTCCTTGAAACCATTTCGAATGTCTGTTTAGGGTCTTTTTTAAAATGGCCGAAGCCGTTTTAAAACGATTAAAATCGAATATAATCGATAATAAGCGTTTAATATACGACAAACGGAATTTTTCCCGCCCAGATTTGTGTCGTCAGTCACGGTAGGACTGCTGGCTGGCGCAAAATGTATGTTAAACTTTAATCGTCACCGTTATGAACACTCTGAGAAACAGCGTGCAACTGATCGGCCGCCTCGGAAAAGATCCGGATGTCAAAACCTTCGAAAAGGGCAAGCAAAGGGCCTCGTTTACCATCGCCACCACCGACACCTACAAGAACCAGCGCGGCGAAAAGGTGGAGGACACGCAGTGGCACCAAATCGTCATGTGGGGGAAGCTCGCGGAAATCGCAAGCAAGTACCTGAAAAAAGGGCAGGAAGTTGCCATCCAGGGAAAACTCGTGCACCGGGCCTACCAAACCAATGCCGGGGAGAAACGCTACATTACCGAAATCAATGTTAACGATATGGTTATGCTTGGCGGACGCAGCTAACTCTTTCCGGGCCGTTCCGTAACGGGGACACGCCCGGTATCCCGCCGCCGTGCCCCTGTGATCGGTTCGGTCCGGTCATCACCAACCAAAAGAAAATGGCGTGCCCGTCCATCAAAATTGAAATTCCGGGCGTTACGTGTTAGAAACTAAGCGTTAACTTTGACCCGCAGATGAGTTTCCTCTATCCCTCATTCTTGTGGGCGCTTTCCGCCCTCGCCATCCCGATTCTGATTCACCTTTTCAATTTTCGAAGGACTACCCGCGTATTCTTCTCCAATACCCGGGCGCTCCGGCAGGTGCGCGAGGTCACGACGGCTCGTAGAAAGCTCAAACATTACCTGGTCCTGCTCTGCCGCCTCCTGTTCCTCGCCTTCCTCGTCCTGGCCTTCGCGCAACCGGTGATACCCGCACGCGAGGAAGCCGGTGGCCATCGCGACATCACGATTTACCTCGACAATTCCTTCAGCATGTCGGCCCAGATGGAGGAACGGACCCGGGCACTGGATGCAGGCGTGGCGCTCGCTAGTGAAATCGTCGACCTCTTTCCACCGGACACGCGCTACCGGCTCCTTACGAACGACTTCGCGCCATCCGCCAATACCCGCAAGGCACGCGAGGAAGTGTCCGACCTCCTGACCCAGGTCCGGCTTTCGCCGGTAACCCGGTCCGCGGCCGACATCATCAACCGTATACGCCTGTCGGATCCGGGACGTGACGAGGAGGTGTTCTGGATCTCCGATTTCCAGGAGTCTACCTTCGGCACACCACCCGTTCCTGATACTACCCTCCGGTGGCACCTCGTCCCAGTCGTGCCCAGCGTCAACGACAATGTTTTCGTCGACACGGCATACCTCGACAACCCGTTCGCCATCGGACAGGAACGAAACTCGCTCACCGTCAGGGTCCGGAACGACGGCGCCCACGAACGCGAACAACTGAACGTCAAACTCACCATTAACGGAATCCAGGCTGCCACGACCGCGGTAACCATCCCGGCCGGCGCCATGCGGGACGTACCCTTCGATCTGGCTACCGGACTGACCGGACTCAACCGCGCCCAGGTGAGCTTTAACGATATGCCCATCAGCTTCGACAACGAATTCTTCCTGGCACTCAACTACAACGAGCGGATCAATGTGCTGGAAATCAAACCCGACAACCGGACGACACCCATCCGCCAGGTCTTCGGGAACAACCAGGTGTTCAACTACAACGGCTTCCCCGCCGGAAACTTCAACTACAGTCTGCTTGACCAGGCCGACATTGTGGTGCTCAACGGTGTTGATCCCGACCCGGCGCTCGCGCAGGCGCTGCGCTCATTCATCGACGACTACGGAACGCTGCTGTTTATACCCCGACCCGGCGGAAATGTGGAATCATACCGGCCCCTGCTCGGTGTACCCGTGACGCTTCGCGACCAGGCACCCATGCAGGAACTCGACCCGCCGGATTTCGACAACCCGTTCTTTGAAAATGTTTTTGAAGAACGGACGGTGTCCATGGCCATGCCGCGCGCAGCACGACTGCTAGAATGGGGTGACGACCGATCGGCCATCCTCCGCTTCCGCAACGGTGCACCGTTCCTTTCCTCGTTCCAACAGGGCGGTCGGCTTTTTCTCATGGCCAGTCCGCTTTTTGACACCTTCACGGACTTCAGTCGAAATGCGCTGTTCGTGCCTGTCATGTACCGCATGGCGTCCACGGCAAAGCGGTCGTCGGCGAAACCGTACTACACCTTGAACGAAAGTCTTGTCACCCTGAAGGCTGACTCCCTTACAGGTGAGGAGCCGATACGGCTGAAGGGTGAGCAGGAAGTCATCCCCGGTCAGCGGATTATCGGTGATCGCGTCCTGCTCGACATCCCCCGACACTCGATTACTCAGGGATTCTACTACGTCACGGCAGGTGAGGATACACTTGACCTGTTGGCATTCAACCCCGATCGCGACGAATCGCGAATGGCTACGTACGACGTACAGGATGTTCTCCAGCTGATGAACGGCGGACGTGTGTCGGTTTTCGAGGCGTCAACACCGGAGGCTTTCAGCAAAGAAATAAAAGACAGATATTTGGGCAAAACGCTCTGGAAGTACGCCGTTATGCTGGCACTTGCGTTTCTTCTGACCGAGATTCTCCTGCTTCGGTTTATGAAATGAGAGACGGTCGAAAACCAGGTGCTGTCTGGACAAGGATCAAAACCAAACTAACCCATATCCGGAATGAAAATCCTGATCGAGGGAGCTGAAATCGTCGACGCAGAATCACCACATAACGGAAAAGAAAAAAACGTTCTGATCCAAAATGGCAGGATCGCTGCCATCGGCGACAAGGCCGCCCCGACCGACAAGGTCATACCTGCGCGCGGCATGAAACTCACCCCCGGTTGGTTCGATCTCGGCACATTCGCAGGAGACCCCGGATTGGAATACCAGGAAGACCTGGATTCGGTCACCGAGGCTGCGGCGGCCGGCGGATTTACCGGAATTGCTTTGCTGCCCAACACGGTCCCGGTGCTGCAGACGAAGAACGAGGTATCCTACATTACGCGTCACAATGCCTCACGCCTCGTCACGCTGTTCCCACTCGCGGCCGTCACGCGCGACTGCAAGGGGGAGGAACTGACCGAAATGATCGACCTGCGGGAAGCCGGCGCCATCGCGTTTACCGACGGCCTGAAACCGCTATGGCATACCGACGTCCTGCTAAAAGCACTGCAATACCTGCAGAAGTTCGACGGCCTTCTCATCGACCTGCCACAGGATATATGGCTCAACACCTTCGGACAAATGCACGAAGGTGTTCAGAGCACGATGCTTGGACTGAAGGGGCTGCCCCGGGTTGCCGAAGAAGTGGCCGTAAGTCGTAACCTGCAAATCCTGGGATACGCGGGCGGGCGGTTGCACCTGGCACACCTGTCGACCGCAAAGGCGGTAGACCTCATTCGCGCGGCCAAAAAGAAACTGAAAATCTCATGCGATATCACCTCCTATCAGGCCCTGCTCGATGACCGCAGCGTGGCGGGCTTTGATACAAACTACAAGGTGATGCCGCCGCTTCGTGAGAAGGCGGATCATGAAGCGCTCATCAAGGGACTTAAAGATGGAACCATTGATGTGATCTGCAGCGGGCACCTGCCTCAGGACGAGGAATCCAAAAAGACCGAGTTCGATCAGGCCGGCTTCGGGATTATTAATCTGCAGACTTTTGCATCGCACATCACGGCGTTGTCCCGGTGGGTCGACCTGCCCGTCCTTGTTGAAAAAATTGCAACCAACCCGCGCCGATTGCTAAATATACCCGTTCCTGTCATCCGCGAAGGCGAACCTGCTGAAGTAACGCTGCTGGATCCCACCGCCGAATGGACACTCGATGAATCCACCAGCAAATCAAAATCAAAAAACTCTCCGTGGTGGGGTCAGAAAGTAAAAGGAAGGATAGCCGCCGTGTTCAACAACAACAAGGCGTGGCTCGCACCGGGCGTACGATGAAATCGATGAGGCCGCTTCTGTTTGTTTGCTTCCGCTACGGCCTGATCGCTGGCGGCCTGATGGTCGCATTTTTAATCATCACGTATTATGCCGGACGCCACCCGCTCATGATCGCACCGTATCTCGACTTCCGCATCGTGCTGCTGGGAACGTTCGTCTTCTTTGCGCTGCGCGAATTCCGTGATCGGTTCAACTACGGTACGCTGCACTTTTTCCAGGGCATGATCGGCGGCTACATGGTAGTGGTCATTGCAGGGTTGCTCGGCTCACTGGGATTGATCCTGTTTGCAGCGATCGAGACTGATTTTGTATCGGATTACATTTCGGCGATGACAGCCTACCTGAAGACCTTCTCCGAGGAAGAAATCAAGACGATCGGTAAGGACGTTTTTGAACGTAATCTTTCGCTCTTGCCTGCGACACATAGCAGGATGCTGGCGATATCCTACCTTGGCCAGGGATTATTGATTGGGATGTTTGTTAGTATCATTGTATCTGTTATTTTGAGAAAACAACCCAAAACCCCTTAACATTATGGAAAACCATACCCATGCAAAGGCCGTTACCACCCGCGGCGTCGGGATCAAATACGGACTCTATTCGGCCGGATTTGGCATATTCTTCTTCCTTGTGCGCGTTCTTATGGGCCAAAACCCTTTCGACAACAGTTGGTGGGCGTTATTGATAAGTCTCGGGGTTTCCATATTGTTGATCGCTCTTGCGCATCGCGAATTCAAGGAGTCCGGCGACGGCTTCATGAACTACGGACAGGGCGTCGGCATCGGGTTTTGGATGGCGCTGGTTTCCGTGATAATAGTATTACTGCTCCAGTGGGCCTATATATCCTTCGTTGAACCTGGTGTTATGGATAACATGATTGAAATGCAGCGCATGAAATTTGAAGATCAAGGTGTACCTGACAGTCAAATCGAGGCCATGTTGAACGGAACCAGACGCTTTTTTTGGGTCTTCGGATTTATTGGCGCCATGATCGTTAGTATTATACTTGCCGTAATCGTCAGTATCTTTACACAAAAGAGGAATCCGCAACCTGTTTTCTGACAAACTGATGAATCCGGAAATATCCGTTATCATTCCGGTATACGAGGAGGAAGAATCATTACCCGAGCTGGCGCATTGGATCAGGCGTGTAATGGATGAGCATGAGTTTACGTTCGAGGTCATTATGGTGGACGACGGCAGTGCGGATAATTCCTGGGAACAGATCGTAAAAATCAGCAACGACGACAGAAGGTTTAAGGGACTCCGACTGAATAGGAATTTCGGAAAATCGGCTGCCCTTCAAACAGGATTTCGTGCAGCTTCCGGTCAGGTCGTTATTACGATGGATGCCGACATGCAGGATAGCCCGGACGAAATTCCTGCGCTGTACGGCATGATCGTCAATGAAGGTTATCAGCTTGTTTCGGGGTGGAAAAAAGTAAGACGAGATCCCCTATCCAAGACAATACCGTCCCGGCTGTTTAATTATGTTACACGCCAGCTGTCCGGCATCCGGTTGCACGACTTTAACTGTGGGCTGAAGGCCTATGCCGGCGCCGTAGTGAAGAACATTACCGTCTACGGGGAGATGCATCGGTATATCCCCCTGATTGCCAAATGGGCGGGCTATACCCGCATCGGCGAGAAGATTGTCGAACACCGACCGAGAAAGTACGGGCGAACGAAATATGGATTAGGCAGGTTAGTCACAGGTTTTCTCGATTTGCTGTCTGTACTCTTCGTGGGACGTTTCCGGCGGAAACCGATGCACTTTTTTGGCACGATCGGATCGCTGTCCTTTTTTATCGGATTCGTTTTTACACTGAAGCTGTTTGGTGAAAAAATGTACTCGCTGTTCGTGTCGGGTGTCCCAGTAAAACGTGCCATCACCGACCAACCCCTTTTCTATCTCGCACTCGTCGCATTGATCATCGGCACGCAATTGTTCCTGACCGGGTTCCTTGCTGAACTTCTTTCCATGCAGTCGGTGTCAAAAAAGGACTACCTTATCTCTGAAAAGATCGGCTTTGCCGACGAGCGGTTTATTACCACAATACCCGCCCCGGCACGCGGTACACACTGAACCGGTATGTTCGCAAAGGGGCACCGATACAGTGAATGAAGACACCCAAATACTCCGTTATTGTTCCCGTTTACGATCGCCCTGGAGAGGCGGAAGAGCTGCTGCGCAGCCTTACGCAACAGCGGCGGGGTGACTTCGAGGTGTTAATTGTCGACGACGGATCGACGCGGCGTTCCGACACAGTGGTGGATCAATTTCGCGGCGCGCTGGACATCCGATATTTCTTCAAACAAAATTCCGGTCCCGGACCCACGCGCAACTTCGGCGCCAGTCAGGCGCGCGGAATCTACCTCGTGTTTTTTGATTCGGACTGCATTATTCCGGAACACTACTTTGAAGCGGTCGACGCTGCCCTCGAAACAGGAAAGCTCGATGCTTGGGGTGGACCTGACAGGCCCACGGCCGACTTTACCCTGCGTCAACGTGCCATGGGCTACACCATGTCGTCCTTTCTCACAACGGGGGGCATACGCGGCGGTAAGCGTCGACTTGGCTGGTTTCAGCCCCGCAGTTTCAACATGGGAATTTCGCGCACTGTCTTCGAGCAACTGGAAGGCTTCGCATTCGACCGGTTGGCAGAAGATATCGAACTCAGTATCCGTCTGAAGAAAGCGGGATTTATCACGGGACTCATCCCGGACGCGTTCGTCTACCACAAGCGACGAAATACGTTCGGACAATTCTATCGACAGGTGTGGAACTTCGGAAAGGGTCGCGCGCTGGTGGGCGTACGTCATCCGGGTGAGATTAAACTCACGCACTGGATTCCCACGTTGTTTGTAGTCGCCGTAATCGCGACGCCGTTCCTTTATTTTCTTGCTCCAACTTTGGGCATGGCGCTTGGCGCAGCGTTGGCAGCATATCTCATTGCAATATTCCTTCACGCCCTGATCGCGAATAAGCATCCCATCGTCGCCTTCCTCTCCGTCATCGCGGCAGTAGTTCAACTGTGGGGATATGGGATGGGGTTTGTTAGGGAGTGGATGAAGGGGAGAGAGGGAGAGTGAGAGGGAGTGTGAGAGGGAGTGTGAGTGTGAGTGGTGAGAGGCAAACGGTAACCGGCAATCGGTAATCGAGATCGATGTCAGGTAGAGACGCACGGCCGTGCGTCTCAGAATAGAACCCACTCGGTAAACGGCAATCGGTAAACGATACCCTTTCGGGGAAGGAAGTGTGAAATCAACCACCCTCCTCAATCCATGGACCCCTATATACCCTATACCTCATACACTGTATACCTTTAATTCCCTGGACAGTAAAGGGTGGGAGGTAGTCGTAAGTGGTAATCAGGTAATCGGTGATCGATGTCAGGTAGAGACGCACGGCCGTGCGTCTCAGAATAGACCCCACTCGGTAAACGGCAATCGGTAAACAATCACCCTTTCGGGGAAGGAAGTGTGAACTCA
>DASVCT010000178.1:0-4214 GCA_036381475.1 Cyclobacteriaceae bacterium
GGTTCGATGTACCGCTGCAGCTGTTTGGTAATGGCATCTACACGTCGCGGGTCTTCGATCCTCAGGAAGAGCGTGCTTGAGACTTCCCAACTGTCGTCACGGACAATCCTGTCGGGCGTGGTATCCCAGTAGTTGTCCCACAAGGTGATTGCCTCGAAGCCAAAGCTTGAATTGAGCGGCTGCTTCTCAAAGACGCCACCAATGGTATACTCCTTCAGCTCATCCTGATTAACCTGCGTTATGGTTAGACCCACGACGTCCTCGCGGTCAAAATACTTTCTCGCCAGCTCATCGCTGATGAGGATCGTGCTCCTGTCCTTCAGGGAAAGCGTTCCGCTTCGGGTGGTGAAGGTGAACAAGTCGAAGAAAGCCGGATCGGCATAGGAAATGCTCGTGCTGAAAATCTCGTCGCCGATGCGAACGTTTCCCTGCGCGGTGGTATATCGAACGACTTCGTCGACATCGGCAATGTTTTGGCGCACCATGCCTGCCAGCGCATTAGGCACCACAGCGAAGCGGTTGTGCTCGCCGTGCGCACGCTGCCAGGCCTGGACACGGTAAATGACTTTCCGGTTTACATGATTCGAGTCGAAGTTGGCACTGAACTGCCAGTTGAACCATGCAACGATACAGCAGGCAATGGCGACGGCCATGCCCAGCACGTTCACAAAAATAAAGGCCTTGTTCCGCCGAAGATTACGAAACAGGATAAGCAGGTAATTGCGAATCATAGAACCGGTTTTCCCGGTTAGTCGCAATTCGGCCTTACCAGGTTACAGAGGAGATGCAACTCCCTAACTTTCCTACATGCGTTGCTGAAGCCGCACACCTTCCATCTCTGGTTGTTGCATGAACGGCTGGCGGTACAGACGCTTGCCCGTGGCCTTGAAGAGCGCGTTGGCGATGGCTCCTCCTGTCGGAGGCAGCGCCGGTTCGCCCAGCCCGGTCGGACTGATACCGTTGTCGACAAAGTGGACTTCGATTTCAGGCACTTCCTTCATCCGAATGAGGCGGTAGGTGTCGAAGTTCTTTTGCTCCGTCTCGCCGTTTCGGAAGGTCAGGTTTCCGTAGAGGGCGTGGCCCAGCCCGTCGACGATACCGCCCATGACCTGGTGTCGTGCGCCGCTCAGATTGACGACGATCCCACAGTCGGCAGCCGCATAAATCTTCTGTAGAATGGGCTGATTATTTTTCATGGCCACTTCAGCAACCTGCGCGACATAGGATCGGTGCGAAAAATATACGCTGAAGCCCTGGGCGACATCGCGCTTCTTTCCCCACCCGCTTTTTTCGGCAGCAAGGTTAATGACGGCCTTCATACGATCGATGTCGTATTTGATGGCGCCGACCGGTGTACGTTTGGCTCTCTCGAGGAGTTCGAGCCGGAACTGCACGGGATCTTTTTTAGCGGCCAACGCGACTTCATCGAGGAAAGCTTGTTCGGCATACGCGAGGAAGTTCGTGATGGGCGCCCGCCATGCACCTGTCGTGATGGGTGAATGGTGTTCGACCGTTTCTATCAAAAGGTTGTCGACAGCCCCGGAAGGGAAATTATCTTCCCGGGTGGTATTGCCGGCATTGATACCTACACCACGCAGCTTATATCCGATGAGATTGCCCTTTTCATCCAGTGCAGCTTCGAAGCGATAACGCACCGCAGGACGGTAGCTTCCTCCCTGCATGTCGTCCTCCCGTGTCCAGATAAGCTTTACGGGGGCTTTAATAATGCTGGAAAGTTCGGCAGCTTCCAACGAGTAGTCCGTTTTCAGCCTTCGTCCGAATCCGCCGCCAAGACGCGTGAGTTGGAGCGTCACCTTTTCCGGGGATATCCCCAGCATCTCGGCCACTTGCGTGCGAGATGAATTGGGTGTTTGCGTGGGGCCGATCAGTTCGACACCGTCTTCACGAACATGCGCAAAGAAGTTCATCGGTTCCATCGGCGCATGGGCGAGGAAGGGGCATTGATACTCTTTCACCACCTTTGTCGCCGCGGATGCAAACGCGGCTTCGACATCGCCGTCCTTCCGCTTCACTTCCGCCTCCTTGCTGTCGAGGAGTTCCTTGAAGAGACGATCATGATCGGAAGAACTCTCAATCGCACCGTCCGGTTCGTACTCGATGCGCAGGGCTTTCCTGGCTTTCATGATCTGCCACGTCGATTTCCCGACGACGGCGACGTTGTTCTTGAAGGTTACGACATCAACGATGCCGGGCATGGCTTTAGCGGCAGCTGCGTCGACGGATTTGATCTTTGTTCCGAATGACGGTGGGCGCTGAAGCATGGCAAACAGCATACCGTCGCGATACACATCGAGTCCGTACAACGGCTTGCCGGTAAACATTGCATGATTGTCAACGTTTCGAATTTTAGCTGAGCCGATCAACTTAAATTCACTTCTATCCTTAAGCCGGACGTCCTGGGGCGGCGTAATCTTCGAAGCATCTGACGCCAACGAACCGTAGCTGAGTTTCTTTCCGCTCTTCTTGTGGATGACAAATCCGTTTTCCGTCGACAACTCAGAAGCAGGAACGCCGAGTTTTTTCGCGCCAGCCTCGACCAGCATGTGCCGGGCCGTTGCGCCAGCTTTTCTCAGTCGCTCCCAGGAATGGGGAATCGCTCCGCTGCCGCCGGTTACTTGTCGGTCGTACTTGTCTGTGTCGAGTGCAGCCTGAATTACCTTCACCTTGGACCAGTCGGCATCGAGCTCGTCAGCCACGATCATGGGGAAAGTGGTCTTGATGTTCTGGCCCAACTCAGGGTTGGGCGAAAATATCGTTACTATATCATCCGGCGATATCGTCAGGTAGCTGTTGAAATTCACTTCCCCTTCGGCAAGCGCACGTTCACTTACGGATCCAACGACGGAAGCCGCTGCATCATTCCAATAGAATCCAAGCAACAGGCCACCGCCTGCGGCCGATGCGATTTTCAGGAAATCGCGTCTGTTGGTTTTGATCGTCGTTTCCATGCCGCGGATTATTTAAGTTTTGAAGAGGCCAATTCAACCGCCTCGCGGATGCGGTGATAGGTTCCGCACCGGCATATATTACCATGCATGGCGTTTTCGATTTCTGCCATGGTAGGCTTTGGATTTTCAGCGAGGAATGCCGCGGCCGTCATGATCTGCCCCGCCTGACAGTAGCCGCATTGCGGCACATCCACCTCATCCCACGCCAACTGTACCGGGTGGTCGCCGTTTTCCGACAATCCTTCTATGGTAGTAACTTTGGCGGTTCCTACAGCGGAAACCGGAAGAATACACGACCGAACCGCGCGGCCGTTGAGATGCACGGTGCAGGCGCCGCATTGAGCTATTCCGCAACCGTATTTGGTGCCAACCAATCCGAGGGTGTCCCGCAATACCCACAACAGAGGGGTATCCGCGTCGACGTCAGCCTCGTAGCTTTTGCCGTTGATGAGAAGTTTATACACAGCCATGTTTCGTGGGTGAAGGTTTACAATGTCATAAGTTATCAAATATTCCCGCCTGGGGAAAGTGAAAACGATCCGGTGGTAAACCCGTAGTTTGAATGGCCCACTGATAACTTAACCCGCCGCCCCTTGCAGCACTTCTTTCAGGCGTTTGGCGACGATACGTTCCTCACCGGGGACCATCATCCACGTTGTTATTCCAATTGTCTCCTTATCGCCTACAGTCTCTATGGAAGGATGGCCATCTCGAAGCGCTTTCCTGGCGTCCTCGGCAGTGATCTTCACCTTGTTGGTATCCCAACTCACGCGCAGCGACGGCACGTGGTTGGCAACTTTTGGAACATGTATTTCGGCGGTAACGCCCGGGACGGACATCGCGTGGTCATGGATAAGCTGCACCTGCTTTTCCCACATATCCCACTCGGCCTTCTCGTCGCGGGCCAGGTAGGCTTCCAGCGCGGCAAGCATTCCAAGGATTTCTTCCTTGTTGACTTTCATGCCCCTGCCTATGGCGTCACCGATGGGAGGCGCATTTTTTTTCGCCGCATCGATATATCGCTTGCGGCCCAGAAGAAGTCCGGCGCTTTGCGGTCCGCGCAAACCTTTTCCTCCCGAGAAGCACACGAGGTCAAAACCCATTCCCGTAAACTTCCAGAGATTTTCTGTTGGCGGTACGTCCGCCGCACAATCGATAAATGTTGGGATACCCGCCTTTTGCGCGATCGATACGAATTCCTCCCATTGCACCTTTCCTTCGTAGTTGTTGGCATTGAGGAACCAC
>DASVCT010000179.1:0-9657 GCA_036381475.1 Cyclobacteriaceae bacterium
CTCTATACCTCTATACCCCCATACACCCTATACACCTTATTTCCTTATTTCCTTATTCCCTTATTCCCACACCCTCCGCGCCCCTTAATCCCCTAAAGGGGTCCCACGCGCGAGTCCTAAACGCGATCACCACAGGCAACATCTGATCGTTACTGCGCAATACCCGACACCTCCCACAAGGTTCAAAAAGTGAGAGGTAATCGGTGATCAGGTAATCGGTAACCGGTACCTCTGACGGCTTTCTGTGCTGCCCATTGCCCTGAAGCGTCCGACCTTAGGAGGCCTGCTTCAGGGCCCTATACCCTTATACCATTTTACCCCTATACCTCTATACCTCTATACCTCTATACACCCTATTTCCTTATTCCCTTATTCCCTTATTTCCCTTATTCCCTCACCCCTCTTTCCTCAGCACCTGCAGCGGCGGGGTATAGATGACTTCGCGGGAATTCCACCATCCGATGAGGATCGTGAGTCCCATAACTCCACCGGCAATAAGAAGCATTTCAATGAAGTCAAACGCAAATGTGATCTCGAAGAAGAATGTGGCCAGAAGCCATCCTCCTACGAGCGACAGGATCATGCCGGTAAGTGCGGAGAACAATCCCAGGTAAGCGTATTCAATCAGCGTAATGCGCGTGATCTGCGCCGTGCGGGCTCCTACGGTGCGGAGCAGCACATTTTCCTTGAGCCGGACAAACTTGCTGTTGATCACCGCGCCGGCCAGGACAATGAGTCCCGTGACAATGCTGAACAACGCCAGGAAGCGGACAAGCAGGCCGAGCTTGTCGAACAGACTGTTAACCGTCGCCAGGATCAGCCGTAAATCGATCAACGACACATTAGGAAACGTTGTGACGAGTTCACGCTGGAACTTGTTGGCCGTCTGTTGCTCCGCAACGTGAGTCGCAGTCACATATACCTGCGGCGCATTCTCCAGGACTCCAGTCGGGAAGACGAAAATAAAATTCGGGGGGTCCTTAGGCCAGTCCACACTCCTTACGCCGCTGATGTATGCTTTCACGGGCACTCCCTGAACGTCGAAGACCAGCGAATCGCCAACGGTGACATCGAGGTTGTCCTGCATGCCTTCTGAGATCGTAACGTACACCGAGTCGCGCGCGTCCTTCCGATGCTGGATTTCGCCTTCCACCAGCTTTTCAGAATGATGCAATGTGTCCCTGTATGTGACGCGGTATTCTCTGGTTAAGGCCCAGTTGCGCGTCCGGTCGGTTGTGTCGGCCTGCAGTTCGCGTATCGATCGTCCGTTCACTTCACTCAGCCGGCATGTCACGATCGGAACGACCTGGTTGACAGGAAGACCATTGTCGCGCATCAGTTTAACAACACCATCCTTTTGAAACGGCTGGATGTCGAACAGGATGGTATTCGACTGGTTTTCACGGCCGGTAAATTCCACCTGGTTCAACATACTTTCCTCCACCACGTTCAGCGTAGAAATGATAAATGCGCCCAGCCCAATGGTTACCATGAGCAACCGCGTTTGGTTGTTCGGCCTGAAGAGATTGGACAGCGCGTGCCTCCAGATAAAGGTGGCGCCGGAAGGGAAATATTTTCTGACCAGCTTCAACAGCAGCCCCGCCACGGCGGCCAGCAGCAGCAATGCCACCAAAAGACCGACGAAAAATGCAATACCCGTCAACAGGCTTCCGGTTTGGTATGCAGCGAAAGCCAACGGGAACAAGACGATCAGCGCCAGGACGACTCCGCGCGATTTAGAAAACGTAGTTTCCGGCTCCGCCTCCGACCGCAATACGGTAAGCGGCGGAACAAATCGTACCGAAATCAAAGGCAATACTGAAAAGAGTATGGAAACCAGCGTTCCCAGGAAGAGGCCCAGCAAGAGCGAACTCCATGATACCGAAAAACCGACTTCGAACGGAATGACTCCTCGGAGTAACAGCGGTATGGCCTGCTGTATGCCCAACCCGGTGAAGGCGCCGATCACGCTTCCAAAAATTCCCAGCAGGAAGATCTGGATAAAGTAAATGTTGAATGCCTGCCATCCCGACGACCCGACACAACGTAGCACGGCAACTTCATCGCGTTTTTCACGCGCGTAGATATGAACCGAGCTCGCTACACCCATGCATCCAAGAATGAGCGCTACAAAAGCGAGGAGAGAAAAGAACCGGTAAATCGACTGGAATGCACGCCCAAGATCTTCCTTCTGTTCCGGCACATCATCGATACCATGACCGTAACGTCGGGCCAGCGGTCGAAGAACTTTGACCGCATCGGCGATTTGGCTTTCGTTATCCCCTTTCAGGTATAGGCTGTAGTTGACACGGCTTCCGAATTGGATCAGTCCGGTCTTCTCCAACGCCGAATAGCTGATGTATACCGACGGCGTGAACGTAGACAGGATGCCACCTCCGCCCGGAATTTCCTGGACGACGCCCGCGACAACAAAATCCATCGTGCCCAGCTTGATCGTATCGCCGGAGCTCACTTCGTATTGGCTGGCGAGCGATTCATCCAGCATGGCATAGGTCCCCGCCTGTATGGTGTCGAATACATTTTCCGGAACCGTGACCACCTCGCCATAGAGCGGGAACGATTCTGAAAATCCGATGAGTTTGATGAGGCGCGATTGTCCGTTATGCCGGAATAACACCATCGACGCCATATCCGCCGAAAACATCGATTCAAGCTTCAGCGAATCTACGGTCTGCTTTATCTCATCTTCGATGGCATTGTCAGCGTTGATCACAATGTCGGCCCCAAGCAGACGCCGCGCGTTGTGATCGATATCGTCTTGTATTGTGTTGTTGAGGGAATCCAGTGAGACGACGGCTGCAATACCCGTGACGAGCGAGGCGGTAAACAGGAAAAGTCTCGAGAAATTATGTCGTGCATCGCGCCAGGCCATCAGCCACACCCAGCCGTCGCGAAACAGGGAGCGCCCGTTGCGCTCAACGCGTGTCCGGTATTCTTTCATGATCGGATCAGACGGCGATGATTTTTTCCTGTTCCACCAGGCGTCCGCCCTTCATCCGCAAGATGAGTTGTGTCCGCCGCGCAAGCTCCAGGTTGTGCGTGACGAGTACCAGCGTCGTGCCCTTCTCTTTGTTCATGCCAAACAGCAGGTCGGTAATGTGATTAGCGTTTTCATCGTCCAGATTTCCCGTAGGCTCATCGGCAAACAGGATCTTGGGATCTGTGATGAAGGCGCGAGCCATAGCGACGCGTTGCTGTTCACCACCGGAGAGCTGTGAAGGATAATGGTGGAGGCGGTCGTGGAGGCCGACGCGATGCAGTAACTCCTTTGCCTTTCCGGCTACGTGTCGCTCTCCGCGGAGTTCCAGGGGCACCATAACGTTTTCCAGGGCCGTGAGTGTCGACAGCAGCTGAAAGTTCTGAAACACAAAGCCTACGTACTGATTTCGGATATGTGCCCGGTCGTCTTCATCCAGCGTATTGAGTTTATACCCCATCAGCGACACAACACCGCTGGTAGCTGTATCGAGTCCCGCACATAACCCGAGGAGCGTCGTCTTGCCACTTCCCGACGGACCGATAATGGCCAGGGAGGTTCCCTGCTCCACGGAGAAGGTCACGTGGTCGAGCACCATAAGCTCCTTGTCTCCAGAGCGGTACACCTTGGTAAGGTCTTCTACGGACAGCACACTATCCTTCATCGATCGACGGGGATTTTCTTATTGACTTCAATTCCTCAATATGCTAAAGTAGTCGCAAATCCTTAGCGAATATTTCACCTGCGCGTTGATTTGGACCCCGAAACGGCCGGGGCTCGTCTCAAAGGTTCAGGCGGGGTTGGGGTTAAAGGAGCGGTTCGAGGACTTCCAGGACGTTTTGGGCTACGATCCGGTGACCTTCGACGTTAGGATGAATGCCGTCGGCCTGGTTTAGCTTTTCGATGCCGGCAACATCCTCAAGCAGGAACGGTATCAGCGCAGCGTCGTTTCGTCGCGCAAGTTCCGGGAATACTTTCTTGAATCGCGAGGAATAATCGGGTCCCATATTCGGCGGCACCATCATCCCTGCAATGACGATTTTTACGTTCGGATTTTTCGCCTTGACCTTGTCGATAATCGCCTGAAGGTTCTTTTCCGTTTGCTCGATGGGCAAGCCACGAAGACCATCATTGGCACCCAGCTCGAGCACAAAAATATCCACAGGCTGCCGCAACACCCAGTCGATGCGTGACAGACCGCCAGCGGAAGTTTCCCCGCTCAATCCTGCGTTCACGACTTTCACCTCCTTGCCCTGCTTCTCCAGGGCCTGCCCCACCAGGGCAGGGAAGGCAGAATCCGGGTCTATACCATATCCGGCCGTGAGGCTGTCTCCATAAAACACGATCACACGCGGCGCGTTCGACGCCCCTGCGAGAAGCAAACCAATAACGGCAAGACCAAGCGCTTTTTTCATGCTTTCTTAGGAACAACAATCATTCCTGAAACAAGTTTAGCAGAATTAGGGTTATGTTGCACGCCCATTACCGGGTCCGGGAACGATTGCAGACATCGTCAACATATGCACTCCCTAAGTTTTATCGCTGAATTGAAACAAAAAAGACGGTTTTCAGTTAAAATTTCTATTTGCCGGCTGCGTCTTGGCTGATGTTACCATCAACACACGTATGAAGAACGAGCGTATACTGCTTTTGCTGCTTGCCGCAGGCATGTTCACACACATCATGGATTTCATGATCGTGATGCCCCTCGGGCCTTATCTCATGGAAATTTTTTCCATCACGCCCCAACAATTCAGTCTGCTTGTGGCGTCGTATTCCATCACGGCGGGAGTTTTCGGTTTTCTCATATCGTTCTGGATTGACCGTTTTGACCGGAAGAAGTCGCTGCTCGTCATCTACCTCGGATTCTCCCTGGGCACATTGGCCTGTGCGTTCGCTCCCACGTACGCGGTACTGCTTATTACGCGATCAATGACCGGAGCCTTCGGTGGCGTTATCGGGGCACTCGTACTTTCCATCGTCAGCGACGCGGTTCCCCTTGAGCGACGAGCCAAGGGGATCGGCACCGTCATGGCGTCGTTTGGCGTTGCATCCGTGTTCGGCGTGCCTTTCGGTCTCTTCATTGCAAGCAAATTTTCGTGGCACGCGCCCTTTCTGTTTCTCGGTATTCTTTCCCTGTTGATCAACGGCATGATCATCATTTTCATGAAACCGATGACCGGGCATATCGCCGGCGTTCACCCCCGGCCCATGGAAGTGCTTGCGCGGATTTTCGGTCGGCCCAACGCCCGACTCGGCCTGACGTTCACATCCGTGCTCATGCTCGGGCACTTCTCGATCATCCCCTTCGTTGCACCATACATGGTCGGCAACGTGGGCTTCACCAACGATCAGCTCGCTTACATCTATCTCGTCGGCGGTCTTTGCACCATGTTCTTTTCGCCCTGGGTTGGCAAGATGGCGGACAAACACGGAAGGCTTAAGATATTCACGATCTTCGGGTCACTTGTGATTATCCCGATACTGGTCATCACAAACCTGCCGCCTGTGTCGCTGTGGCTTGCCCTCGTAATCACCGGGATATTTTTCATTTTCAGCAACGGTCGTATGGTACCCTCAACCACTATGGAGACTGCCCTCATTCGTCCTGAAAATCGGGGCAGCTACATGAGCATTCGTTCGTCCGTACAGCAGCTCACTTCGGGGCTTGCCTCTTTTATCGGGGGACTCATTATTACAGAAAAACCGTCGGTTACCGGCAGCGATATCAAGGCCCTTGCCAACTATCCGTATGTCGGATTCATCGCCGTGGCGTTCAGTCTTGTGTCGCTATATGTCGCCCGGAGGTTGAACGTTGAGACAGGAGCATGAGGAGTAGATGCAAGATGCAGACGCAGATGCAACGAGTTACGCCATGCTCTTGCGTCTGCCTCTGCATCTGCAACTGAAAAAACTAGGTGGCCGAACGTTGGGCGGAGATTGGTGCTCGCGGATCGGGTTCGTCTCTGAAGAGAGAAACGCTGTTGCCGAAGTTCAACTCCAGTCCCTGATCGGAAAAGGCAAACGTGAAGACATCGTGGTGGGCGTTTTCAACATACTTCGCCGTCACCACGAGCGTATTGGCATCATCCCAGTGATAATGGCTGCTGATGGCAGTCTTTACCGGTGTGCGGCCGCGAAGAGCAAACAGACTGTTGCCAGGTTTTTCGCCACCGGTAACCCAGGCCCCTGCGCCGCTTCGGAACTGGATGGTCTTGCCATCCTCAACGACGGTGATTTCGCAAATATCACCAGCAAAGGAAAATGATACGCGTTCTGCTTTGAAGGTGTTGTCGGCGAATTGGTATGTCTTGCCGTTCACCTGCTCCTGGCGGTCTGTCGCCAGAGACGTCTTGGTAAGAGGCAGTATGAGGCTTCGGGCCATCGCTGTAAGCTTCTCCTTTGCGGCGGAGTCTTCCGGCAGGGAGGGCGTGTCGCCCATTGCAGGCAATATGTGGTCCCAAACGAGTTGCATGGAAGCGCCCATGTCGCGGGTTTCGCTGGTAATGGCAATAACCGCATTTTTTTCCGGGACCACGATGCAATACTGGCCATAAGCACCGTCGCCACGATAACATCCCGGCTTGCACCGCCAGAACTGGTAGCCGTAGCCCTGCCCCCAGTCGCTGTCGTTATCCTGTGAATCGACCTGTTTCCTGGTGGCCTCCGAAACCCATCCCCGCGAAAGAAGCCGGTTGCCTTTCCACTCGCCCTCCTGCAGGTACAATTGTCCGAAGTTGAGAATATCCTGGGTGCGGATGCGAAGACCGTATCCACCGACATTGATACCATGCGGATCAGTCTCCCAATCGGCGCCTTCGATGCCCAGGGGTTCGAAGAGTCGTGGCTTCAGAAAGTTCATTACGTTCTGTCCGCTCACCTTCTGAACAATGGCCGACAGCATGTATGTTGCTCCCGTATTATAAAGGAAATGCGTTCCCGGCGCCGCAGGAACGTCGAGCGAAAGAAAAGTTTTGATCCAGTCGTCATCCCCTTCGCGAAGCTTGCCTAAAGTGTCCTCGGTATGCCCCGTGTGCATCGTCAGCAAGTCGTAAACCCGCATAGACGCCAGGTTATCGCTGACCTGCGACGGAAGTTTGTCGGGAAAGAAGGATATTACCTTGTCATCAAGCTTCAGTTTACCATCATCATAGAGCATACCCACCGCGGTAGACGTAAAGCTCTTGCTCAATGAGTACAAGGTATGGACGTACTCCTTTTGGAAGGGTTCCCACCATCCTTCGAGGACGAGCTTGCCGTTCCGGTTGATCATGATACTGTGGAACTCTAGGTCGCTCGCGTTAACCGCTTCGAGGAAGTCGATGAGGCCTTGCGAGGCGATGCCCTGCGACTCGGGGGAATAAATGCCGGCAACAGCCTCGCTCGCTTTGCCTGCGCAGCCTGGTAGCCAGACGATGGTAGCCACCCCGGCTGCGCTTCCGCCGAGCTGCCTAAGGAAAGTTCTTCTGTTGATCATGAAGGTTTTTGAATCAGAACAGGAAGTTATGGAACGGCGTGGCGAGGGCCGGATCGCATTTGCTGTAAGGTACGATCTTGATCTGATCAACACGATCCTTTATGCCAACGGCAAGTTATCCACTATTTCGGCGCAACCTGGAGCGGATAATGCCATTCCCATACGTCGCCATCGTCGTCGTCATATACCATTCCTGCCCACACAAAGCCATTCTTTTCCAGGATGCGGGCAGAGTAGTTTTTCTCGGGCAGCGTTCGCGCAGCGACCAGGACAGTGGGGTCTGTTGCCAACGCAACTTCTACGAGCTTCCGGCAAATGGCCGTACCGATGCCCTGGTTGCGAAACTGGCTGAAAGTACCGTAAGCGATTTCTACCCTACCCTTGAACGGGGCGCCCTTAAAGCCACCAGAGCCTTTGAGCACCCCATCGGATTCTACGAAGTATCCGATCCAGGGCGGATAGTAGCCGATCATGTCGTAGTACTTTACCGACATGCAAAGTATCTCAACACAATCTGGGATAGCAGCAAATGCCGCGTTGTCTTCTATTCGTTTCGCAATAGGCAGCAGGGTCACCATCGTGCTACGGAATAGTTACCGGGACAACAAATCGCACATCCGACCATTCGAAGACCATATCGATGCCATCTCTCGCTTCCTCCAGGGTGATCGTAAACTGCTCAACAGGGGCTGCGGGTTTTTCCACAGGGACGCTGGTACGAAGCACATCGCGGCCGTGGTCAGGTGGCTGCGAACCTGAAATGCCGAGCTCCGTGTTCAAAACGATTTCAAACGAATCACGACCAGGTATTGCATACATCCGGTAGGTGCCTGCTGCCAAAGCCATCCCGTTGAACAACACATCGTCTGTAAAGGTGGCTTCCGTCGCCGCGTTTGCGCCAAGCCTCCAATATTCACCGTACGGTTGCAGGGCCTGCTGGTCGCGCTCGCCAAATATCAGTCTTCCCCGCACTGAGGGCCTGCTGTAGTTAACCGACACCGTTAGGTCGCGGTTGGTAAGGGATACTTCCGCGGGCGGACTTAGCGGGCGGAAGTAATCATAAAAGAACAGCGCGGCCGAGGCCAGGATCACAAAGGCGATGATGATGATGAAATACCGTTTCATGAGGGTTGATTCAGATCAGGGTGGCCTTACCGTGCGGGTATCATCGGAAACAGACGACGAAGCTCGGCTTCATCAGGCTGCCGACCATACTCGCAAACTTCGAAAGCCTCCGCATACTGAATCGTGGCGGCCTTCTCTTTGCCATACCATTTTTCGAGGGCCGTCCTCACCGCGGGAGTAATCTGTCCTTTACGATTCTCTGCCAGCCATTTTTCGCGCTGCGCGGGATCGGAGGGAACTTCATCCAGGAATCCGCCGATCCAGGGGAGCCATTCATAGAATTGCGACACGTGGGCGTCCATGGCGTGGATCTTTTGTGAGAAGACAGGGGTGATGTCGATCGCGATGTCGGGACGGAAAGGGTTCGGCCGCTGAAAATGATCCTGGAAATACAGGAACACCGGGTTCTTTTCGAGCGGCGGCGTATCCGCTGCCACATTGGGAACAGCCACCATATAAGCGGCATCCTGAACGAGTACGCCCGTATAGCGGTGATCGGGGTGGTAGTCGTTGGGGCGCGGTGCGATCACAATGTCGGCATTCCACTTGCGTATCTCGCGGATGATCTGCAACCGTACATCCAGTGTTGGCAGCAACGCGCCGTCGTGATTGTCAAGTACCACGTACGTTACACCGAATCGCTTGGCCGCCTCCTGCGCCTCAGCCATACGGCGTTTGGCCAGTGCACCTCCCCCTTGCGACTGATGGCCGGCGTCACCGTTAGTTACGGATACAAATTTTACCGCATGGCCCATCCTGGAAAACAGGATGGCCGTACCTCCGCCGTCCTGATCGCAATCGTCAGGATGCGCACCGATCATAATAATGCGCAGTGGACGCGTCGTCTGCGCCGCCACGTGACCGACGGACAACAGCAGCGTGGCAAGGAATAACAAGCTCAATAATTTCATTGCTCAAAGGTTTTCGTTTGGAGGATTTAATTTAGAGAAATGTATTTGACCCGTGAGGAGAAATCGCCATATTCTCGCCAATAACTTTAATGAAAACCCGATATGGCCGCAAAAGCCTTTACACACGGGATCGCACACACCTTAAT
>DASVCT010000180.1:0-15981 GCA_036381475.1 Cyclobacteriaceae bacterium
GTGGAACAGCCTGGCAGCTGCCGACTTCGACGGCGACGGCGACATCGACTTCATCGCGGGAAACTACGGGTTGAACAACAGTTATTGTGCGACGCCGGAGTATCCCCTTGAAGTATTTGCCAACGACTTTGACGGCAACGGTAGTATCGATCCCATTCTCGCCTGTCACTTGCCCGAGTCGTTCGAGCAGCCAGCCCGGAAACTGTTCCCGGTACATTTCTGGGATGAGTTGATCTCCCAAAGTCCCAAGTTCAGGCAGCAGTTTTCCAGTTATAACCAATATGGCCAAACTACGATGGATGAATTGCTCTCGCCAGAGGACATGAAGGGTGGGTTGCGGCTGACGGCCAATTTTATGCAGTCGTCGTATATAGAGAACCTTGGTGGATTTAAGTTCAAGGTTTCACCGCTTCCTGTTGAAGCACAGGTGGCTCCCGTGAACGGACTCGTCATCGAAGATGTTAACGGCGACGGAAATGCCGATGTTCTGGTTGTTGGCAATGATTACGGGAATGAAGTCTTCGTGGGAAGGATGGATGCGTTAAAGGGATTGGTACTTTTGGGCGACGGAGCGGGTAATTTCAGATCGGTTGAGCCGGCTACCAGCGGCTTCCATGTCGGCGGCGATGGAAAGGCACTGGCCAGCCTGGTAACCGCAGATGGCGCGCAGCTTTTTATTGCTACGCAAAATCGCGACAGCCTTCGGGTGTTCCAGCGCGTGCAATCGGACGATACCCGTTGGTTTGCGGTCCAACCGGCGGACGTGCGGGTGATCATTGAATACGAAGGTGGCAAAAAGGAAACGAAAGAAGTATTCCACGGTTTAGGATACCTCTCGCAATCGACGCGAAAAGTTAGGATACCTTCAGACGCGGCAAAAGTTATTGTCGTGGATTCGCGCGGAAATGAACGCCAGATAGGACAGGACCTGGCTGCCCCATCAGCATCAAGATGATGCCGGGCCGGATCTTAATCGGCCGTAGCAAACCGGGGTTCAGGAAGAGAAGCATATCCGGCCTGGTTCACCTGCCGGATGAAGTATCGGCATAGTTCGGGTGAATAGACTTCCTCCTGTTGGTGCATCAGGAAGAATACCCTGCGGAGACCCAGTTCTACCCAATGGCCTATGCGTCGTACCCAATCGTCACATCGCTGATAGTCCGTAGGGTGGAGGCTGTTGCCGACGAAGCGGATGAAGGCGCTTGATGTTGTAAGCCGCATGTGGACGCAGTCGCGCCGACCTGCTGCGTCGGTAATTACGGCGCCGACGCCGCGCTCTTCGAAGAGACCGAACACCTTCCGTTTCATATCCGGGTCGGAGAACCATCCGGGGTGGCGCAATTCAACAAAGACGTCAAGACTTTCGGGAAGGGATTCCAGGTACTGGCGGAGGACGTCGAAATTTTTCGGGGCATAATTGGGAGGCGTCTGGAGAAAAACCGGGCCAAGATTTTCTCCAAACGCTGCTACACCCTTCAGGAATACCTGTGTGTATTCTTCTGCGTCCTTAAGGCGCTTGCGGTGTGTGATCTTGTCATTGAACTTCGGACAGAACAAGAACCCGGGTGGTACTTTCGACTTCCACGCTTCGACCTGACGAACCGACGGCAACTTATAGAACGTTGCGTTCAGTTCGATGCAGTTGAAGTGTTGCCCGTAGAGTGTTAGAAAATCGTCTTCCTTAGTCCCCTCCGGATAAATCCGACCGATCCATTCCTTTCGGCCCCACTTGGCACAGCCGGTATATACCGATACGTTTCCTGGCCCGGACTTCGCTTTAGCCAACACCCGCGCCGTCTCCTCATCGTCCGGAGGCAGGGTAAAGTCTACGCTGTCAAATTCAGCAGCATCTAGCTTTCCAAACTCCATGGACGAATATAGGACAAAGCAGGAATTTACAATTCCTTGGTGAGGTTCATCTCGAATACTTTGTGCCAGGTCGATCCGTCCGAGGAGAATTCGCCGATTTCCTGCCACGTTTGACCAGCGTCATTCAAGGTGATGGTGTACCGGATCTGTCCGGCATTCCCGGGCAGGTCGTATCCCCATGTGAATGAGTTTTTTTCTACGACCTTGAACCAGGCGTCCGTCCAACGGCCATCCCGCAGGTAGGATCTCATTGTGTAATCGCTTTGACGGACATCGAAGTTGATGATAGCCAGTGCATTGAAGGCTACTTCGTTACCCGATTGCCGTCTTCCTATGCCTTCGATTTGAAGGATCGTACTGTCCAGCTTGAACTGTACGTCTTCGGTTTGTGCGAAAGTCTCTACGCGTCCCGGACCCATAGAAACCGTGCCGCTTCCCTTCCATTTTCCGGACAACGCTGCGAGTTTTTGCAATTGTTGTTTACACTGTGGAGCGAAGTTGGGCGCTTGCCCCTTAACGCTGCCGAAGGTGAAGACGCAGGCCGTAAGCAATAATGTGATCGGAGTTTTCATAGAAAATTGTAGTTAGGGTTTGTGAAGTTGCTATTGGGTTTGCTGTTTGTCGATGTATTGTCGGAGGCTCTCAACATACTCTTCGAAAGCGCGTATGCCCGTTGGTGTTATCGAAACTGTGGTAACCGGCTTTTTTCCTTTGAATGACTTCTCAATCGCGACGTATCCTGCCGCAGCAAGTTTATCGAGTTGAACGCTCAGATTGCCGGCTGTACTGCCCGTCTTCTCTTTGAGGTATGTAAACTGCGCTGATTTCATGCTGATAAGGAGCGACATGACAGCAAGTCGCAATTGTGAATGAAGTAGGGGATCAAGTGCCTTGAACATTATTGTCACGATCCAGCACCGCGCTTCAGCAGGTATCCCGGAACAAGGTACCCCAGCGCGACGGCAACGGCGCCTACGAGCATCTGCCAATCATACGAGACAAGGAAACAAACAATACCTGCTATCCAGAATAAGATGGCACCGAGGATCATCGGGCGGAATCGCAAAACCACTCCGGACACGAATGTGGGAATTGCGCTGACAACAAGAATCAGTGCGTTGAGATGATAGTTGACCTGTCGACCGAAAATGATGAAGATAACGACGGTAACTGCGAGCGCCACCCACGACCACATCATAATGGACTCCAACTGGGTAGCAGGACCGGATTGGCGACGTACGCGGGATCCGTACAGGAAAGACAGGACCGCCGCAGGAATGGTAATGAACCAGATCAGGTAAGGTTGCCGGTACCCGGCTTTCAGCAACACATATCCGCCCAGGAAAGCCAGGGCAACCACCCATCCCCACAGCAAAAAATAGAAGCTCTTTTGCCGGATACCCGTTTTCGCCTGGTGTATCATCGCGGTGATCAGTTCCAGGCTTTCCTGTGCAGTCATCTGTTTTTCAGTAGGTTCCATAGGAATGCTGAATTTAATTGGTGCAATGTAAACTAGTTTATATTATAAACCAAATTTTGAAAATGTGAAAACGGAAGTATTTTGCCGGTATGTTTACAGGAATAGTTGAAGCCATGGGAACCGTGCGCGCGGTAGAACGCAGCGGCGGCAACGTGCAGTTGGCGGTGGAGAGCGCTATCGGCCGGGAACTCAGGGTGGACCAAAGCGTTTCACACAACGGAGTCTGCCTGACGGTGGTTCGGACGGAAGGAGACACGCACTGGGTCACGATGGTTAAGGAAACGCTTTCGCGCAGTACCCTTGGCGCACTTCGCGTCGGCGACCAAGTGAACCTGGAGCGGAGTATGAAGGCCGATGGCCGGTTTGACGGGCACATCGTTCAGGGACATGTCGATCAGGTTGGACGGATCACAAGTATCCGTGATGAGGCCGGCAGCTGGCTGTTTGGATTTGAGTACGATCCGGCACCGGGAAACATAACAGTAGAAAAAGGATCCATCTGCATCGACGGCATCAGCCTCACGTGCTACCAGTCGCGCGATGGCGCTTTCGTCGTCTCAGTTATTCCCTACACCTTCGAACAGACTACCCTCGGCACGAAGCGGGAAGGCGACAGCGTAAATCTCGAGTTCGACATCCTCGGAAAATATGTGCGCCGGTTAATGCAACTCAACACCTGACCCCTGCCGTCCGAAACGCTCCAGCCAATATCGGGTTAGCCGCAGTGAAAGCAGGGCTCCTGTAATTCCCACGATCGCCCCGACGAGGATATCGCCAGGGTAATGCACTCCAAGATAAATTCGCGAATACGTCATCAACCCGGCCCATAGAAAAAGCCATGACATCCAGCGGTATCGTGACAACACGCTGACAAGAAAAGTAGTGACTCCAAATGTGTTGGCGGCATGTCCGCTGGCAAATCCGTACAGTCCGCCGCGGTATCCGTTTACAATGTGAACAAGTCCCTCCAGCGTAGGATCATGGGAGGGGCGCAGTCTTTCGAAAAAAGGCTTCATGAGGTTACTGGTCACCTGATCTGCTATCACGATTGTCAGCGCAATGCCGACCAGAACGGCCCAACTGTCCTTTCGGAATTCCCTGATCACCAGGTAGAGCAGCACGAGGTACAGCGGAATCCAGGATTCCGTGCGCGTGATCCAGGGCATCACCGAATCCAGCCAGGGCGTATTCAGACTATTCAGGAAGAGAAACACGTCTCTGTCGAGCTCAAGGAGGTGATCCATGACGTAGTGGTCCCGGTGGATTTGGCGCGTAATGGGAAAATACCGGACAAATGTAACATTTCCCGAAAGAGTAATGAAAAGGGCGGCCCCGCACGTGATTGAATTCGCCGCCAAAATGCGATTTTAGTAATGCCGTTTCCCCTGACAATGACGGGGATGCGTTCTGAATGCCCAAACGCGATCTTGCACTATGAACAAATACGACCTCGTTGTTATCGGCGCCGGCCCATCCGGTTATGCGGCGGCTATGCGATCCCTCGATTTCAAAAAGAAGACGCTGATTATCGAACGCAACCAGGTTGGCGGTGCAGGTGTGACCAACGGGGCGCTATCCTCGAAGACATGGTGGGAGCTTGCCCGGGAGACGGCGTCTTTCCGCAAGCACCTGAAACGATTCGATATTAAGGTTCCCCGTATCAACTACAAGGAAATTCGGGATGAGGTGCGTCATGCTGTGGCTGAAAGAAAGACAATGCTGGAAGAACACCTGAGACTCGTCGAGGCAACGCCCGAGTACCGCGGCCTCCTTGCGTTTCGCAGAGGAACGGCCCGGCTCATCAGTCAGAATGAGATCGAGATCACCGATGGCGCAAACAAAGAGGTCGTCTGGGGGGACTACATTATCCTGGCAACCGGTAGCCGCCCGCGGAAATTGCCCGGAATTACAGTCGACGAAAAATATATCATGACCAGCGACGGCATCGAACACATGGACGAGTTTCCGGAGAGCATGGTCATCGTGGGGGCTGGGGTGATCGGTTGCGAATATGCGACGATATTTTCCGGTTTCGGAAAGACGAAAGTCCATTTGATCGACAAGGGAGATCGCATACTGCCTTTTGAAGATGAAGACGTTGTCCGTGTCATCGAGCGTAACATGGAAAGCAACGGTGTGTTGATCCACCGGAATTCACGGTTGACACGCATTGAAGTCAGGGACGGACGCGTGGAGTACGAGCTTGAGTACGATGATGGCAGCAGTGCCACCTTCAACGTAGCGAAGGCGCTTATTGCCGTGGGTCGGGTGCCCAACTATGAGAATCTATGGGACGAGAACGTGAACATCACGATCGGCAAACGCGGGATCGAGGATCACGACACGCAGACGAACGTACCTACCATTTATGCTGTGGGAGATCTTACTGCCGATATTTCACTGGTCAATGTAGGGGAACTCGAGGGCCGTTATGCCGTTGAGCGCATCTTCGGCAATCCAAAGCGTAAGCTGGTGTATGAGAACATCAGTACGATCATGTTCCTCAACCCGGAAGTTGCAAGTGTTGGTCTGAACGAAACGCAAGCGCTGGAAAAGGGCATCGACTACAAAGTCGTGACCCTGGATTACAGCTGCATTCCACGGGCTATTGCAAAAAGAAACACTCAGGGGTTTATCAAACTGCTGGTTACCAACGATGACAAAATGAAGATACTCGGCATGAAGGTCGTTGGCAACCATGCAAGTAGTGCTATACAAGCCGTTGCCTTGCTGATCTCCATGAACAAAGGTGTGGAAGAGCTGGCCGAATGCGTTCACCCGCATCCTTCCATCACCGAAGGGATACAGGAATGTGTGCGTATGCTCCTCGGCAAGTCCCTGTTCAAACCCAACGCCCTGAAGGGACGCCTTTCCTGCAGAACCAGCACAGCCGGAGTGTACGAGGACATTAGATTCTGACCAATTATTTCTCCACGTGTCGTGCGGCAAGGGTGTTGGCGACGTCATCGAGGCGGAAGCCTTTTGCCGTCAGGAGAACGAGGTAATGATAAATCAGGTCCGCCGCTTCATTGAGAAACAACTCGCGGTTGTCGTCCTTCGATTCAATGATCAACTCCACCGCCTCTTCACCCACTTTCTGGGCGATCTTGTTAATACCCTGCTGAAACAAGCTTGTCGTATACGAACCTTCCGCCGGTTCGTCGCGCCGCTTGCGAATAACCCTTTCGAGATAAGCCAGGGAAAAGCCGTTGTTTGATTCGCTGAAACATGTGTCCGCTCCCGTGTGGCACACCGGACCGTGAGGTACGGCCCGGATCAGGAGGGTGTCGTTGTCGCAATCGGGAATTATAGCTACGACGTCAAGAAAATTGCCGGACGTTTCACCCTTCGTCCATAGCCTGCCCTTGCTTCGGCTGTAAAACGTAACGCGACCATCCTCCTGCGTTTTTTTTAAGGCTTCAGCGTTCATGTATCCCATCATCAGAATGCGAAGCGAGCGGTCGTCCTGGACTATACAGGGAACAAGTCCGCCATTCTTTTCAAAGTCGATATTCAGTTCCATGATTCACATTTCGGTTCACAAGCGTACCGGCACGTCGCGATTTGCCAGGTACTGTTTCAGTTCTGTTATTCCTATCTCGCCATAGTGAAAGATGCTGGCGGCGAGGGCAGCATCAGCCTTTCCGATGACAAACGCCTCAAGAAAGTGTTCCGTGTTGCCCGCTCCGCCCGAAGCAATCACGGGGATTGTGAGCAACTCATGCAATTTTCTCAATGCATCGTTAGCAAAGCCGCTCTTTGTTCCGTCGTGGTCCATGCTGGTGAACAGAATTTCACCGGCCCCGCGTTCCTGCCCCTCCTTAGCCCACGAGAACAAGCGCTTGTCACTGGGTTTCTTGCCTCCATGCGTGTGTACCGTCCAGATGTTTCCTGTCTTCCGGGCATCTATCGCGAGGACAATGCACTGCGATCCGAACGCCTGAACGAGCTCATCGATGAGAGCCGGCCTTCGCACTGCCGACGAGTTTACGCTCACCTTGTCTGCCCCTGAGTCTAGCAATGGTGCGACATCGGCCACGGAAGAAATTCCACCACCCACGGTGAACGGTATGTTGATAACGCGCGCGATTTCTTTTACCAGTCCGGCGAACGTCTTGCGTTGCTCATCTGTGGCAGAAATGTCGAGGAACACCAGTTCATCTGCTCCCTGTTCTGCGTAACTGGCCGCAAGCGCAACCGGGTCGCCGGCATCGCGGATATTGACGAAGTTAATGCCCTTGACGGTGCGACCGTCTTTAATGTCAAGGCAGGGTATAATCCGGCGTGTCAGCATATTATCTTTCGGTGCGCGCAGTCAACTCTGCAGCGGTAATTTTTCCTTCATACAGGGCCTTTCCCACGATAACGCCGTAAACGTTCGTAGCTGCCAGCTGTTCGATGTCGTTGATTGATCCGACACCTCCACTGGCAATAATCCGCACCGTGGGAAACGCGGAAACCAGGTGCTCATACAGATCGACTGCGGGACCAGCCAGCGTGCCGTCAGCGGAAATGTCCGTACATGTGACAAACGAGAGCCCAGCGGGCAGATAACTTTTTATCAGGTCGTCGACCGTAACGCGCGAGGCTTCCTGCCAGCCGCTTATCGCGACGTACCCATCACGTACATCTGCACTCAAAATAATCCTTGCACCGTAGGTTTGAATCCACTTACGTACCATCCCGGGATCCCGCACTGCTATACTTCCCAGGTTAACCTGGTTTGCCCCGGAGTCGAACAATCGTCTCAGGTCCTCCTCCTTCTTGATGCCTCCACCGACATCCACCTTTAGCGACGTCCCACTGCATATCGTTTCGATCACATTCCAGTTCACCACACGTCCGCTTTTTGCTCCGTCGAGATCGACCACGTGAAGTCTTGTAAAACCTGCGTCCTGAAACTCGCGCGCTACGTCCAGTGGGTTGTCACGATACACTTTCTCCTGCGCATAGTCACCCTGCGTGAGCCTAACGCATTTGCCGTCTATAAGATCAATTGCCGGTATAATATGCATGGTCGATTATGTTCTTTCTAGAAGGGTGCCCGCCTTCAGGAAACTCCTAAGGACCTTTACGCCTGCTTCCGCCGATTTTTCAGGGTGAAACTGAACGGCGAAAAAGTTGTCCTTGTGCATGGCAGCGCTGAACGGTACGATGTAGTCCGTTTCTGCCGATGCCCATTCGTTTGTCGGCACGTAATAGCTGTGAACAAAGTAAACGTGGGCGCCGTTCAGTGATGGATCAAGCCATCCGTTCGTTACCCTGAGTGCGTTCCATCCCATGTGTGGCACCTTCATGTCGCCGCTGGGATTGAATCGCCTGACCGTCTGGTCGAACACGCCCAGACAAGGTGTATCATATTCGTCCGAATGCGCGCAAAGCAACTGCATACCCAGACATATCCCAAGCACGGGCTGACGAAGTCCACGGATCAACGTGTCGAGCTTTCTCTCTTTCAGATAAGCCATGGTGTTTCGCGCTTCGCCGACGCCGGGAAAGATCACCCGGTCGGCCTTCGCGATCGTTTCATGGTCATCCGTGATGTCGAACGCTATCCCCAACCGTTCCAGTGCGAAAGACACGGATCGGATATTTCCCGCATTATATTTTATTATTGCTAGTTCCATGGCAAAGCTTCGATCGCGGTCATAACATTCCTTTCGTCGTCGGTAGTTCGCGACTTCCGGGTTCGCGCTTTACGGCCATCTTGATCGCCTTCGCGAACGCTTTGAAGATCGCCTCGATCTTGTGATGCTCATTCGTGCCCTCCGCCTTAACGTTGAGGTTGGCCTTCGAAGCATCCGCAAACGATTTGAAAAAGTGAAAAAACATTTCGGTCGGCATCTCGCCGATTTTCTCGCGCGTGAATACCGCATCCCATACCAGCCACGGCCTGCCGCCGAAGTCAACGGCAACCTGCGCCAGACAATCGTCCATAGGAAGGCAGAAACCGTAGCGGGCGAGCCCCCTTTTGTCGCCCAGCGCAGTAGCAAAAGCTTCTCCCAGGGCCAACGCTGTATCCTCGATGGTGTGGTGTTCGTCGATGTGAAGATCGCCCTTAACAGCGATATTAAGGTCGATGCCGCCGTGGCGTGCCAGTTGCTCCAGCATGTGATCGAAGAATCCGATGCCCGTTGAAATGGAAGAGGTCCCTGTTCCATCCAGGCCGACGGTTACATCGATATCCGTTTCGCGGGTCGTGCGTCGGACATGAGCCTTCCGTGGAGGGAGCATCAGGTATTCGTAGATGTCCTGCCAGGACGGGGTCACAAGGACGCAATATTCATCAAGGCCACGCTCAACCAATATATCGCGAAGGCTGCCGTCGTTAAGGAGGATCGCACGGGCTCCAAGATTTTTTGCGAGCTCCACGTCGGTGAGACGGTCGCCAATGACGAATGATCCGGGAAGATCATAATCGCCAGTGAAATATGCGGTGAGCATGCCGGTGCCCGGTTTTCGCGTCGGCAAATTTTGTTCGGGAAGGGAGCGGTCGATGTGCACGTCGTCGAACGTGATCCCCTCTGCTGCCAACGTACGCATCATACGCTCATGCACAGGACGGAAATGGGCTTCCGGAAAACGCTCAGTTCCCAAACCATCCTGGTTTGTAACCATCACCAGACTGAATGAGCCCTCACGTGCGATCTTTCCGAGCCACGTGAATACGCCAGGATAATAGTCGAGCTTTTCCAGGCTGTCGACCTGTTCGTCTGGCGGCTCGATAATAAGCGTTCCGTCGCGATCTATAAAAAGGACGCGTCTCATAGGCTTGCGTTTGATTTTTGTTCCGTTGCTGCAATCTCGCGAAGTTGACGGATAAGGATCTCGTTCTCCGCGGGAGTGCCAACCGTTATCCGCAGGCAGTTTTCACAAAGAGTAACCCGCGACCGGTCTCTCACAATAGTGCCCTGCTCCATCAGTTTCCGGTAAATTAGCGGAGCGTCGTCCACCCGGACCAAAACAAAGTTGGCGTCACTGGGATGAATCTGCCGCACGATTGATAACTCCTTTAAGGATGCTGTAAGGGTCGTCCGCTCATTCAGAATCTCGCGAACCCAGGCTTCCTTGCGCTGTTCCTCCTTCAAGGCTTCCAGCGCATATTGCTGCGTGAGCGAGCTGATGTTGTATGGGTATTTGATCTTGTTCAGCACGTCGACGATCAATGGCGACCCAAAGCACATTCCGAGTCGCAACCCGGCAAGGCCCCACGCCTTTGACAGCGTCTGGAGCACGACGAGGTTCGGGTTGTCGTCGAGGCGTCGGGTGAGGCTTTCCGTAAATGCAAAGTCGATATACGCTTCATCAACTACCACCAGTCCGCGGAAGTCGCGTGCAATACGAAGTATGGTGTCACGATCGAGGAGGTTGCCGCTCGGGTTGTTGGGACTACAAAGGAAGATCACTTTCACGGCTGGGTCTGCATGGTCGAGCACGGCCGCAACATCGAGTTGAAAGTTGTTTGTCAGCGCCACCCGCCTCACGGACACATTATTGACATCCGCGCACACCGCGTACATGCCGTACGTGGGCTCCGGGATCAGTATCGCATCAGCGGAAGGTTCACAAAAAGCCCGAATGATCAAGTCGATGGCTTCGTCGCTTCCGTTTCCGAGGAATATCCGTTCGGTGGGAACGCCCTTCAACTCCGAGATCCGTTGTTTCAGCTTTTTCTGAAGCGGATCCGGATAGCGATTGAAGGGCGAAGGGTAGGGGTTCTCGTTGGCATCGAGGAATACCGCAGCCTCGCCGCTGAACTCATCGCGCGCCGATGAATAAGGTTTGAGTTCGCGGATGTTGCGACGAACGAGATCACCGATGTTCATATTCCGATCCAATCAATTCCTGTTTAAGCGTTCCAGACGTTTTGTAATAGCCGCCTTGTGGCCCTGAAGTGATTCAGCTTCTGCCATCCGTTCCACGATGGGACCGATCGCCTTCAGGCCTTCGGTCGTGATTTCCTGGAAGGTGATGTACTTGACGAAGCTGTCGAGCGATACGCCCGCGAACGCCCGCGCATACCCGTTCGTGGGTAGCGTGTGGTTGGTGCCCGAGGCATAATCGCCGGCCGACTCCGGCGACCAGGGTCCGAGAAACACGGAACCGGCATTTGTGACTCGCCCTGCCAGCGACGATGCGTTAGCGGTGTTGATGATCAAATGTTCGGGAGCATACGTATTTGCGAACTGTAGCGCCGTATCCAGCGCGTCGAATACAACAGCGTGGCTATTTTCCAGCGCACGCGCCGCCACATCCCGACGCGGGAGCTCTTTCAGCTGGCGCTCCACTTCAGCTTGAATGGCCGCGACATCGACGTCGTTCATCGCTACAAGCATGACCTGACTGTCTGAACCGTGCTCCGCTTGCGATAGCAGGTCGGATGCGATGAATACGGGGTCCGCCGTAGCGTCCGCAAGCACAAGCACTTCCGATGGACCGGCGGGCATGTCAATGGCGATGCCCTCTTCGCTAACTATTTGTTTGGCCCGCGTGACGAACTGGTTGCCCGGACCGAAAATCTTGTACACTGACGGTATCGATGCTGTACCGTATGCCATCGCTGCTATGGCCTGCGCACCGCCCACCCTGAATATCTTGCTGATGCCGGCAAGCTCGGCTGCATACAAGATGGCCGGGTTGACCTGTCCCTGCTTGTCCGGTGGCGTGCACAGGATTACTTCCCTGCAACCGGCGAGACGCGCGGGGATTCCGAGCATAAGAACGGTAGAGAACAACGGTGCTGATCCACCGGGGATGTATATACCGATCTTGTCAATGGGGACGGCCTGACGCCAGCACTTAACGCCCGGCATCGTTTCGATGACCCTGGTCTCTTGCCTTTGACTGGCGTGAAAGGTCTCGATGTTGCTTGCGGCGAGGCGCATGGCCGACTTCAGATCTTCATTGAGGGATGCACCGGCGCGTTCCTTCTCGTTGACCGTGACAGGGAGTGAGGTAATGCTCACCGCATCAAATTCGAGAGTCAGATCAATCAATGCCTGATCACCCCGCGATCGGACTTCCCCAAGAATACGGCGGATGACCGGATCAAGGAAATCTCTGTCCAACTGCGGTCTCTCGCAAAGGTCTTTCCAGGTTTCCGGCTGCGGGTTGTAGATTATTTCCATGGCGTAGTTCAGACGATCATCTTTTCTATGGGAATGACGAGGATGCCTTCAGCGCCGGATTCGCGCAGCAAGTCGATACGGTCCCAGAAGTCGTTTTCATCGACAACTGAGTGCAGCGAACTCCATCCCTCGCGGCTTAACGGCATGATAGTCGGACTTTTCATCCCTGGGATGATGCGTGTGATCCTTTCGATGGCCTCGTTAGGACAATTGAGAAGAATGTACTTGCTGTTCTTCGCCTTCATTACCGCCGTTATGCGGAACAGCAGCTTGTCGAGTATTTCCCGTTTTTCCTTCGACAGCTCGGGATTCGCCACGAGAACCGCTTCCGATTGCATCACAACCTCCACCTCGCGAAGTCCATTGCTGAGCAACGTGCTCCCACTGCTGACCAGATCGCACACCGCCTCGGCCAGACCGATGCCCGGGGCGATCTCGACAGAGCCGCTGATTTCGTGCAGACCTGCCTGAATACCTCGCTCTTTCAGAAAGTCAGCGACAATGTTAGGGTATGACGTGGCAATGTTCTTCCCGTTGAACCACTGGAGCCCGTCGTATTGTTCACCGCGTGGGATGGCAAGCGAGAGGCGGCACCGTGCAAAGTCGAGTCGCTTGACGACGCTTATGTTTTTCTTTTTCTCTGCGACAATGTTTTCGCCGACGATGCCGGCGTCGGCGACGTGATCCTCAACATATTGAGGGATATCGTCGTCGCGCAGAAACAACACTTCAGCAGGAAAATTCTGCGCGGGCGCTTTGAGTTGGTCTTTCCCGTTACTAAACGAAAGCCCGCTCTCTTTCAGCAGGTCGAGCGAACCCTGCTGAAGGCGTCCTGATTTCTGGATGGCGATCCTGAGTACTGTGTTCATTCGTAATGGCTATACGTTGTTATCATTAGGGTCAACAAAAAAGGCCTGTCACAACGTGACAAGCCTTTTGTTCCTATAGGTTTTTAATCAGCACATAGCTAGTCACGCATCGTGGAAGATCCATGATGGTGGTGATGCAAGCCGGTACTGAACGTCGCTTTCATTGATTTTTGCACTGCGAAGTAATGAACTCAGGCGCTAAATTCAAAATATTAGCCCCGTTTTCTACCCCAATTAGTCCTAAATTTGAAGATTGAGCGGGAGGGGAGGTCTCAGTATGCCAGTTTCTAAAACGTCTTTTATCACCTGGAGGGATTTAAGAAGGCTCATTTTGCGCTTGGTTCCAGCTGTCCTGACGGTTATGGCAATAACCTCTGCCTGCCAGGAAAGCCGGGAGGTACGGGTGCAGCGCTTTCTAATGCGGGGGAATGAGATGATCCGGCGAAATAATCCGGACCAGGCCGAAAGGTTTTTCCGCGAAGCCATAATACTGGACAGCTGTTTTGCCGATGCCTGGAATAACCTGGGTACCGTTCAGTTCAATCGCGGGCAGAACGCAGAGGCTATCGAAAGCTATTCCCACGCGCTCATGTGCCGGCCGGATTTTGTCGACGCCTGGATTAATCGCGCGAATGTCGGTTATAAGATGGGCGACTGGTCGCGCGCGCTCGGCGATCTTGATAAAGCGCAGGAGTTGAAACCCGACACGGCTGTGATCCCTCATCTAAGAGGCCTGATCTACACCGCGGCCAGGGACTATGGTGCGGCTAAAACTGAGTTTCGTAAGTTGCTGAAACGCGACCGGGAGAATGCTGAAGCGTGGATCAACCTGGGTGCAGTACTGTATTATGAAGGCAAATTGGATTCAGCACAGCTTGTTATTGAAACGGCTGTCGGCATGGCGCCGGATGAACCGAACGCATACAATATACTAGCACTGATCGGCATCGATGAGGGGAACTACGACCAGGCGATGGATTACATCGAAAAGGCACTTTCGCTTCGCCCCGATGACCCATACTTCCTCAACAACCGCGCTTATGTATTGCTTATGACAGGTAAGCTCCCGGAAGCGCTTAGCGAGATCGACAAGAGTATTGTGAAAGACCCGCTCAACGCCTGGGCCTATCGCAACAAGGGCATCTACTATTACCTTTCCGGTGATCCCGTTAATGCTGTGAGGCTACTGGAACGGGCGCTGGAAATGGATTCAACAGTAAGAGAAGCAAAGCAATATCTGAAGCTGGCATTGGAAAAGAAGGGTTGACGAGATCGCGGGGATTTTCTTAAAAGCATGATCGCATGACTTTCGAGGGTGAGTTCGATCTTTCTGAATTGGCGCGTTACCTGGAGGAACGCCTGCAACAGCCGTTGCCCGGGACGACAGCCCACGAGGCGATGTTTCCGTCCTCGCGGGGCAATAGGCGACCGCGGTATCGCGCGAGCGCGCCGGTCAGGCAGGGGAGTGTGTTGCTGCTGCTCTTCCAGCAGGCCGGGGAAATCTACTTCCCGCTCATCAAACGTCCCGCGTATGCAGGGGTCCACGGTGGACAGGTAAGCCTTCCCGGCGGAAAAGCGGAACCCGGCGAAACCGTGTTACAGACAGCCCTCAGGGAAGGAGAGGAGGAGATTGGCATTCTTGGCGAAAAGGTCACGGCACTCGGACAGCTGACCAGCTTCAACGTTGTTGTGAGCAACATTTACATTACCCCAATCGTGGGCACCTATGAAGGCGTACCGGAATTTATTCCAGATCCTCGCGAAGTGGACCGTGTGCTGCTGGGCTCAGTGTCTCAGCTTCGTCTCCAGCGCGAAATCACGAAGCGCGAGGTCTTGTCCGGCACAAGCCTTCCCCTGATTGCGCCGCACTTTGAAGTCCAGCGTGAGGTCGTGTGGGGCGCGACGGCAATGATACTGAATGAATTTCGATTGCTCCTGCGAGGGGAGTAGCTGGTCAGTCGGCCGGCAAGGCTGCAGTGAGTTGATCCAGGATGTATTGAAAGTGGTGTCGTGTGGGGACGTCATCAGTTTTCCTGATGGCCCTGGGCAACCGATCGCGCAGCGACTTGAGTTGGGCGATGGTTTCCGGGACGATGTCGTTATAGCTTATTGATGAGGAGGGTTCGATCAGTCGCAATAGTTTGTCAACGTAGTTGCGTTGCAGTGAACGGCGGAAGATGTCGACGGGCTGGTTGGTCCGTACTTCTCTCATGATGAAGCGGTCCATGTCGTAAAAGAAGCTGGACAGGCTGTACGTGCGCAGACCGTGCATGGATTCCGCGTTAATCAACTCGCGAAGGTTCGAGACGCTGAGGAGATTGGAGAGCACCTGGTTCTGGAACCGTTCAACGATTTGCAGGGGAGAACGGCCGACGCGGGCCAGAATCACCGAGTCGAGTAACCAGGTAGGTGTGGTGAACAAATGCTCATCGAGAAAATGAATGGCGTTTCGTTGCAGGTGCGCGGGTACAGGTTGATAGACAGCGCCGGGTTGATTGTACGTCTTCAGCGTCTGGTACGTTCCGCCGACATATCGCATGACGTGGCGGAGGTAGTTTCCATATTGTTCAGTAACTCCACCATACACTTCGGCAAGGCCGCTGTAGTCGGCACCTTCCTGACGCGTCCATTCGAT
>DASVCT010000181.1:0-3930 GCA_036381475.1 Cyclobacteriaceae bacterium
AATGAAGTGCTTGATGCGGCCGGTAACACGTACCCGATACGGATTCTTTGAAACGAAACGGACGGTGTCGCCAATAGAGTATCACCACAGGCCTGCGTTGCTATTGATGACGACGGCATACTGGCGACCCAATTCCACTTCCTCGATGGACAGTCGCATAGGATTATCGGTGTGATATTGATCGAGCGGTATGAACTCGAAGAAGATACCGCTGTTAAGGAGAAGTAATAGTCCTTCATCGCGTTGCGAATCCTGGTACGCGAGGAAGCCTTCCGACGCCGGATACGTTTCAATCGAGTCAACGGGCCCTCCTATGGTATCGAATAGTTTTGCCCGATACGGTTCGAAGTTGACGCCGCCGTATACGAACATGGAAAATTTGGAGAAGACCTCTCGGATACGTTTGCCTGTACGTTCGTGTATCCGATCGAAGTACATCTGCACCCAGGGCGGAATCCCTGATATAAGGGTCATGTTTGCTCCGAGGGTTTCGTCGATGATTCGCTCGAGTTTTTCCTCCCAGTCGTCGATGCAATTGGTTTCGTACGACGGATACTGGTTACTGCGCAAATAACCCGGCACATGGTGGTTGACAATACCGGAAAGTCGACCTGTTTTGATACCGGCCGTTTCGGTGAGGGCCGGACTTCCCGAAAGAAAGATGAGGCCGCCATCAAGGAATGACGATTTACCCGTCTCGTGCACATAGCTGAGCAGTGCATTGCGTGCACTATTGATGTGGTTGGGAATAGATTCCCGCGTTATCGGGATATACTTTGTGCCGGAAGTCGTGCCCGAGGTTTTTGCAAAATACAATGGGCGTCCCTTCCACAGGATATCGGGCTCGCCCCGCACCACGCGGTCGATGTAAGGACGGAGTCCTTCATAGTCACGGACGGGCACTTGTTGCCGGAAGTCCTCAAAGGTGCGTATGGCGTCAAAGCCGTGGTCCCTGCCGAACGCGGTGTGTGTTGCGTCCCGGATCAGACGCTGAAAAATCTGTCTCTGGTAATAGCCTGGCTGAGCGGACCACTTCCTGGTCTCTGATGCAACAAGGGCAGCGAACGGCTTAGCCAGGAAAGAACGGAATCCCATAAGGGCGCAATTTAGCAATTTGGCAAGATTGCCCGTGAAGGCGGGAATACGCAACTTTTTCTCACGAAAGCGGTTATGAAGTCATACTTTTGTTCCCGCCATTACGTAGAAACGGTGGTACGTTCAACTTTAATTGTCATGTTATGAGACATTTCATCCTGGTTGTTATCGTCGCCTTTGCTGCCGGTCTGGCTGGTGCCTACACGTATTGCAAATTCTATTTTGACAATACGGTGGAATCCTCCCTGGACTCGATACGGATGTACGCATCTCAAACAAGTCACACGCCCGCATCTGCCACACTAGCCCCGGCGACGTCCCCAACGAGTGCATCGCCTGCCGCAAAGCCGGTAGCCGAACCGGTCGACTTTAGTGTTGCGGCAGCGCGGACGGTGCCCAGCGTAGTATACATCAACAGCATTTCAAAGGGAATCACATATTCATACTGGGACTGGTTCTTTGGCGACGGCCAAACGAGCCGTACGCAGGTGAGTACCGGCTCGGGTGTGATCTTCACCACAGACGGCTACATCATTACAAACAATCACGTGGTTGAATCGGCCGAGCAACTGGAAGTCATTTACAACAAGCGATCGTATCCGGCCACCCTCATCGGCACGGACCCCTCTACCGACCTCGCGGTCCTGAAGATCGATGCGGACCATCTGCCCGCCATTACACTCGGAAGTTCGGAAACGCTGCAGGTAGGCGAATGGGTTATTGCCGTGGGCAATCCCTTTAGCCTGTCGTCGACAGTTACGGCGGGAATCGTCAGCGCAAAGGGTCGCCGCATTGGAATCCTGGAGGACCGCTTCCCCATTGAATCGTTTATTCAGACTGACGCGGCCATCAACCCCGGCAATTCCGGTGGCGCACTGGTCAACAAGGCTGGTGAACTGGTGGGCATCAATTCAGCAATCCTTTCGAGAACCGGTTCCTACACCGGGTATTCTTTTGCCATCCCCGTCGACATCGTAAAGAAAGTGTATAGCGATCTCGTGAAGTACGGCGTGGTTCAACGCGCCATATTTGGCGCACGTGCGATCGAGTACAACTACGAAAACGCGAGGAAGTATAACCTTACAAGCAGCGACATTCCCTTTGACGGCGTACTGCTTGAGAGTGTGGATCGCGATGGCCCGGCCGTCCGGGCCGACCTGAAGCCCGGCGATATTGTTACCCGAATCGACGACAAACCGATCAGCACGCAAAGCGCTTTCGAAGAAACGCTAAGCTATCACTATCCCGGCGACAAAGTTACCGTGCACTACATCCGCGACGGAAAACCGCGCCAAACCGTAGTGACGTTGGTGAACAAGAACGGAACTACCGACCTGATCCGACGGAACATCGTCAGCTCGGACAAGCTGGGCGCCAGGCTGGAAGCTACAGACTACGGTGTGAAAGTATTCCAGATGAAAGACAACAGCGTACTGAGGCGCATTGGCGTGCCGGAAAACTTCACGATTGTGGCCATCAACAGGGTGCGTGTAAAAGAGCCGGACGAAGTGATCGACTTTTTCGAACGGTACAGGGGTCGTGGCTACATCTACGGCATCAACAGCCAGGGTCAGCAAGTGGAATTGAGCTTCGCGCTGCGGTAGGAACTACATCCGCATTTTCAGTTTCTTGCCAAGTTCCTCAACGGCGGCCCTGAAGTTCATGTCCGTCTTCATCATGTCTTCCACCGACTCGAGCGCGTGAATCACGGTGCTGTGATCCCGCCCACCGAAGTTTTCACCGATGAGGGCCAGGGTGAGCTGGGTGTAACGCTTGCAGAAATACATGGCCACCTGGCGCGGAATGACGAACTCGCGTTTCTTGAGTTTCCCTTTCAGTGCTTCCAGTTCCACCTTGAAGTACTCCGACACCGTCTTTTGAATGAAATCGACACTGACATCGGTCTGGATCTCCTTGATGATGTTCTTCATCACCTCTTTCGCCAACTCGAGGTCGATTTCTTTCTTTAACAGCGTCGCGTGAAAAATGAGCGAATTCAGCACCCCTTCCATGTCACGCAGGTTGGTATCCACCGAGTACGCCAGGTACTCGGCTACTTCGGTGGGGATTTCGATGCCATCCGCCTTCATTTTCCGGTTGATGATCACCAGCTTCGTTTCGAAATCCGGCTCCTGCAAATCTGCGGTAAGGCCCCACTTGAAACGCGAGAGGAGGCGCTCCTGGAAGCCCTTCATGTCGCGCGGCGGGCAATCGCTGGTCATAATGATCTGCTTTCCGCTCTGGTGCAGCTGATTGAAAATATGGAAAAACATTTCCTGGGTTTTCTCCCTGCCGGCAAGGAACTGAACGTCATCGAGGATGAGCAGGTCGACCTGCAGATAGAAATTTTGAAACTCCTGCAGTTTGTTGTTCTGCAAGGCATCCAGAAACTGATTGGTGAAGTCGTTCTGATCGACGTAAAGTACGATCTTGTTGGGAAGGTTATTCTTGATCTCGTTGCCGATTGCCTGAACGAGGTGCGTCTTCCCCACGCCCACACCGCCATACAGCATAAGCGGGTTAAAAGAGGTCACGCCCGGCTTCTTCGCTACTGCCACGCCGGCCGACCGGGCAAGTCGATTGCAATCACCCTCGACGAAATTATCAAACGTATAATTCGGGTTTAACCTGGAATTGATCTTCTGCGGATTGAGCGCCTTATACGTAAATGGCGTGTAGTCATCCGTGGAAGAAACGTTGTTGACAGCACTTCGGCGTAGCCCGTTAGGATAATTCACAGAAACCGGCGGATGGGTCTGGTTGCCACTGTCTACGATCACCGAATACTCGAGCCGTCCTGTTGGACCGAGTACGGTGTGTATCGCCTTTCTTAAT
>DASVCT010000182.1:0-14558 GCA_036381475.1 Cyclobacteriaceae bacterium
GGAAATCCGGAAGGCAGTTTTTGTTGTCAGCAGCGATCATGTCAGCAAGTGCCCGAAGCCGGATAAACCGGAGTTCGCCTTTATAGGGCGTTCGAACTCCGGCAAATCATCGCTGATCAACATGCTCGTTCAGCGCAGGGACCTTGCCAAGACATCACAACATCCCGGGAAGACCAGGACCATCAACCATTTCCTGATTGACGATGCGTGGTACCTTGTCGACCTCCCCGGTTATGGGTATGCGTCGGTAAGCAAGTCAGTCAGAAAGGGATGGGGAACCATGATCGAACAGTACCTGCTGAAGCGCGAGAACCTGTACGCACTGTTCGTCCTGCTCGACTCGCGCCACCCCCTGCAACAGATCGACGCGGACTTTATCTTTTGGGCAGGTCGTGCGGGAATCCCTTTGTGTTTTGTTCTCACCAAGGCCGACAAGCTGTCAGCGAATGAGCTTGCCGCCAATCGCTCGGCCATGCGGAAACAGCTCCTTGAATTCTGGGAAGAGTTGCCTCCGTTCGTCGTGACTTCGTCAGTGCACAAGACCGGTCGGGAGGAACTGCTGTCGATCATCGCCGACGCACTCGATAAAGGGAAGTAAACTTGCCTGCCTGATCATAAATATGCGAAGGCGGGCAAGGATTTTTCGATTCGATATGTTTAGTTTGCGGCCCAACCGGATTCACGTATGACACTATCACAGATCGCAAGCATTTCCGGAAAAGGAGGATTGTTTAGAGTGCTGGCCCCGACCAAGTCGGCCATCGTCCTGGAGTCCCTTGACGAAAAAAAGGCGCGAATGGTAGCCACATCACATCACAGGGTTTCTCTGCTGCACGAAATTTCCATCTACACAACCGACAAGGACGGAACCGTTCCTCTTGGCGATGTCCTGAAAAAAATGCACGCCGAATTCGGCGACGACCCCGGCGTGGATGCCAATTCGGATCCCGCAGAACTCAAGGCCTTCATCAAGTCCATCCTACCCAACTACGACGAATCCCGCGTATACATCTCCGATATCAAGAAGCTTGTAAAGTGGTATGCGATATTGTTGCAGTTTGCGCCGGAGGTGCTGCACGAAGACGCGGACGGAGAAGGGAAGGAGAATGCGGAGGAGAGTGAGAAGTGAGTAGTAGTAAGGTTAATCGGTGATCAGGTAATCGGTGATCGGTAACCGTTAAACGCAATCCGTGGACCCCCTATGCCCCCCTATACACCCTATACACCCTATGTGAGCCATGTGGCGACTCACCTCGATTGGCGGCGATTTGATCTTACCAACACCTGCAGCGTCGATCGCGAGACCTGCTCGAGAAGCACGCCGTCGAGCTTGCGATATTTCTCAAAACTTTCGGTGTCGTAGTTCTTCACGGTAATCAACGTCAGCCCTGCGTTGTAATAGACTTCAAAGTTTTTTTGCAGTTCGCGGATAAGGGCTGAAATACGCGACTCCCGGAAGTCGATACAAAACGAAAAGGATATGGCCGAATTTTGCATGACATTGATCCGAATATCCAGCGACGAAAGCTGATGGAAGATCATGCTTATCTGTTCCTCGCTGATGAAGGTATAATCCGTCACCTTGCAGGATATCAGACATTGATTGTCCTTAAACACAATCAGTGGAGGTAGGCGTGGTATTCTGCAATCGTGAATCACCGTTCCCGGGAGCGAGGGATTATCAAAACTTTTGACAAAGAGCGGAATCTTTGCGTTGGCGAGCGGCTTGATGGTTTTCGGGTGGATAACCGATGCACCGTAGTACGTCATCTCGGCAGCTTCCTGGTAAGGCAGTTCGGAAAACACGACCGGATCAGGCAATCGCTTGGGGTCCGCGCTCATTACGCCGGGAACATCCTTCCAGATGGTAACCGAATGCGCTGCAAGAAGGGAGGCGAAGATTGCCGCACTGTAGTCCGATCCTTCCCGACCCAGCGTAGTGGTTAGTCCGGAAGGCGCCTTTCCAATGAAGCCCTGGGTCAGGACGATCTTGTCTGCCAACACCGGCTTCAGGGCGCTGACCTTCTTTCGCGTCAATTCCCAGTCGACTTTGCCTTCCCGGAACGTTTCATCCGTGGAAATGAAGCTTCTGGCGTCCATCCACATCGCGGGAAGTCCTTCCTTTAGCGCCATGTGATGAACGATAGTAGAAGAGAACAGCTCACCGTAGGCAATGATCTGATCATAACCCGTATCGTAAGGATGAGGATCCTGAAGCGTTTGCAATGCCCTTTCGAATAGCAAGTCCACAGCCGCGAAGACGTTGTCGCCCGGCTCGAAGAGTTCCCCCATAATATCTTGGTGGTATTGCCGCAACCCGTCAAATGCCGGACCCGGAACGCCGGTCTTGCGATGGTGATCGAACACCTGCTCCAGCGCATTGGTAGTTTTGCCCATGGCCGACACAACGATTAACAGGGGGGGTTGTCCGTAGTTCCGGACAATTTCAATCATGTTCCGGATCGACGACGGGTCTTTCAGCGATGCTCCTCCAAATTTGAAAACTTTCATGGGAATGAATGTGGCGCGTGCATTGGCGGGAATTACGTATAATCGTGGCAAAGATCCACCGTTAACCGCAATTCAACAAGCATGGAACAATCAAGAATCGCCCTGCCCATCGGTACTGCGCTTGACCGGTTCATTAAGAACAATCAGGGTCAGTTCCAATACGCCAGTGGGGAACTGTCGCAACTTCTCCGCGACCTGGCGCTCGCATCAAAGGTCGTGAACCGGGAAGTAAACAAAGCCGGGCTTATCGATATTATGGGTCCCATGGGGTCGCTGAACACCACCGGAGAACAGCAACAAAAACTCGATGTGCTCGCCAACATCCGGTTCACACGCGCACTGACCAAAGGAGGAGAAGCTTGCGCCATCATCTCCGAGGAAACCGAATCGTTCATCGATCTGCAGAATGAAGGAAAGTATGTCATCGCCATCGACCCCCTTGATGGCTCATCGAACATCGACGTGAATGTTTCCATTGGCACCATTTTCTCCATCTATCGTAGAAGGACAGCCGTTGGCAGTCCGATCACCGATCAGGACATTCTGCAAGCCGGCGAGGAGCAGGTGGCCGCCGGGTACATCCTTTACGGTTCATCAACGATGCTGGTATACACTACGGGCCATGGTGTGAATGGCTTTACTTTCGAACCCACCCTGGGCGAATACGTGCTATCCCACCCGGACATGATTATTCCTGAAGATGGTACAACGTATTCCATTAATGAGGGCATGGCAAATCATTTTCCGGAGCGCGTGAAACGCTATGTCCAGTTTTGCAAGGACAACGACTATAGGGCGCGGTATATCGGCTCGCTGGTGGCCGACTTCCATCGCAACTTGCTGAAGGGTGGGATATACATTTACCCGTCGACGAAGAAAGACCCCGAAGGCAAGCTGCGTCTGATGTACGAATGCAACGCGCTCGCGTTCCTCGCAGAACAAGCCGGCGGCGCAGCCACTGACGGCCATCGGCGCATACTGTCCATTCGTCCTGCCACCCTCCATCAGCGGACGCCGTTGTTCATTGGATCAAAGAGGATGGTAGAGCACGCGGTGAGCATTTAGGGTAATCGGTAATCGGTAGACCAGTAATCGGTAAGCGGTGATCGGTTTGCCTGTTAAATTACTTTCCTCCTACCGGTCGAAATTCCCTCTTCGGACTATCACAAACGTGACAGGTGTAGGTTTCGGGGAGGTCTTCAAACGGAACGCCTGGAGGAATGTTCGCGAAGGGATCACCATAGTTCTTGTCGTAAATCGTCAGGCAATTGGAACATTGATAACTGGTGGATACGCCGTAGGATATGCCAGCTCGCGTTCCAGAGGCTACCGGCTCCCGCTCCGGATTCAGCTGGCGGAAGTACAGTTTGCTCAACTCGATCAGTAGCCCGGGAATGACTTCCTTGCGCACGTTTTGCACATAGCTCTGGTAGACGATATTATTGGGATTGAAGTCCCGGGCATACAGGATGTTGTAGCGCTCGGCATTTTCGATCGTGTTGTTCTTTTCAATCACGATGGATGTAAAGAAAAACATATCGCGCTTCGTCTTGATCGTGAAGGTAAGCCCGTGCGTGCTGATATCCTGTTGATCGAGTTCGCGCACGAGGAAGCGCTTGAGTTCAAGGGCTTCGTTGTCGATGACCGGCAGGTGCCAGTTGAGCTCGAGCGAGGAATGCCGCTCGTTGATCCCGAACTTCCCCATGAGCTTTTCCCAGCGAATGCGATCCGCCGACCTGATCCCTTTGATCACGAATGCCTTCCAGGGAATAATGTTAATTTTCGGGATGTTCGTGTCCTGGCAGAGTCGGCATGCGGCACTCATGAAGTCGGCATCATACCGGTTATTGCGCCAATACAATCCCAACGAATACAGGTTGTTTAACATCGCGTTGAGCCCCTCGTAATACGGCATGATCGTATCCGGATAAGCAAGCACTTCACGGATCGGTCGGTATGTGATTCGTTCCTTGCCCTGAACGAGGGCAAAGAGATCGTTCACCGTGGCTGCAGGCGAACTGAGAACCAGATCCTCCAGTATCCTTGATATCTTCGCGATATCCTGGGTGAATATCAGATTGGGCCAGCACTCTACGAGGTTGCCGTTGCGAACGTACAGGTACCAGTAATTCTCCTCGCGCGAAGCAACAAAGTTAAGTTCACCCGTGAACAGGGGCACAATGCTTTGCGCCGGGTCTACAATGTTGATCTTGAGTTTCGGACGGAAATCAAAATTGTCGATGACAAAATGGTACGTATCTTCCTTAACCCAGGGCGTCGTTTCCGTGATATGTACTGCAGCGTAGGAACTGACAATATTTTGATATTCCGACTGGTCGCTTCCTACTTCGAAGTCGATGCCGATCGCACGAAACGCGCTTGTCAGAAAGTTGGGATCGGCGCCGTTGGAAGGGAACATGATATCCTGACGCGAGCCGAACATGATGAAGCGGTTCCCGAGTTTCCTGGATATTCCGATGATACGAAGCAGGTCCGCCGGTGAGAGTATTCCTCCCATGACGAATGCCCGGATCAAATCGCGTTTCCTGGTCTCCATATCAGGTCAAAAATGAAATAATTTTTCCGAACGCAAAGGCGTCCGTTGAATGCACACGCTTCAAACGTTTACGGCGGACGCCTGCAGTATGCGTTGCACCTCGGGCTTGCAACTGCCGCACCCGAAACCGGCGCCGGAAACTTTGCATACTTCCTCCAGTGTGGAACATCCGGATTGAATCAACCGGATCAGGTTGCCCTCACCCACCTGGTTGCATGAACACACCAGCCTCCCCACGACCGGATCGGGCGACTGCCCGGATCGAAGCAACTTCAGGCGGCGATCCGACAACTCGATCCTGCTTTCGATAAGGGACTTGAATTCGGCAAACTCCGACTTGTCACCGATCAGAATGGCGCCAACAAGACGATCGTCCTTCACAATACACTTCTTATAATAGCGCATGGCCCGATCGATAAAAAGGATCTCCTCGTATCCACTCCCTGCAGCCGGCGTTTCCGCCAATCCGATGGAGCACAGGTCCAGGTCGGAGAACTTCAGAATGTTCATAAAGACGGCGCCTTCGAATCGCCTCACGACATCACCATTCAGATATGCCGCCACCACGTCAGCCTGCTTTTCCGCGGCAGAAGTGATGCCATAGAGTTTGCCATCATGTTCCGCGATTTCTCCGATAGCAAAAATGTCGGGATCGTTGGTTTGCATGTAGTCATTGACGATGATCCCACGACCCAATTCCAGTCCCGAGTCCGCAACGAATTCCACGTTGGGTCTCGTACCCACTGCATAAATCACGCCGTCGGCCGGGATGGTCTTGCCACTCTTAAGATGTGCCAGCAACGTGCCGTGTGTCCCCACAGGATCTATGTGCTGTACCTCGTCATTGAGGTGTACCCGAATGCCTTTCTCTTCCACAAAGTCCAGCAACAGCTCCCCGGCCAGCGCGTCGATCTGACGTTCCATAAGCCTGCTACCCAGGTGCACAATGGAGACATCCACTTCGCATTCGCGCAAGGAAGCGGCTAGTTCAAGGCCCAGCAAGCCGCCGCCGATCACGAGTATTTCACCTCCCGGGCGAATGCGCTTCTTCAATTCCTCGGCATCGCGTCGCGTTCGCACCGTGAAAACGCCGGGAAGGTGCATCGGAGCTTCCTTGGGTACGTTCGCCCTGCTGCCTGTGGCAAGGATCAATTTGTCGTAGCGGTACGACTGGCCGTTCTCTGTGACTACGGTCTTGCGATGCCGGTTGATCCCAATGATTTCTGTACCGGTGTGCAAGACTACATTGAGCCGCTCCAGTTCTGCAGCGCTCAGTTTCTGGAGTCTGGGCCAGGGCAATGCGCCGCTGATGTATTCGGGCAACAAAACACGATCGTAAAAGCTGTCCTCCTCACGGGAAAAAATATGGACTTCGTCCTCTACGTTCTGCGCGCGGTGACTAATCAAAAAGCGATATGCAGCCGCTCCTGCACCCACCACGACAATCTTCTCGGCGGGGCAGCGAAACTTCCTTACCTGCACCGAAGAAAACTTGAAGTCAGGTTCCTTGGATACCGGGTCGATCTTTGATGACGTAAGATTATTAGCCCGCGCCAGTTCAGAGGTCAATACCTTTCCCCAGTGCATTGGCAGGAACACCACCCCTTTCCGGATGCTGTCCGTGACGCGCGCGCTTACCCGTGCCTCGCCCCGTTCGTTCGCAATGGTAACGATGTCCCCCTCTCCGATCCCCCGTGCAGCTGCATCGTGGGGATGGATCTGCAAAAACGGAGCATCCATATGTTGTCGGAGCTTGTTTACCTTTCCTGTCTTTGTCATCGTGTGCCATTGATCGCGAATGCGTCCCGTCGTCATGATCAGGGGAAATCGCGGATCGGCTGTCATAGGCACCTCTTCGGTCGCTGACGACAAATCCAAAAAGTGCGCCTTCCCATCCGGCGTATGAAACCTGCGGTTGACAAACAGGCGGGGCGTTCCCGGATGTCCTGGTGCCGGAACAGGCCATTGCAGGGATCCTGAACTTTTCAGGTGCTCGTAGGTGATGCCACTAATGTCGAGATTGGTTCCTTTTGTCAGCGCGGCATGCTCCGCAAAGATGTCTGCGGGCGACGTATAATCGAACCCGGGAAAGCTCATCGCCCGCGCAAACATGCAGAGAATTTCTGCGTCGGGAAGCGCTTCCCCCGGTGGATCAAGGATCTTTGCCAGGTGCGTGATACGGCGTTCGGAGTTTGTCATCGTGCCTTCCTTTTCCATGTGGCCGGCAGCCGGGAGGATGAGGTCCGCAAATTCCAGCGTATCGGACTTCCTTGAGATGTCCTGAACGACAACAAACCGTGCCTTGCGTAAGGCGGCAGAGGCGCGGTTGAGATCAGGCAGACTCACCGTGGGATTGGTGCATACGATCCACAGCGCCTTGAGCGTGCCTTCTTCGAGGGCGTGAATCATTTCCGTAGCGGTGAGCCCGGGCTTGTCCGAAATCTTCCGGACGCCCCAGAATTTTGCCACCTCCTCGCGATGTCCCTTATTGGCGATGGATCGGTGCGCCGCAAGCATGGTAGCCAGGCCGCCCACTTCGCGTCCTCCCATCGCATTGGGCTGGCCGGTAAGTGAGAACGGCCCCGAGCCTGGCTTGCCGATGTGACCTGTGATCAGGTTGAGGCTGATGAGTGCAAGATTTTTTTGAACGCCAACGACACTCTGGTTAAGGCCCATTGCCCACAGCGTGAGAAATCCGCGTGCTCCGCCAATCCAGGATGCGGCCGTTCGGATGTCCTCCGCCGGAACGCCACAGATTCGCGTCGCCTCCTCGAGCGATGTCGCAAACACGATGTCGCGGTACGATTCAAATCCTGAGGTATGTTCGTTAATAAATTCGTAGTCGACGTCGCCATTCTCGATCAACACACGGGCAATGGCGTTGTAAAGCCAGACGTCAGTTCCCGGCACGATTGGAAGGTGCAGGTCCGCAATTGAAGTACTTTCAGTCTTCCGTGGATCGACCACGATGACTCTGACGACTGGATTTTTCTGCTTGTGCGTTTCGAGTCGCCGGAACAGGATGGGGTGACACCAGGCCGGGTTGGCACCGGCAATGAGAAAACAGTCTGCCTGTTCGATGTCATCATAGGTCACCGGAACCGCATCTTCTCCCAGCATTTTAGTATACGCCGACACAGCACTGCTCATGCACAACCTTGAGTTCGTGTCGATGTTATTGGTTCCCAGGTATCCCTTGACGAGTTTGTTGGCTACATAGTATTCTTCCGTAAGACATTGCCCGGAAACGTAAAAGGCGACGGCATCGGGTCCGTGATGCGCTATGATAGATCGGAACACAGCCGCGGCGCGCTTCATCGCCTCCGGCCAGCTCACGCGTTCGTACGGGTGATGCCTGCTCCATCGCATCTCGGGATACATCAGCCGGTCGGTGTGATCCTGAACAACGTAATGAAGATTTGTTCCCTTCGAGCAGAGCATGCCGCGGTTGACCGGATGGTCGGGATCGCCCTCGACCCGGATTTTTCCCTTGCGGTCCTTACGTACGACGATACCACACCCTACGCCACAGTATGGGCAGGTCGTCTTGTAGCTTTTCTCACCCGAACTACGCACCGGTTATTTGTGCTGATTGAAAATTGATTTCTGTAATAACGTTTAGTAAAAATACGTACAAACGTGCAATGATATACGTATTTATACGTACTTTATTACCGAAATCGAAACCGGGGGCGAAAAAAACGGTTGCGCTGGCAGGAGGTTGTGTTAGAGAAGGTTTTCCCTCACGACCTTGTTCACCATATCGATGGCGTTATTCACGCCCAGCTTTTTCATGATGTTGAAGCGATGGGTTTCAATGGTGCGGACGCTCTTGCCGAGGGCATCAGCGATTTGCTTGTTTTGTTTTCCGTCAATGACGAGCCGGAGGATTTCCTTTTCCCTGGGCGTAAGGTGGTAGGGATCGCGGGGAAGCGTCGCCGTGCTTTTTGGGGGTTTGACGTTCAAAAGGCGGTTTGCCAACACATTGGAGACCGCGCCACTAAAGTATTTGTTGCCGGTATTGATTTGTTTCAGGGCGCGGATGAATTCGTTCTTGTCTGTATCCTTAAGCAAGTACCCGAAAGCACCGGCGTCGAGGGCCTGAAGGACATAGTCCTCTGAGTCATGCATGGAGAGAATCACCGCCTTGGTGCCGGGTGCCACGTCAGGCAGTTTTGCTGCTGCTTCCAGGCCGGTCATTCCCGGCATGCGGATGTCCAGCACGAGGATGTCGGGATGAAGTTGTCTCGCGACTTCCAGCGCTTCAGCGCCGCTTCCTGCCTCACCGACAACCCGGATATCGGCATCGGACTCAAGCATGGCCTTAATGCCATTCCTTACCAGCACGTGATCGTCGGCCAGGACAATATGGATTGTTCCATTCATCGTTATGCATCGACCGCAGCGGAGTTACGAAGGGGTACGGTAAGTCGCACGGTAGTACCTTCCCCCGGCGCGGACTTGATTTCCAGATTGCCGTTAATATACTCGGTTCTTTCATACATATTAAAAAATCCGCGGCCTGAGTCGATATTGATGTCACGGGCTTCCACTATTTTCTCATCAAAACCCCGCCCCTTGTCGCTCACCGTGATGACCAGGTCATTTTCGTCCTGCTTCAGCAGCACCTCGATCTTGGGGGCACCCGAATACTTTATGGCGTTGTTGATTGCTTCCTGAACGATACGGAAAATGTTGTTTTCCACCTTTTGTGGCAGGCGGTATGTCATACTCCCCTCCGTACGGAATTCCAGTGTCGTATCTGTAAGCTTCCCGATCTCCTGGATGAATACGTTGAGCGCGGCCTGCAGGCCGTAGTCGCCCAGCACGGTCGGCTTAAGGTTGAAGGTGACCTTGCGGACCTCTTTGATCACGTCTTTGATTCCCTGTTTGATTTCTGCCAACCGTCGTGCATTTTTTTCACCCGACCCGCTGTCCATTGACTCGATTTGAAATTTCAGTGAGGTAAGCATCTGGCCAATCCCATCGTGAATATCCATCGCGATACGCTTCCGTTCCTCTTCCTGGCCCTCCAGGATCAACACCGAACGGAATTTCTGTTGATTGATCTTCTTCTCAACTTCAGCACGGTTCTTCTGCCGCATGGTGCGCTCCGCGTTTTTCTGTCGAGTAATATCGGATCCCATCACAAACAACTCCTCCACTGCGTCTCCGTTGCCATATATCGGCACAATGGTTATCCCGACAGCCGTCTCCCGGTTACCGGTACCTTCAAAGACTACTTCAGTCTGGATGGTGCGGCCTTCAGAAACCTGTTCGACCACATGGTCCATCCAGTTATCGTCGAGTCCCGAGCCGGGAAAAAGATCACAAAGGCGCGTGCCCGCACTGATACTCCCGATGCCACTCATCTCTGAAAAATTTTCGGAAATGAAACTCACGTTTCCTCCACGGTCCGCCTTGGCGAAGAGCTTTGGGTTCTCGACCGGCTCATTCACCTGCGACAGTTGCTCATACGATTTTTCCAGCGAACCGTAAAGTGCTCCAATTTCCTTAGTCAATTGACGCGCGTTCTGCTCGGAGTTGATCAGTTGATGAATAGTTCGGTTCACCTGTTTCGTCGTTGGACGGAAAATCAGCAAGACTTCAAGAGTGATAACAGCAAGGGCTGTAAACAAGAGAACGTATTCCAAACGGCTCAGCCTTTTGACCTTCGCAGATGCTTCGGCATCGTACTGCATCACGATGCGATCCATGCCGCTCACGAAAGCAGTCTCACTGGAAATGATGCCGTCGATGAAAGGCTTCAGACTATCATAAGGAGTCTGCGGGTCCCGCTCAAGCACTCGCACCAGCGCGGATCCGTTTTCAAAAATTGTTTTGAACGAGCTACCAATATCGCGATACATCTTCTGTATCACATCGCTCTTCGTGGCCGGCAGTTCGAGGCTATCGCTTCCTGCCTGCAAACCTTCCTGCGAGCGTCCCAGGATATCGAGTGCGGACCGGAGCTCGGCCAGGATCGCCACCCGTTCTCTTTCCTCGCGGGTTGTGGAAAGAAGAAGCGCGTTCTTCGCAATGTGCTGGCTCAACATGCGCTGTCTTCCGGCAACATTGATAATTCTCGAATCCGATCGTTGCGCGTGCAGGTGGATCTGGATGAGAACCTGTCCGGCTAACAAGATGCAGGCGATGACACCCAGTGCGACAACGTATAGCAGTCCCAGCCGGCTGAAGCGGTTGATGCTGTGTTTCGTGCCGTTGAATTTGAGATTCATGGACCGTTCTAAATTAGGCAAATTCCCGCCTTCGCCGACACAAAAGGCGCCGGCGAGGCGAAGATAACCTAATCGGGTACGCCAATGTAGACGAAGCCGTCTTCAATCTTTACCGGGAACACGGCAAGGCGGTTTTCGTCGGCGTTCAGGCATTGACCCGATTTAAGAGAGAAGGTCCTTTTGTGAAAGGGGCATGCTACTTTTGGCTCGCCTTCCTGAGAGCCGATCAGGCCTCTGGAAAGAACCATTTGCATTTTGTGGGGGCACTGATTCTGGCATGCATACCATTCGTTGCGTCGGGCGAAATTGAAAACAGCGATCTGAAGGTTACGGTAGCGTACGCATGCGCCTCCGTTCGCTGGAAAATCACTTACACGTGCCGCCCTGAACCAGGTCGTCATGCCGGCGGTATTGGAATGTACGGGTTTCATTGCTTCCATGTCAAACGATGATAAGTCAGTGGTATGCATCTTCATGTGTTCTTGTTCCAGTCGACCGGACATTTCTGACCGCGCATAGTGACAAACTGTAGCGTATCGTCGGACTTTTCGCTATTGACAAAGTGCCGGTACTGCGCTCGCAGATGGGGCGACTCAACGACCCGCTTCCATTCGCATTCATAGTTGTCGATCAACGCCTTCATCTCAGCTTCAAGGGTCTGCCCGATGCCGAGCGAGTCATGAACGATCACGTCTCGCAGATAATCCAATCCACCTTCCATTTTGTTGAGCCACGTAGCCGTCCGGGTAAGCGGGTCGGCAGTACGGATATAGTACATCAGGAAGCGGTCCACGAATTTCACACAGGTTTCCGTGTCAACATCAGCGACGAGCAGTTGAGCGTGTTGTGGGCGGGCGCCACCGTTGCCGCATACGTATAGATTCCATCCTTTCTCCGTGGCAATGATCCCGAAATCTTTCGACTGCGCTTCGGCGCATTCGCGAATGCAACCCGAGACGGCACCCTTGATCTTGTGTGGAGCCCGAAGGCCCTTGTACCGGTTTTCAATGAACACGGCGAAGGACACTGAGTCCTGAACGCCATACCGGCACCACGTAGAACCTACACAGCTTTTCACCGTGCGCAATGCCTTTCCGTAAGCGTGACCACTTTCAAAACCTTCGGCAATCAATTCTTCCCATATCTCCGGAAGTTGTTCCACCCGTGCGCCAAACATGTCGATGCGTTGTCCCCCGGTAATCTTTGTGTACAAATTGTACTTACGGGCAATGCGACCAATAGCAATGAGTTTTGCGGGTGTGACTTCGCCGCCGGGTATCCGGGGAACAACCGAATAGGTGCCACCCCGCTGAATGTTTGCCAGGAACCTGTCGTTCGTATCCTGTATGGTTGCCAGCTCCGGAACAGGTTCATTCCAGGCGCTTGCTAAAATGGAGGCGACGGCAGGTTTGCAGATCTCACAACCGTCGCCCTTCCCGTGTGAGTCGAGCAGCTCATCAAATGTCTTTGCGCCGGTCACGCGCACGATGTCGTACAGTTCCTGCCGTGAGTAGTCGAAATGCTCGCACAGAGATTTTCGTATTGTATGCCCGAGGGACTCCAGGGTGATCTTCAGCAAGTCGTTCACCAGAGGCGTACAGCCACCGCACCCTGTGCATGCCCGGGTAGCTTTTTTGATGTCTTCAACGCTCGTTGCGCCGTGCTGCGTCACCCGGCCGACGATGTCGGCCTTGGTGACATTTTCACAGGAGCATATTTGTGCAGTGTCCGGCAGATCACCGAGGCCTCCACCCACCGGTTCGCGGGCACCGGTGCCAATGCCGATAAGCGTTTCCGGATTTTCGGGAAGCGGCATGCGATTCACCATCATCTGGTGCAGCAGGTTGTAGGCGGAAGCGTCACCTACGAGGATGCCGCCCGTGAGATACCGACCATCCGCTGAAATGTTGATTCGTTTGTAAACTCCCTTTCTCGTATCGTTGAAAGCTATGGGCACGCTGCCCGGCGTTTCTGCAAAAGGATCGCCAAAGCTGGCCACGTCAACGCCGATCAACTTCAGTTTCGTCGACATGTCGAAACCATGAAACAATCGCGCTGTGTCGCCATTAAGCTGGCGAACTACTACCTCCGCCATTTCATAACCGGGCGCCACGAGCCCATACACGACGTTATTGTGAGCAACGCATTCACCAATCGCAAAGATCGATGCGTCATCAGTGCGCATGCTGTCGTCGACTACAACGCCTCCGCGGGGTGCGACCCTAAGTCCACATGCCCGCGCAAGTTCATCCCGCGGACGGATCCCAGCAGAGATAACCAGCATACCGACATCCAGGCGACTGCCATCGCTGAATCTCAATCCTTCCAGCTTTCCGTTGCCTTCAATGGCTTGTGTATTTTTTCCGGTGTGAATATGAAGACCGAGCTGCTGCAATTTCATTTTCAGAATTTCCGAGCCGGCATCGTCGATCTGACGGGGCATCAGTCTAGGAGCAAACTCGACCACATGGGTTTCCAGACCAAGGTCTACCAGCGCTTTCGCCGCCTCCAGCCCAAGCAACCCGCCTCCCATCACCGCTCCCCGAGACGTCTTCTTACTGTAAGCTTCGATGTGATGGAGATCTTCTATCGTACGGTACACGAAGACGCCATGACGCTCGGTGCCTTCCATGACCGGGACAAAGGCGCCCGACCCTGTGGCCAGCACCAGTGTGTCGTAATGATCGACACGGCCGTTATGCGTTCGGATGGTTTTCTTTGCGCGGTCAATCTCCGTCACCAGTTCGCTGGTGTGCAGTTCGACATGGTGTTCTTCATACCAGGAGCGCGGCGCCATTAGGAGATTGTCGGCCGTCATTCCCCGGAAATAATCGCTAAGATGGACACGGTCGTACGCTGGGCGGGGCTCTTCGCCGTACACGACGATTTCAAACGCTGATCCCGCAGCACTGTTCCGCAGTTTCTCGCAAAACCGGAACCCGACCATTCCGTTTCCAACCACTATGATTCTTTGCATCCCGTAGAATTACGTATGACAGGTACTTTCGATACCGTAAAAATACGTATATAAGGCAAGTATACAAGCATAAAATAAGTATTTTTACGTATTCATCGTTTGCGGAGTCGGTGAAAAGAGTCCGTTGATCTATGATTTTCGATTTTTGCGGCTAAACGGCCAGGGGAGCAAGGTCTCGTTTGATTACGAAATTCCGACTTGACCCAGACTCTGCTTCCGGGGCTGTCAAATCAAAAAATCATAAATCACAAATCACCTAATCACAAATCATTTC
>DASVCT010000183.1:0-3963 GCA_036381475.1 Cyclobacteriaceae bacterium
CCGTCAAGCATCCAGTGAAGAAGTTCCTTTCGGTCGGCACCAAATACACGCTGATCAATCAACGCAACGCCATCAAGATCTTCACTTGTGAGTGGAGCCGCAACTGACGAGGACAGATTTTGAGTACTCCATGAACTGACACACATCCTGCTAAGGCCATGCTCGTCCTCGAATCCGAGCTTGACATACACCTCCCGCCCCGCAGGCGTAGCATCAAGCTTTATGCTGTGCACATCTTTCACGATGTCAAGCGCGTTCTCCAGTAAACTGAGACCTATCCCTTTTCGTCTGTGGTTCGGATCCACCAAAACCATCCCAATCCACGCCAACCGATCGCTGTATCGAATGGTAGCAACCGTGCCGACAACATTTCCGTCATCACCCACACACACAATGTTACCCTTCGGGTCATGCCTCAGAAAAACTTCCCAGTCGCGACGCAATTGATTCCAGCCCGCACTCCGACACAACGACAGCCCCGCGGGAATATCAGCCCACTCCATATTACGAAATGTCATACGAGTAGTCCTGTCCGTGTCCTGATTACTACGACGAAGAACCATTGAGCTGCTTCACTGCGATATAGGCCATCAGCCCCATACTTGTTCCCAACACGTCTTCGTCGATGTTGAAGGTTGGTGTATGCAACGAAGAACCGATCCCCTTTTCCTCATTACCCACACCGCACAGGTAGAAGCACGAATCCACTACTTGCGAGTAATAAGCAAAATCTTCAGACGCCATCCAGATGTCCTCATCGATCACGTTATCCGCGCCAAGATATTCAATGGCATCATTTCGAACACGAGTCGTCAATCCCTCTTCGTTGACAAGGCAAGGATACCCCCGCTCAATACGCAACTCACACCGCCCACCCATGGCCTCCGTCACTTCCCGGGCCATGTTTGCAATCAGCTGCAAAGCTTTCTCGCGCCATTCTTCATTCATTGTGCGAAGGGTGCCGTCCAAGTACACATCATCGGGAATAACATTAAATGCACCGTTGGCGATCACCTTACCGAATGAGAGCACGGACGGTTCCTTAGGACTCGCCTTGCGACTTACAATTTGTTGAAGCGCGACGATGACATGCGAAGCGATAACTACCGGATCAACAAGTGTATGGGGCTCGGCAGCGTGACCACCCTTTCCGATAATGCGCATAAACAATGAATCGGTTGAGGCCATGTGCTTGCCTTTCCTGATACCGATCTTTCCGGCAGGAATACGAGGCATCGCATGCTGCCCGATTACGGCAACCGGCGCAGGCTCGCGTAATGCGCCTTCCTTGATCATGAGCGTGGCACCACCAGGCACAACTTCCTCCCCGGGTTGAAAAAGGAGCTTTACTGTGCCTGCAAATTTCCGCCTGCAGCGTTGCAATATCATTGCGGTTCCCAGCAACGACGACGTATGAAAATCGTGACCGCAGGCGTGCATAACACCCGGATTCTTCGACGCATAGTCAACCGCATTCATTTCCTGGATCGGTAGCGCATCGATGTCGGCACGAAGTGCGACTGCTTTGGATGATGGCGATTCACCCTCGATCGTTGCCAACACCCCCGTCCCCGCTATAGGCCGCCAGGAAACACCCATCGCGTCAAGTTGCGCCTTGATATAGGCGCTGGTCGCGTGCTCCTGAAATGATAATTCCGGATGCTGATGCAAATGCCTTCGAATCCGGATCGCCTCCGGCAGGATCTGGGCTGACAACTCTTTGATCTCGTGAAGTAACATGGTCTGAATTTAATGCTGATGAGTAACGGTCTCCTTTAGAAAGTTCCGAACCGCTTCGTCATCGGTTAACTCTGGATACGCTTTGCATACACGATCGATTTCCTCTGATTGGCCGGGCGACAAGGTCTCTTCCGGATTGAGACACCATATGCCTTCCAGCAATCCCTGTCTCCGCAGTACTTCATGAATACCAGCTATGCATCCGCGAAAGTTATTTGCAGCGTCAAAGATTGCTGCATTCATGTCAGTTACCTTAATGCCGACACTCAGCAGTTCGCTAACATCCCCATCTCTCGCCTGTTTGATACGGCTCAGTAATTTTACCGCCGCGCCGGTCCAGACCGCCCAGTGTCCCAGAAGTCCCCCGACGAAGCGCTTTTCAATAACCGTCCCGTTAACATCGAACCGAAAGGTGGTAAGCAGATCAGCGACAATGTTGTCGTCGTTTCCTGTATATAGTGCAATTTCGTCATGGCGGCCGGAGAAACACACTGCCCTTACTACATCCAGTGTCTGGTAGCGGTTAAATGGTGCGATCTTGATGGCTTGGAGATTCGGGATCGACGCGGCGTCTTTCCAGAAATCGTAGGAAAGTACGCGACCGCCAACGGCAGGTTGCAGGTAAAAGCCGAACACCGGAATTATTTCAGCAATCAATTCGAGGTGTTTGATAAGATCCCGCTCCGGTTGATCGTTGAGCCCTCCCATGCTCACAAGTCCCAGATCGTAACCATACTTCACGGCAAGTTCAGCTTCGCGCAAGGCTTGTGGCGTCGGGCCGACAATGCCCGCGACCTTGATAAATGGCTTGTCCGCAATCGACTCAGAGATCTCTTCGGAAGTCATTCGCAGCACAGGTTCAAGCATGTTGAACTCTGGCTTCCTGATCTCGAACTGTGTCGTGTGTACACCCACAGCCACACCTCCTGCACCGGAAGCAATATAGTAGCGCGTCAACCCACGTTGTCGCCTTTCGTCAATTTGCCGGTTCGCGTTCAGGGCGAGGGGATGCGCGGGAATTACCGTACCCTGATGCAACAATGTCTTTACGTCCGTCTTCATGAGTCAAAACTTGCCTTCCCTTTCCTGAAAGTGCGTAGGTTTGTCCAGTGTTTTGCCACCCTGGAGGACCCACGCTGCCGTCAGGTCAATCATTCGTGGAAGCGTGACGCGAGGAGGTCCGAACAGCTTGTGCGCACGAGCGGCATTGCTAAGCAACGCGGTAGGCATGGCTTCATTGACAAACAGCGGCGTCTTGCCAAACTTTTCTCCAAACTGTTCAGCGACCCATTTCACCGAAATAGTCTCCGGCCCGGTAACGTTCACAATCTTTGCTGGCACCTGGCAATGCAACAACGATCGGATAGCAGCCTCGTTTGCATCGCCCTGCCAGATCACATTAACAAATCCTGTCGTAAGATCAATCGGTCGTTGTTCCATTACCGCCTTGGCTATGTCCAACAACACTCCGTACCGAAGGTCGATGGCATAGTTGAGGCGGTAAATGAGCATGGGCGTATTATTCTTAGCAGAAAAATACTGGAAGATACGTTCGCGCCCCAGACAGGATTGTCCGTATTCCCCCACGGGAGCCGTCGCATCATCCTCGGTACAACCCCCTCTTTCAACCGACGAGAGTGGATATACATTCCCCGTTGAAAATGCAACGATCCTGGATTTTCTATAACGCTCTGCAACGCGACCTGGAAGGTAAGCGTTCATCGCCCACGTATAGGGCTCTTTGCCTGTGGTACCGAATTTCGTTCCTGCCAGGTACAACACGTTAGGGGCATCTGGTAGTGACGCCAGATCATCTTCATTGAGCAGGTCAGCAGCAACGGTTTCAATATCGTCAGCCTCTAGGGCAGTCCTGGTCTGTGGTTCGGAAAAGCGCGAAACACCAATTATTCGCCTCCTGACTGCGGCCATGTCTGTCGCCTCTCGGGCAAGTCGCGCCATCGCGGGGCCCATTTTTCCACCGACGCCTAACAAAATAATGTCACCCTCAATTTTCTTCATGTCGGCGATCAGCGCCTCGGAAGGCCGCAAAAGTTCTCTTTCCAATGATTCAACTTCCTTCATTCTTTTAATTACTTATCCGCCTGCTGTTACAAACCACGTTTAATTTAACACAAGCCGTCAAAACGTTGATGCTAGTTGGGAAAATCTTCGAAAAAGGTCGTAATCCCTGTAGAGACGCACGGCTGTGCGTCTCGGGCCAAA
>DASVCT010000184.1:0-14301 GCA_036381475.1 Cyclobacteriaceae bacterium
GTTGGAACGCCCGATAAAGGCAAACTCAGGCTTATCCGGCTTTGGACACTTGCTGACATGGTCGCTGCTGGCAACAAATTCAGCCTTCCGGATTTCCATCGATAGCGGTGTGAAATAATTAAAGTAATGATTGAACCCCAAAATACTAATAATGTAAGGTTCGGTTAGTTTACGCAATTAAAAAGTGCGGCCAAATCGCCACTTTTTTCTATATTGGCACCTATCCTAGGTTTTTTTGATATAATTTTATTGTTAAATATTTTTTGACAATGTACAGTATCGTTAGAGTACTGGTTTTTTTGACTCTGATTTTTGCTTTTTGTTCCACATCCTTCGGCCAGGAGCAGGATCCCGAGCAGGCGAGACAGTACGTTGAGGTTGCCGAGGGCATGATCGAAGGGTCCATGGCCTACGATGATGTGCGGGAAATCATGGTGCGCGCGGCCGATCTCGATACTACTTTTCTCAGAGCGAACTTTGAAGCCGGTGAATTGCACATGCGCACCATCGGCAAGGACCTGGCCGTGAAATACTTTTTGCGGGTCTTCAGGCAGGATCCGGATTACCGCTTCGACATCCAGTACTGGATCGGAAGAAGCTACCAGATGGGTCTGAACTTCGACAAGGCCATCGAGTACTACAACATGTACAAGGAACGACTCGCCGCAAAGCCGAACTACCAGGGCCGTGACAAGGTCGATCTCGCCGTTGTGGACCGCTCGATCTACGAATGCCAGAATGGAAAGGAATTCGTTGCCAACCCGGGAAACTACTCCATCGTAAACATCGGCAGGGAAATAAACTCGGAGTATGAGGACTATGCACCCGTGTTGAACGGTGACGAGACGGAGATCATATTCACCTCGCGGCGCAGGGAGGATAACCTCAACGAAAACGTGTTTGAAGATAACAAGCCCTACGAAGACATCTTTACCTCGAAAAAGTCGGGCGACACGTGGGAACGCGCCAGGAATATTGGTCCGGTGGTCAACACGCCGTACCACAACTCCAACCTTGCCCTTTCGAAGGACGGCAACACGCTGTTCATCTATAACGACGACAACGGCGGAGACATCTACTACAGCGAGCGCGATGCCAACGGTCAATGGGGTACGCCAATCCCGCTGCCGGGTATCATCAACTCCAGCTTTAATGAGAAATCAATCTCCATGTCCTCCGACGAGCGGACCTTGTACTTCGCAAGCGACCGGCCTGGTGGGTTCGGAGGCATCGACATATACCGGGCGACGCTGGACAGCAAGGGACAATGGACGAACGTCCGGAACCTGGGTCCCAAAATCAACACTGAGTTTGACGAGGAAGGTCCGTTTATCGACCAGGACAATGTAACCCTTTACTTCAGCAGTAAGGGACACAAGGGCATGGGCGGTCATGATATCTTCAAATCGGTATTCGATCCGGAAACGAACGAATGGAGTGATCCGGAAAACCTGGGCTACCCCATCAATACGCCGGACGACGACGTATACTTCGTTGCTTCTGCCGACGGCAAGCGGGCTTACTACTCTTCGGTACGGGAAGACGGCATGGGATATACTGACATATACATGATCATTATCCCTGAGGGTTTGAAAGACACCGAGCCGATTGTGGCCGCGGTTGACACTACCCAGCATGAACCCGTGCAAACGGATCCCGTCACAACCCAGGAAAAACCACCTGCAACGATGCCGGTTCATTATGTCGTGTCCGTTGTCGATGCTGAAACACAATCGCCGCTCAACGCCCGGGTTCGTCTCCAGGGTCTTCGCGATAACGTGATTGTCGCTTCGTCCCAGGCAGGCGCCGGGGTGACAGACTTTGCCATTGCCGGACCGCAGGAGAAAGATTACCGGCTATCGGTTGAGCTGGACGGATATGTATTTGTGAACGAAACGGTGAAACTTCCGGGTGCCGGGCCGGAGCCGAAAACGATCAACCGGACTGTTGCCCTCCGCAAACTCGCTGTTGGAGTAAGCGGCGTGCTGAGGAACATTTATTTCGACTTTGACAAATGGTCCTTTAAGAATGAATCGTACAACGAGCTGAACAAACTCGAACGGATGATGCATCAAAACCCGAACATCCGGGTTGAGATATCCGGTCATACCGACAATATCGGAACAAAGAATTACAACATGTTCCTCTCCCGGAAGCGTGCTGAAGCCGTAAAGGATTTTCTCACGGGCAAGGGAATCGATGCCCGGCGGATCAAAGCGACAGGATACGGCGAATCGCGACCACTTGCCAGCAACGACGACGAGAAGGAGGGTAGGGAACTGAACCGCAGGGTGGAATTCCTGGTAATCGGACAGTGACCGGCTTCAATCTGTCTGAAAAGTAGTAACTTCCCGCCTTTGACGACGCGGGAATGATGTCAGTAGTCCCATACAAACACGAATCGACAGGAAAAAAGGAGCAGGTAGCCCGGATGTTCGATACCATCAGCGCACGGTACGACTTCCTGAATCACCTGTTGAGCCTGGGGATCGATCGGAGTTGGCGGAAAAAGGCAATCCGGATGCTCCGTGACGATCGTCCGAAATACATTCTTGACGTGGCTACCGGGACAGGTGATTTCGCGATTCAGGCCCTGGAAATCAATCCTGTTAAAGTAATCGGTATCGATATCTCGGATGGGATGCTCAGTAAAGGACGGGCTAAGCTTGCCGAAAGGAAATTGGGCGAAAGAATCGAACTCTTAAAGGGTGATTCGGAAAATATTCCGTTTGAGGAAAATAAGTTTGATGCCGTTACCGTTGCTTTTGGGGTGAGAAACTTTGAAAACCTGGAAAGGGGCCTTAAGGAAATCCATCGCGTACTCAGGCCCGGTGGACAATTGGTCGTCCTGGAATTCTCAAAACCCCGTATGTTTCCGTTCCGGCAGATTTTTGATTTTTACTTCCGGTTTATCCTGCCGAGGATCGGGAGCCTGGTTTCGAAGGATCGATCGGCGTACCGGTACCTTCCCGAGTCGGTTCGGGAATTTCCCGACGGCGAGCGGTTCACAGCCATACTCAAAAGCGTGGGATTTAATCATACCGCATGCAAGGCACTTACATTTGGAATAAGCTCCGTATACAGCGCCCGAAAATAGTGTGCCTGGTTATGGCCGTCATGGTGTCCGTCGGATGCTTTGGCCAGGGGAAGAAATGGGCGCCGAGAAACAATCCCAACTACGACCAACGGAAATTCTCGTACGGCTTTCTCATTGGCTTGCATTCTTCTGCGCTGCAGCTGGAGTATTCCGATCGGTTTGTGACGCCGGACTTCGACACCCTGTACGCTGTACATCCTGAATGGTCGGCAGGTTTTTCCCTCGGTTTTATCGTTAACTACCGCGCCGCGGATTACCTGGACCTTAGGGTCACTCCGAAGGTGGCCTTCTACGAGCACAAGCTCAAGTATGTGTTTACGAACGATGCTCCGTTGGATCACCTCGTGGAAACCACTATGGTGGAAATGCCGCTGCTGGCAAAATACAAATCCGTGCGTCGTGGCAATGTACGCATGTATATGGTTGGAGGCCTAACACCGGCTATTGAAGCCTCAGGGAAGAAAGACCTTGAGTCGTCGAGCGGTGCGCTTGAACTGGAGCGCTTCAACCTCAGCCTTGAGGCTGGATTCGGCTTTGATCTTTATTATCCCCTCTTTAAATTCTCCCCCGAAATCCGCTACGCACGGGGTGTGGTGGATATGCTTGGAAACCGTACCAACTCGTTCGGCGAGCCGCTGCGGCGCGTTACAATGAACACGGTTACGGTCTACCTGCTTTTCCAGTAGAAATGGACAAAAGAACTGCACTTATTACCGGAGCCACGTCAGGAATTGGCGAGGCGACGGCCCGCGTCCTCGCACGTAACTCCTTTAATCTGATTCTGTGTGGGCGAAGAAAAGATCGCCTGGCGTCGCTTCAGTCCGAACTTGCTGCACTAACGGACGTCCACACCCTGTCCTTCGACGTGCGCGATCGTCAGGCCACGGAAAAGACGCTGGCATCGCTGGAAGGTCGATGGAAGACCGTTGATGTACTGATCAATAACGCCGGCAATGCGCACGGCCTTGATCCTATTCAGTCGGGCAACGTCGACGACTGGGACGCTATGATGGACATCAATGTGAAGGGCTTGCTTTATGTATCGCGTGCCATTCTGCCCAGCATGGTGGAGCGGAGGAGGGGTCATGTCATCAACATCGGCTCAATCGCCGGTCAGGAAGTATATCCTAAGGGTGCGGTCTATTGCGCAAGCAAATTTGCTGTAGATGCAATCACGAAGGGGATGCGTCTTGATCTGAACGAGGCGGGAATTAAGGTGACCGTCGTGAGTCCCGGTCTTGTAGAAACGGAGTTTTCGCTCGTACGTTTCAAGGGCGATGCCGATCGTGCGAAAACGGTATACGCAGGCATTCAGCCGCTAACAGCCGAAGACATTGCCGAGGTAATCCGATATATCTTGCACCTGCCGGATCATGTGGTGTTAACCGATGTTACCATCCTGCCCCGCGCCCAGGCGAGTGCCACCATGGTGCACCGGGAGGGCTAGGCGGCCCGTGATCGGTAATCAGTAATCGGTGGTGAGTGCCTACTGCCCACTGCCTACTGCCTACTGCCTACTGCCTACTATCTTTTGAATCCTAACGCGCTGCCGCCGCAATTTTCTGTCGAGCCGTCGAACGTATACTGGATGTAGTAGATCCCGGTAGTGTTGCAAGGGTAGGCGATGGCACTGATGTACTGCCCGTTAACTTTGCTGGTGGCTACCTTATTCCGGTTGGAGTCGAAGAGGCTTATGACGATGCCGTCCGTGCCTGCTCCTTCAGAGCAAATATTGATCATGTATTGAGTCCCTTTTGTGAACACATACGAGTATTCAACGAAATCCTTGGAACCCTTTTCGATCTTATAGCTTTTTAAGAAGTTAAATCCGGCCGCCAATTTAGGAATGCATTGGTTGCTGTAGGCCTCAGCGTTGCATTGACCGATCACCTCCAGAATGCTAAGTGTAAACAGCGACAAAACACAAAAGACAAACTTTTTCATATAGAACATCCTTAATTAGCCAATGATCTTGTTTCGTATCGAATCTGTGAGGTTTTTAATCTGGATTATATCTTCTGATGTAATGTCGATCGAACCTGAACTGTTGTCCTTGATGACCATGACACCATCCACTACCTCGAAGGTCGGCTCCTTGTAAATGTAAGTAATTTTTACATTGTTATAGACTTGCTTGAGCGTCTCCAAATCCGCGAGCAAGGCCGCCATATTTTCGTCCTGATCTTTATAATAAGACAGCAGCAGCATGATATTTTCCAGGATGATCTTTTGACCTCCGATCGTCTCCCGCAGCTGCTGGTTGTCCATGTTATTTTGAGCCACCCCGCACGTGATGTGCAGTGCTTCAAGCCAGCCGCCCGTTAGCAGCAGCACGCTGAGGTTAGCCCGGTTCTGGCTTTGCAGGTAGGCGTTGATGGAGTTGAAGTTTTGGGTTGTGATCAGCAGCAACGAATCCAGGTTGCGGCTGTTGGCAGCCAGGCGGCCGATGGTTTCAACGTCAAAGAATTGTCCTATGTTGAGGCCGTCGGCCAGCGATTTGATGGATGAAATGTACTTCAGTCCATCCTGGTTCTGCTCGTAGATGTTGGTATATCCCAGATCGGTGCCATACACCCCAAGGTTCAGCGCTCGCTTATAGTTGGTATTGTATTTCGAGAGGTTGTTGGGGTCGTTCAGCATTTCTGCATTGTATTTCCTCCCGTTTTCTTTCAGGAGCACGGAAATTTCCAGGGGACTGGGAATGCGCTGCAGGATGTCAGCTATGGCTTCTCCCGAGATGGCAGGTTTATCTGATGCGGCCGAGTCGAGCGCCTGCATGAAATCCTGCTCTTCGGACTTCTGATCTGAAGAACCGCAGGCCCAAAGAAAGAGCAAGCCAATCAGACCTAGGGGTAATATTCTCATAATTTTAAAGTTAGTTTCCATATTCTTAAAAATTTTGCAATCCCGGCAAAAATGTTACCCGCCTGCTTTATTTTTAGCGGACATACCGAAACGGGTCAGCGACGCGACACCCTTCCTCAACAACTCAAAGTAAAGTGTTACGTATAGCACGACCGTCATGCACCAAATGACAATCAGGTTGAACGCATAGGTGTCAATCAGTGTCCCGAAAAAGTTTTTGGTGGGAGCGAAGAAATGCGCCCGATAATCCAGTATACCTGAGGGCCGCGGGTCCAGGAAAACAGGGTTGATCTGCTGGATCAACTCGCCATTATGCTCAATAATGCGCTCCTTCACTTTGATATTTTTCACGAGGTCCGCCAGGCTCTCGTTAAAGTAGGCATTCTTGTACGCGTTCAAGTCTATAGGATTCTCTTTCCGGTTTTCATCGTCGTACATTTTCTTTTCCCGGAAGGCTGTTGCCTTGTTGAACGCCATTTGGTAAAACTCTTCGTAGCCGGCAAAGTATGCTTCAAGCTTCTGGTTGAATGCTGGCGTAAAATCCTTCACCGTCCACCGTGTGGCAAGGTCCACACCATCGAGTCCCGTCCTGAAATACGGTTCTTCTGTAAGAATGCGACGGATGATAGCGAGGTCCTTCTCGACTACCCGCGCCAGGGAGTCGTCCGCGGGCGGAACGTTGGCTGCGATGAATTTCCGTTTTGCATCGAGTTCCTTGACCAGGTAAGATGATTTGAAGTCGGCCTGTGCCTCGACTTTCTCCAAATCGTAATAATTCTTTTCGAACGAATTGTTCCTGAAGTTGTACACCGCCATGGCCTCGTAGGCCCAGCGTGATGCCATCAGGTCAGCCACTACCGGGACCTTGCCGCGTGTGCTGATCAAGTGGTGAAGCTTGTCGAAATTGAAGAGCAACCCGCTGAGCACCATTTGGGGGATCAGCAGCAACGGGATCATCACGTACACAGTGACGGCCGAATTGAAGGCTGAGGAAATGTTAAGGCCCAGCACATTGGCAAAGCAGGACGTTGTGAATAGTACCAGCCAGAAGGGCAAGAGCATGCCCCATTCAATTTTAAGAATGAGATTGCCTACGAGCACAAACGAAAGCGTCTGGATGGCAGACAGGGTGAACATGATCAACAGCTTTGACATGAGGTAGCTGTTCCAGCTCAGGTTCAGGAACGACTCGCGCTTTAGGATTTTGCGGTCGCGAATGATTTCTTCCGCGCTCACGGTTAACCCCATGAACAAGGCAACGATGATGCTCATCAGCAGGAAGGCGGGAAAGTTTTCATTGAACCGGAATACATACGAACTTCCGTCGGGCGCGCTGCGATACTTTGTTATGATCGCCAGGATGAAGGCCAGCAGGGGTGCCTCCAGGAGATTGATTGACAGGTACTGTTTGTTGCTGATCTTTGCGAGTGTGTCGCGGGTGGTGAAGATCGCAGTTTGCACCAGCCTGTTGGGAAGTTGCAGCGAATGCGGGGGCTCTTCGCGGACATCTTCCACATGGTGGATGCGGAATCGTTCCCTGTACCAGTCGTGCCACTGGGTAGGTGTGATCTTTCGCTTGCTGGTAGGCTGGCCGTACTCGTCGACCACCTTGGCCTCGATGATGTTGAAGATCTGTTCCGGGTTGACATTTCCGCATGTCTCGCATTGTCCCCGGTTCGCGTCGACCTGCAGTGTGGATTTTTTGAAGTAGGTGACCGCTTCGACCGGTGGGCCATAGTAAGCCGGGTACCCGCCTGTGTCCATGATAATCATCTTGTCGAACATCTTGTAGATGTCCGATGAGGGCTGGTGGATCACGACGAAGATGAGCTTGCCTTTAAGCGAAAGTTCTTTTAAAAGGTCGATGACGTTTTCGGAATCCCGTGATGACAGTCCGGACGTCGGTTCGTCGAGGAACAGGATGGCCGGTTCACGGATGAGTTCAAGCGCGATGTTGAGGCGTTTGCGTTGCCCCCCGCTGATCGTCTTATCGAGGGCGTTGCCCACGCGAAGGTCTTTTCGCTGGTCCAGTCCCAGGCTCTCCAGCGTGTCCATTGTACGCTTGTGCAGTTCCTGTTCGCTGAGGCCAGCAAAGCAAAGCCGGGCGTTGTAGTACAGGTTATCGTATACGGTAAGTTCTTCTATAAGCAAATCATCCTGGGAGACGTACCCGATCACGCCGTGAATTTTTTCCTTTTCCTCGTGGATATCGAAGCCGTTAATGAGGATTTGACCTTTCGTCGGAACTACGAGCCCGGCCAGGACATTAAGCAGCGTGGTTTTTCCTGCGCCGCTGGCGCCCATAATGCCAATGAGTTTTCCAGGACCCTCGGATATCACGACGTTACGCAGGCCGACGGTTCCATTGGGGAAGATGAGCTCGTCGATGGTTGCGTTGAAGGACAGCCGGGTGGTTTTCAACTCTTCGTTGAAGTTGGCTACGATGTCGCTGTAGTACAACGCATCACCACCCTGCGTCTTGATCGTGCTGCCGTGCGAGAACAAGTACACGCGATTGGGTTGCATCGGAAATCCGTTGAGCGACGTGGACTCATCGCCAAGGTACTTGGTGAAGTACATTTCCACGCTTCTAACGCGCATGAAAATCAGCATCCCGCCGATGTGTCCGTGCAGGTGTTTCGATTTGCTGCCGGCCGCTACGCCTTCGGAGGAATCTACTTTCAGAATGTCGACGAAGTCGATGTGTTCGCCGCTTTCTTCCCGAACGAATCCTTCAATGAGGTGGTATTCGTCCTTCCCGATATTGAATACCTCCGAGACGGTGTTGATGATCTCCATCCGCTGGGAGGTGAAATTCTTGTCCTGACTCACCAACTCCAGGAGCTTGATGAGTACTACGACCTTTTGTTTTTGGGTAAGCGTTTTGTTGATCTTGCGGCAAATGCCGAGTGTCTTCACCGAATCGCGGACGGACGTAAGCTTGCTCTTACCTTCATCTTCGCGGCCATAGCCGGAATACTGATCATATAGTGCCAGATATTCCTTTACAGAATCCTGGTCCAGTTCCGTCTTGAAAAAGTTGATTACAAACTGGCGCTCGCGTTCCGTAACACCGCTATCCTGTTTGGTGATAATGGCAAAAAGTTGCGTAAGCGCCTTGAGTATTTCCTCACTCATCCGTCAGGTAATTAAAAAATACCGGTGTCGCGTTTAAGCGAAACGGCCGGTGTTAAAGCCAAAACAATGGGGGCCTTTTCTCAATACGTCTTGAATTCGAACGGGATTTCCACCAGTTCGGAAAATTCCTGTCCTGCTTCCTCCATATCTTCGTCGTCTTCGTGGAAATACCAGATAATCTTCATTCCCTTAATATCCTCAAGCGCCGACAATATATCCAGGATCAGCTTGGACGAAGCCGTATTGAAATATTCAAGCTTGAACACAAATTCAGTTGTGGGATTGGGTGACTCGCCGTAGCGTTCAATCCAATCCAGGATCGGACGATAAAATTCAGCCGAATCTTCAGGCAGCGACCTTCCGGAGATCTCAAATATCCCATTGCCTTTGTCCAGCATGATCTTGGGGGTATCTTCCGTTCCTTCGAGGTTCAAGATTTCCATGATATATCGGTTTTTATTGGTTCAAGTGTTAGTTTTCAATTTCGCGCGGCACAATGACCTTCAGACAAAAGAAGTGATAATTCGGAGACATCTCCGGAAATTCGTACAGCAATTTCTCACCCGATTTACGGGCCATGTCCACAAAACCCAGGCCGGCGCCTCCCTTGTCGGATATCGTGGTGTTCTTGATGATCTCCTTATATAAGTCCTTCAATCCTTCCTTGTCAAGACTGTTGATATGCTCGAGGGTCTTCTTCAGCGCCGGCATATTTTCTTTCTTGATCGGATTACCTGCCATGATGGAGTAGCGGTCTTTTTCCTTTCCGATCAGGAAAATGGCGGTGTGTGTATGCACATTGCCCTGAACGAGCTCATCGCTGTGCTTGACTATATTCTGCAGAGCTTCCACCATTACATTAAAGACCTTTCGCTTGATACTGGACTCCTCCCCGGTCGAATCCAGATTGCGCTCGGCCATAGCCAGAATTGATTTGGTAGTCTCCTGTGTGAATTCACCCTGATATACCAGAATCAGATTCTGTGACATCATGGTTCGGTGCAGGTCATAGATGAAATTCATGCGTCAAAGGATATTAGTAGTTGCAAGATATTAAGTTTTGTAAAATCTATCGTTCAAGCGGCTCAAAATCAGCCGGTTCACTAAAATTTGATACCAATAAGCAACACATCGTCCGTCTGCTTCTGATCGCCTCTCCATGCCTCCCACTCCCGGTCAAAGATCTCCATGACTTCCTTCATTGGCTTGGCATGTACCTGCAAAATCGTATCACGAACTCTCCGCGGTCCGAACTTACGGCCATCCGGTCCCCCGAACTGATCCGGGAATCCATCGGAGCTGAAGTATATCGAATCCCCTTTGTTCAACTTGATCTTGTGGTTCGTGAAATTCGTCTGATTCTTGAAAATGCCGCCACCGATAGGGAACTTGTTACCCTTGACTTCCTCGATCTCGCCGCTCCGGGCAACGTATAGTGGCCTATGCGCGCCGGCGTATTCCACGTGGCGCGATGCCAGGTTAATCTTGCACAGCGCAATATCCATCCCGTCTTTGGTCGTGGCATCCTCGTCCTGGCGCAACGTAGTGGTAACGCCCTCGTCGAGAAGATCGAGTATGCGTCCAGGCTCCGTAACCTTCCGGCTTCGAACGATGTCGTTCAACAGGAAATAACCGATAAGCGAAAGCAGGGCACCCGGCACACCGTGGCCGGTACAGTCGACGGCCGCGATGAAGATTTCATCCTTGATCTGCACGTACCATGGGAAGTCCCCGCTCACCACATCGCGCGGCTTGTATAGAATAAATGAATCGGGCAACGCCCGGTTGATAACGCGGGTATTGGGCAGGATGGCATTCTGTATGCGCTTGGCGTAATTGATACTTTCCGTGATCTTCTTGTTCTTGTTCTGGATTTCCAGCTCGATCATTTTGCGCTCGGTGATGTCGTGCGACACGACGAGCACGGATTCGAGTTTTTCCGATTCGTCGTATTCGGGAATGGCGTTCACCTGCATTACGCGCTGCCCCATCCGGGAAGGAAAGTCCATTTCCGTAGCCACCTTGTTGTTCGTCGCGTTGACCTGTTCCACGATGTCAAGCCACCTTTCAAGAACGGACTTGTCAAGGTCTGTCTCATGCATCTTCCGGTTGAGGAACGCCTCAGGCCCGCTGCCGCTGTACGCTTCGATCACCGGGTTGATGTACGATATCGAATCCTGCTCCAGGCGGGCGATAAGATCCGGTGAATTTTCAGAAAGGGCCTGCATCTTGCTTCGCATCCGTTGTTCGAGCTCGGCTCTTCTCCGTTCGGTGATGTCTCGTGAATTCAGTATGAAGCCGTGGATGGCTGGGTTCGACATACAATTCGTACCCGTCGACTCGATCCAGATGTAATTGCCCTCCTTGGTGCGATACTCGTATTGTACAGTAACTTTTTCGTCGGGATGATCGGCCATCTTTTTGAACAGGCCCCTGAATACGTCCTGATAATCGGGGTGCACGAGATCGACATCACTCTTGCCGATCAGTTCCTTGTGTCCATAGCCCAGGATCAGTTCAACGGAAGGGGAAATGTACCGGATGGTTTCGTCTTCCTCGTATATCGTAATGACCTCGGACGCATTTTCCAGAAGAAGCTGCATGCGCTTCTGCGTGCGGTTTACCTCCTCGATTTGTTCTTCCAGGCGGTCGTTCGTCCGCTGAAGTTCCTCCTGGGTAGCCTGCATTTCTTCTGCGTTCTGCCGCAGTACTTCCTGCTTTTCCTTGAGTTCGTTACTCATCGCCTGCGATTCTTCGAGAAGCCTGCGCGTGCGTTCATTAACCTTGATGTTGAAAATGGTGCGCGCCAGGATCAGGCTGAGTTCTTTCACGAAATTGACCTGCGAAGAGTCGAACTTGCGGAATCCGGCGAATTCCAGAACGCCGTAAACCTCTTCGTTCGTGATCAACGGTACAATGAGAATACACGTTGGCCGTTGGTCACCGAGGATCCCCGATGTGATGGTCATGTATTCTTTCGGGATCTCCGTGCGCAGGATGGTATCCTTTTCCGCGACGGCCTGACCTACGAGTCCTTCGGCGAATTTGAATCGCTTTTGGAGATACTTCTTCCGGCCGTATGCGAAGCTCGCGCGGAGGTCGATCGTGACCGGGTTGTCTTCTTCGTTTACGACATAGAAGGCGCCCTGGATGGCGTTGATCTTTTCGAGGATGAATTTGATGACGTCTTCGCCCAGCGGGTCAAGCGTGTCGTGAAGCCTGAGAATCTCGCTGATCTCGGCAACGCCCCTTACGATCCAGTTGCGTTCCTTGTCGCGTCGCTCATTTTCTACGAGGTTCTTCCTCATGTTGATGAGCGCCATCCCAAGGACGTCGTTGTCGGTTACCGGTCTGAATTCCGTATCATATTTTCCCTCACCGATGCGCTGTGCAAATTCGGCGTTGTTTTTCAGTGTTTGAACCAGGTCGTCAACCTTGGTGCCCATCCGGCCGAATTCATCGGATGAATGGCGTTCTTCCCGTTCAGGGAGGATACCATCCGCTACCAGAGCCAGTTTGTGTTGCATGCTGCTCAGTGGCTGCATCATCGAGCGCCCGATCACCATCGACAACAGCACAGCAAACGCCATAATACACAGGCCGGCGTAAACCAGTGTACGGGTGAGTTGAGCAGCGTCACCGTTGGCTTCGCTGAGATCCATTGTCGAGACCACGACCCAATTGACCGGACTGATTAACCGTGCTGCCTGTAGTGAAGGCGTACCTTTGAAGTCGCGCGCAGTGGCATCCGCCTTGCCCGACGAAATCGCGCGTACGATGATTCCCGCTGCTTCAGTTTTTTCGTTGACGATTTGCAAGGCGCCCTTCGGGTCGGTGCGCGGTGAGCTGGCCAATATAATATCATGAGTTATAGGATCCTGGCGGGCAAGAACGACGTCGCCCGTCCTCCCCAGGCCATGGTAGTCAGATAATATGCGATAGGGGCGCGAAAGGTCGATCCTGGCAATGAGCACGTCACCGTTCTGCGAGGACGTGATGGGTGCAGCCGCATACGTCACAAATCGGTTGCCTTCGCGGGTGACTGTTCCGAAGTATATTTCCTGTTTACCACGAAGCAGCAATGCGCCGTCGGGGGCCACGAAATTTCCTTTATTGAGTTCGGCATCTGTGGAAGCGAGGATGGCTCCGGAAGAAGTGGTAACGTAAAGCTGGTCAAAGCCAAACGTCGCCTTTTGCTCCTGCAAGAAAGTGCTAACTCTGTCTTCGGACGAAGTCGAGTCGACGGTGTCCGCCGATGGATCGTCCGACACCTGGGTAAACAGCGCCAGCAGGTCTGCGCCATCGGTTTCCGGTAAGGTTGATTCGCCGGCGAGTTCGTCCGCCTCCTGGAGCAGCCGCAGTCCTGCTTCGGCGCGTTCAAAGAATGCTGAAAAATATGCCGCGCGGCTGTCTGCGATAGCACTCAAGCTCGTTGCGAATTTTTCGCGGTTCGCTCTGAGGTTGTAATCGTAGGTGAAAAAGCCGATGGCCGCCACCGCCGCCAGGGAAATGGCGAGTATTGCCAGCGTAAATTTTGTGCGAATTTTGATGTTGCGTAGCATGACAGTAGTGCCCTAATCCGGCATTTTTTCGATGAGTAATGCAGCTGACTGTTCCACGTACTTTCGCTCGTCATCGGTAATCGCGTTGAACGACGCGATCTCGATGACACCCTTGACCTCACGACCACGAACTACGGGTACAATGAGAAGATACCTGGGAGACGCGGTGCCAAGACCGGATACGATCTTGATGTAGCCTTCCGGAATATCATCGACGTAAAGCGTTCGCGCTTCAGCGGCCGACTGCCCGACAAGCCCTTCACCAAAGTCGTAAACCACTTCGGAGCTTTCGCCTACTGCCAGCGCATAGCCGGCGGTGAGGCGCACTTTTCGAATGCTTTCCGCCTCAAACGCTTCATAGTAAGCTCCCTGACCGGCCGACAGCTGGTCGCAAATCACCTGCAAAAACTTTTGATACAGGTGTTTGACGGAATCGTCTGGAGTCAGGGCAGCCACCGCATCCAGGGATATGGCGCCCCGTGCAGCTTCCGAAGTCGTAGCAGCCGACGTGTCCGCGGTTTCTTCCGTTTTTGTCTTGTAAACAATGATTTCCTCGCGCCCCATAAGCGACAGATAGAGTGCCGCGCCAGCCGTAACAAGGGTAACGGCAACAACAAGGTATGTTCTTGTCAATACGCC
>DASVCT010000185.1:0-14407 GCA_036381475.1 Cyclobacteriaceae bacterium
GACGAGTGGACGTTACTCCACCCGACCACCGAATGGCAAAGGATAGGATACCCTGCCTTACCGCAAGACGTCCCCGAAGTTAACACGGATCAGTATTACGTTGAGGTGCGGGTGGTCAGTCCGGCCGGATAGTACCCGCTGCGTTAACACTCAGTTTCCATAGAAGAACTGTTCCCGCACAATCTTTCCGTCGGCCCAATGCTGTACAGAAACCTGGGTGTATTTGCGTTCACCCCAGTCCTTGTGCGTGAAGTCCATAGCCCACCTGACCATTGTGACGTTTTCGCCGACGGCGACATCGAGGACCTCTTCTCTCCGAAATTCCGTCACTGCGGCAAAAAATTCTTCCTCCCGCTTACGGTTGGCGTCTTTACCACGCACGGGCTTGGCGTCATTCTCCTGCATGACCACGTCATCGTGATAGAATTTTTCAAATGCTTCCATCGGCCGCCCCTGTACAATGAGGGCGTTAAGCTCTGTAATGTTTTCCTTCAGCTTTTCCATAACTTTTTCCGGCAAAGATGCATGTGCCGTCTGCCGTGAAGCATTGAAGTTTCTTAAGAAAAGCGCTTAAGATAGTTTAAGAAATATTTCTCCTGACCTGGCTGAGGAACTCCGGTGTCATTCCAAGGTAGGAAGCAATCTGAGTCTGCGGTACACGCTGACTGATGTACGGATATTTTTCAAGAAATGCGCGATAGCGATCCGCCGCCGGCTTGCAAAGATTATCGATAATGCGTTGCTGATGAGCAATGAAAGCGTTGGTCAGCATAATGCGGAACATGCGTTCAGTCTTCGGGATCTCCCGAAACAAGCGTTCGAGGTTCTCCTTTTCGATCTGCAGCACGTCGGTGTTTTCCAACGCGTCGATGTTGAGCGTGGCAGGCGTTTGATGAGTCAAGCTGTTCAAATCGGCTGTCCACCAGTCCTCTATCGCAAACTGGACGATATGGAATGAACCTGATGGTTCGACGAAATAGGCACGGAGGCATCCGTTTACAACAAACGTCTCGTGACGACAAACGTCCCCAGCCTGGAGAACGAACTGTCGTTTGAGATACTTGCGATGTTGGAAAAGTGACACAAAGTATTCCGCTTCAGGAGGTGTTAAATCGATATACCGGGAAGCGTATGCCAGGAGACGGGACTGCATAAACGAGACCGGATGATTTGTCATCCAAGGTACACATTCCAAGGCAGGCGGAAGTCCCTCGAATAATCCAGTCGAAAAATTTTTATCCAAAAACGAGAAAAAATGCTCATGAATCAACCAAATCGGCATCACCGCGTTAAATATGGTTTGATGTCTGGCCTTTTCGGGAGTGATTCAGGTTCCCAATGGGTATTGCGCTTTAATCGGGTAGAAATAAGGGCTTTGGAAATTAACGACACATGATACCGATCCAGACTCAGACTGACGAAACCATTCCTGTCTATAATCTTCGTAACTGCGCCGGTGGCACTGACTTCGGCATTATGCACGTCGATCCTTTCGAGATCCTGGGCAAGCTCCAGGTTCCTCATCGTCAGGAAGGCTACACCGTGAACCTGCTATTGCAGGGGCGAGTCACAAAATTCATTGATTTCGAGCACCATACGATCGAAGGACCGGCGTTCTTCTCAGGTGGCCCCGAACAGGTGCATCAGTATGACGGGGTGGAAAATGCAGAGCTGATCTGCATCTCCTTCAGTCGCGACTTTCTCATCAACGAAATGCAAGGATGGATCGCCTGCTGGGAGTGCATGTTCAACAAGGTCATTCTCAACCTCGATGCGGCCTCCATGAACGAGCTGCTTTCCTATACGGACCTGATGCTCGAGGAATTCCGGCGAAACAAACCCAAGAAGGACCTGATCCTCCGTAGCCTCCTCAATGCCTTCATCATAAGCGCCGCCAGAATCATGGGAACTCCCCTGGCCGTCATGCAGATGGATGCCACACAGAACAGGCTCGTGCAACAATTCAAGCAACAAGTCGACATTGCCTTCCGAAAGGTAACGCGCGTTGCCAGCTACGCGGAGATGCTCGCGGTAACGCCCGGGCATCTGAACGATGTCATCAAGAGCACTACAGGCAAAACAGCAAAGCAAATCATCGATGAGAAGCGTATCCTGGAAGCCAAACGACTGTTATTTTGGGGCGACTATAATCTCAAGGAGATTGCCGCGCTGCTGAATTTCGAGAATGACTCATACTTCAATCGCTATTTCAAAAAGCACACCGGTCAGACTCCTGCCCTCTTTCAAAGGGCAATCCGTGAAAAGTACAATTAATACCGGGATAATGTAAGTGATTCATCGTCCCTGAGGCCTAACATTATTTTCTGCACTCCGTTTTCTCAACATGCAGGAAACACTTCAGGAGAAAATTGACTTTTGACCTTAACCAAAATGCGATGAAATTCACACCCATTCTATCGAAACCCAGTCGGGGGTTGCTCGCAGTTCTGGTTGGTGCGGTAAAAGGTTGTACCAACATTACGGACAAGTAAGCGACAGCTCGACCTCGCACCCCTGGTTTTCCAAATCAGACTTACAAAAACAGGCACGCATTGCAGTGCGGGGGAAATCTATTGCCTGGAAAAATTTTGACCACATAAAAATGCTTAACACCCAATGAAAACGAAACACAACACTCCTTATATAATAGCAGCTCTCGCCTCGATTGCCCTCTTCACTTCGCTGGAGAGTTGCACGCCCTCATCCGGCGGTAGCGTGGAATGGCAACAGCCGGTGCAAGCGCTTCCCGTACTCACGGTAAGCAGCAGCTCCGCCACTACGTTTAAAGAATTTTCCGCCTCGCTCGAAGGCAGCAAGGATATAGAGGTCAGAGCGAGGGTTGAGGGTTACATCGACAAGATCTATGTCGACGAGGGAGCTTTTGTAAAAAAAGGACAGCTATTGTTCAAAATAAATGACCAGCCGTTTGCCGAACGCCTCAACAACGCCAAGGCGAACCTGGCAGCTGCCAAGGCGAACCTCGCCAATGCGGAGATCAATGTTTCCAAGCTGACACCGCTGGTGGAGAACAATGTTGTATCCGACATACAACTTCGCGCAGCAAAAGCCGAATATGAAGCCGCCCTCGCCAGCGTGACCCAGGCGGAAGCCATGGTGCGATCGGCAGCGATTGACCTGGGGTATACTACGATTACAGCCTCTTCCGATGGATACATCGGCCGCATTCCCATTGAACCCGGAAGTCTGGTTGGTCCGTCTGATGCGGCACCGCTGACGATGCTCTCTGAGATAAAGGAAGTGTACGCCTACTTTTCCTTCAGCGAACGTGAGTTCCTTCAATTCATAAAACACTTTGAAGGCAACACGATCCAGGAAAAGATAACCAAGATGCCGCCGGTGGAACTCATCCTCGCCGACAACAGCGTATATCCCCTCAAAGGAAAGGTTGAAACCGTCGCGGGACAATTCAACAGTTCAACGGGCGCCATAAGCTTCAGGGCGTCGTTCCCGAATGCTTCCGGATTGCTACGATCAGGAAATACAGGGCGGATCAGAATCCCCTATGCTGTGGAATCTGCTGTGATCGTGCCACAAGAATCGACGTTCGAAATCCAGGACAAAATCTTTGTGTTCGCTTTGTCCGACAGCAACAAGGTGTACAGTACCCCAATTCGGGTAACCGACAACATGAAGAATTTCTACCTGGTGGAATCCGGATTGAAGCCGGGCGACAAGATCGTTTATGCGGGACTTGACCGTCTCAATGACGGAGCAGTGATTCAACCCCAACCGGTATCGCTCGACAGCTTGCTGAACATGTAAACCATTCTCATTCACTTGCGGGAAGCGTGACAGGCGACGGTGTGCAGTCGACCTGCCTGTCAACGCTTCACCGCGCCAACCCCTGAATATTATGCTTAGACGATTCATAGAAAGACCGGTATTATCGACGGTCGTATCCATCATACTCACCTTACTGGGACTCATAGCCCTGTTCTCGCTACCCATTACGCTGTTTCCGGACATCGCGCCCCCTACGGTACAGGTGACGGCACTTTACCCGGGTGCTAACGCTGAAGTGGTGGCCAGGGCCGTTGCCACACCGCTGGAAGAAGCTATCAACGGCGTGGAAGACATGACGTACATGACGTCGACATCGAGCAACGATGGCACAATGACGCTCAACGTTTACTTCCGCGTAGGCACCGATCCGGACCTCGCCTCAGTGAACGTGCAAAATCGCGTCGCGAAAGCCGTCAGTCTTCTTCCACAGGAAGTTGTGCAGGCCGGTATCTCTACGCAAAAGCAGCAGAACAGCATGATCATGGTACCGCTGCTTTATAGTACGGACAGTGCATTCGACGAGACGTTCCTGCAAAACTACGCGAAGATCAACATCATACCCGAACTTCAGCGTGTACCAGGCGTGGGCCAGGCCATGGTATTCGGATCGAAAGACTACTCGATGCGCATATGGCTCAACCCGGACAGGCTCACGGCCAACAACCTTTCGCCAACGGATGTACTGAACGCGATCCGCGACCAAAACCTGGAAGCAGCGCCGGGACGGTTCGGACAGAGCAGCAGCGCTTCCTTTGAATACATCCTGAAACACAAAGGCAAACTTTCGAAAAACGCGGATTACGAAAACATTATTCTCAAATCTTCACCGGACGGGTCGTCCGTGAGGCTGAAGGATGTCGCACGCGTCGAATTCGGTGCCTTTGCCTACAGTGCCAACACTTTTATCGAAGGAAGACCGGGCATCGGCATAGCGCTGTTTCAGACGCCGGGCTCCAACGCCAACGACATCCTCACAGAGGCGGAAAAGGTGATGAAAAAAGCGTCGGAGGCTTTCCCGCGCGGCATCGAATACTTTACCATGTTCAGCGCGAAGGAGTTTCTCGACGAGTCGATAGCCCAGGTGGAGGAAACGCTCATCATCGCCTTCCTGCTGGTGTTCATCGTCGTGTATCTCTTCTTGCAGGACTTCCGGTCTACGCTTATCCCTGCGATAGCGGTCCCGGTGGCGATTATCGGTACGTTTTTCTTCCTGCAGGTATTTGGATTTACCATCAATCTCCTCACGCTGTTCGCACTTGTGCTGGCTATCGGGATCGTTGTGGATGACGCCATTGTGGTCGTCGAGGCCGTCCACTCCAAGATGGAGCGTACAAAACTGCCAGCGAAGGCTGCTACAGTACAGTCCATGAAAGAAATTTCCGGCGCCATCATTTCCATCACGATGGTTATGGCTGCCGTGTTCATACCTGTTGGCTTTATGGAAGGTCCCGCCGGTGTATTCTACCGGCAGTTCGCCTTCGCCCTGGCTATCGCCATCGTCATTTCGGCCGTCAACGCGTTGACGCTTAGTCCCGCACTTTGCGCATTACTCCTTAAAAATCCGCATGCGGACGAAGAAAGCGAAGGTACCGTGCGGCGAAGCTTTGGACAGCGTTTCTTCCGCGCCTTCAACGCGGGCTTTACGGCAACCACGAACCGATATCTCGACGCGGTGAAGTTCCTGATCAGCAGGAAGTGGATCGCCATAACGGGACTCGCCGTTGTTTTGGTCGCCACATTCATATGGACCCGCAACTCCCCCACCGGATTTATCCCGACGGAAGACCAGGGGTTCATCGTCTATTCCGTAAACCTTCCCCCGGGCGCATCGCTCGACCGCACTCAAAAGGTGATGGAAAAGATCGATCACATCCTGGCTGGCATCGACGCCGTGGAGCGTCGCGCGTCCATCGCGGGGCTTAACATCGTCGCGAACGCCAACAGCTCGAACTATGGTGTAGGGTTCATCCGGATGAAGCCACACGGTGAACGCGGACCGGTGAATAACATCGAGGAAGTGATGGGCCTGATCAACCAAAAGCTCAGTACGATCAAAGAGGCCAGCGTCTTCCTGTTCCAGTTTCCTACGGTGCAAGGCTTTGGCAACACGAGCGGTTTTGAGTTTATCATCCAGGATCGAACCGGATCGGGTGACCTCAACAAACTCGCGCAAACCGCCTATGGATTCATCGGTGAGCTGATGAAACGCGAAGAGATCGGCTATGCATTCACAACATTCAATACCGGGAACCCGCAGTACATGCTGGACATCGACGAGGCCAAGGCTAAACAACTCGGCATATCGATCAACGATCTCATGCAGACACTGCAGGTGTACTATGGCAGCAGCTTTGCGTCCGACTTCAATCGTTTTGGAAAATTCTATCGCGTGATCGTTCAGGCGGATATTCCCTATCGCGCTGAACCTTCGTCGATCAACAACATATTCGTAAAGAACAACCGCGGCGAGATGGTACCCGTAACCTCGGTCGTATCGCTGCAGAAAGTGTACGGGCCTGAAACGGTGACGCGCAACAACCTCTTCAATGCAGTCACCATCAATGGGGTTCCGAAACCGGGTTACAGCTCGGGAGACGCCATCAAGGCTATTCGTGAAGTAGCCGACGTATACCTGCCAAGAGGCTATGCGTATGATTGGACCGGCATGACCCGCGAGGAAATTGGCGCAGGAACGCAAACGACGCTGATATTCATCCTTAGCCTCGTGTTCGTGTACTTCCTCCTGGCTGCGCAATATGAGAGTTACATCCTGCCTCTGGCGGTTATACTTACGGTGCCAACCGGCATACTGGGCGTCTTTGCATTCACAACGCTGACGGGGATTGAAAATAACATCTATGTACAAGTTGGATTGATCATGCTGATCGGTCTGCTGGCAAAGAATGCGATCCTGATCGTCCAGTACGCCGTGCAGCGAAGGAACGCGGGAATGGGTCTTGTGGAATCCGCACTCGAGGCATCGAAGCTTCGGTTGCGTCCGATCCTTATGACATCGTTCGCGTTCATCGTCGGACTGCTGCCGCTCACCTGGGCGACAGGTGGGTCTTCCCTCGGCAACCGCTCTATCGGTACTGGTGCATTGGGTGGAATGCTTACCGGCGTGATGCTGGGGGTATTTGTTATCCCGGTTCTCTTCGTGCTGTTTCAATACCTGCACGAACGGGTGAAAAGTCCCGAAAAATCGGCCGCTATCGCAGGCCAAACCATTTGACCAATCAATTAGAATCTCATGAACGCACGAATGATAGGCACACTATATAAAGGAGTAGCGGCGATAGCTGTTGGGGTTCTCCTCCTCAGCTGTTCTGTAGGCCGAAACTACTCCAGACCGGATCTCGGCATGCCCGATGCGTATTCCGGTCATTCTACGGAGACCGACAGCAGTCTGGCGCTGCTCTCGTGGAACGAGTTCTTTACCGACACCACGTTGCAGGCGCTGATCCGTCGGGCGCTGGCGCACAATTTCGACCTGCGCGTTGCCTTAACGCGCGTCGAGGCGTACCAGTCGTACGCAAAACAGGCACGGGCTGCATGGCTTCCCGCACTCCAGGCGCAGGCCACCGCTTCGACGAGCAACCCGTCCGAGAACAGCCTGAACGGTATCAGCCTCAGCAACTTCCTCGAAATGAGTCACCTGGAAGATTACACCCTGGCAGCTACTGTCTCCTGGGAGCTGGATATATGGGGAAAAATCCGCAGGTCAAAGGAGGCGGCGCTTGCCGACTACCTGGGGACCTTTGAAGCGGCACGTGCCGTGCAGACTGCCATTGTTGCACAGGTCGCCGACGGCTACTTTAACCTGTTGATGATGGATGAACAGCTCGCCATCGCCCGGCGAAATGTACTGTTGAGCGACAGCATCGTCCAGATGATACAATTGCAAAAGAACGCGGGAGTGGCCACGCAGCTTGCCGTGCAGCAAGCAGAAGGGCAGAGACAGAACGCCCTCATCCTCATCCCCCAACTGGAACAAGCCATCGCCCTGCAGGAAAACGGCCTTAGGTTGTTGACCGGCGACTGGCCCGGTGAGATTCCGCGGACAGCCCAACTCGACGACATTCCCGTCAGGCGAGGGCTGACTACAGGTGTTCCTGCGGAGCTGTTAGCGTACCGCCCTGACGTGCGCGCAAGCGAAATGGCACTGAAGGCAGCGAATGCCCGCGTCGGCGTAGCGCAGGGCAACCTCTATCCCTCGTTGACGCTTACAGCTACCGGCGGACTGAACGCATTCGAGGCCAGCAACTGGTTCAGTACACCCGCCTCGCTCTTTAGTGTCGCTTCTGCAGGCATCACCCAACCCATCTTCGCGAGACGCGCGCTCAAAACGCAGGTAGAAGTGGCCCGTGCTGAACTCGAACAGCGCGAAACGGAGTTCAGGGCCTCCGTGACGACAGCCGTACATGAAGTCACAAATGCGTTAGTCCGCATTGACAAGGCGAGATCTGAACAGGAGGTTGCCAGTGACCGGGTTGAGACGCTGAACCAGGCTGTACACAATGCGCAGATGCTGTTCAGAAGCGGAATGGCAAATTACCTTGAAGTGATCTCCGCACAAAGCAGCGCGCTACAGGCACAACTTGACAAGGCACTGATTACACGACAACAGCTGGCCGCGCAGTTGGAGCTGTATCATGCGCTTGGTGGAGGCTGGGCTGAGAGGCAGTAGGCAGTAGGCAATAGGCAATAGGCAGTAGGCAGTAGGCAGTAGGGTAGATGCAGACGCAGATGCAGAGGCAAGGGGGCTAACTCGGTAGCGAGGACCATTGCATCTGCATCTGCATCTGCATCTTAATACCGGATGGTAGACAACTCTCCCCTCTCCCCTTCAATACCTCTGACGTCGACGGATGTGAGGAAGTATGAATACAGGTTGCCGCGTTGGACGGAATTATCAGCATAGTCAAGCTGATCCTTGTCCAACTCAGCTACTAGTACCGCCTCGCTGCCTGGCTCCTGCCGGTACAGCCGCAACGCTTTCAGGTCTACCGACATTACACGTCCCCAGGAAATGTGAATACCGCTGTCCGTAGAGAGAAGACGAACAAATGATGGAGGTGCGGGGCCTATCGCGGGAACATCGATTGAAGTTGAATCGCTCAATGCGCTGGCTGCACCCGTGATGTCAAGCGCCTGTATGGCATAGGCATACGTGACACCGGGCTGCACCTTCGCATCGGTAAAGTAATTTTTGGCGGATCCGTCACGCGACGCGTAGATGATGTCGAAGTTACCCATCGCTTCCTTTCGCCAAAGGACATAGCCCAAAAGATCGGGAACCGTTTCGCGAAGGTCATCCCATCCCACCAATACTTTACCATCTTCCCAGCGAACTTCCGGTCGCGGAGGTACATCGGGCAGTGTGCTGATACCGGGTGTGCCGGTCACCGATTGTGAAGGGTCGCTGGACACATCGCTGTCGCTTACAGCGACGATTCTGTAGAGGGCAACGTCATAGGATCGGATGGTGCGGCTCGTATCTGTGAAGGAAAGGACCGGAGCATCGAAAGGAATCAACGGCGATATGAGACGATAACCTGAACCCGGATCACTCGCACGTTCGACGAAGAACCCCTTCACAAAAGGTTCGTCATATGTCCAGTGAATGCGCACACCTCCGTCGATGGTTTCCACCGCAATTTCTGTCGGCGGCGACGGACGTTGACTGTCATGGTACAATGCAGAGACGACCGCGCTGGTGATGGTTCTTCGACCAGGTCCCTTCAACACAATCTTGTAGTAGAAATTCTCCGACGATACCGGGACATGATCCGCGAACGCCGTGTCGGTAGGCGGCACGACGCCAATCCTCGCAAACCCACTGTCATACGTTGTGCTGCGATAAACCTCAATGCCGCGAAGGTAGCGTCCGACCGACATTTTCCAACTTACGACGATCTCATGATCATTACCTGAACCTTGGGCCGTAAGTCGTTCAATGAATGGAGGAGTCTGCTCGTCGAGGGTGCCGGCACTCACCGTGTCAGAGGGTGGACCGGGATTGCCAAAAGCATCCAGTGGTACAATAAAGTAGTCGTAATGACCAGGAGTAGCCACCGCGGTATCGATCGCGATAAGCGTCACTTCGTCGTCTACTGAATTGTATCCCTTAATGACCGGGGCGGGTGCATATTCATTCTTCCCAAACACGCTACGGTAAACATTGTACGATGCAAGCTGCCCCTGTCTCGAAACGAACCATTCCAACCGGATCTTGCCTGCGGACGCATTCACGTCGCGCAAGGTCGGTTTGGGAATATCAGGCGAGGCGGGCGTTTTCACGACATTACTTTCTGCAACAGATATCTCACGACCGTTGGCATCGCGCAAGTGCACCCGGTATTGGCGGGCGCTGCCTTCCGCGACACCCCGATCCAGGTAAGCGGTTCCGATAGCCAGGTGCATGACAGGCAGGTTGGCGGCATACGCGCTATCAGTTGTTGAATTATCATTAAAGTACTTCCACATTCTGTCGATTTCCTGGTCAGTGAACGGCGCCAGCATCCCGAAATGCGGACTAAACTCTTTGATCCGGTTTTCCATGTCAGTGCGTGTAGCCGGAGCTCGTACCGTACCAACCGGCTTGTATGCACCGCGTTGATCTTTGGCCTCGACCTCATAGTAGTGCTCTTTCGGAATTTGCCGGCCCAGGTAGATGAAGACACCATCCTGCGTTGCTATGGCAGCTGGTCTGTCGTCCGATTGCGCAAGGACCGCTGAATGCGTGAGCACGAAGATCAACATCATGCTGCTCAGATTGTGGGCGTTGGGGATAACGATGGATTTCATAGCATGAAGATTACCAGTTTGCGGCCATGGGTGGCTGCCCACTGCAATTGTCAAATCCGAAAGAAAGGTCGGTATTACCGTTGGAGTCCAGGAGGATTTCAAGACTCACAGCCTTGCTGATGGAGCCGCCGATGCATGCCTTGCAACAAATTCCGTCCCAACAAGGCGTGGGGAAACATTGCTTCGCGGTGCCAGATACCGAAATGCTGCCGCAACCACTAACAGTGAATGTGCCAGAACCAGAATTATAGATCCCTTTGGCGCCAAGTTCAGCCTTCGCATCGGCGCCTAGCTTGGTGCATGTGATGGACGTAGCCTTGAAATAAACATGGGCAAAGGCCATAGCACCAATTCCGTATTCATTGCCCGTGTCGTCGAAGTTCATCCACATCCGTGCGTCGAGTCCCGCTTGCGCGCCCATCTTCGCGCTGAGGACGCCGACATCTATGCTGTAGTTCGGAATGCTGAAGGGAAGATCTCTTTCACCCGTAAAGAAAAATCCGGAAATGCCGTTCGCAAAGGAAGGCGGTACTTCCTTGTTGTACGCGAACTGCATTAATTTATCAGCCACCTCCGCAGGCATATGATCGTAGTCGCCGATAAGCATACCGGCCGCCATGCCTCCCAATCCGGGCATGCTCAACTGTCCCCCGCTAATGAAATGCCACCCGGAGGGGTCGATCGTAATGTTCGCCATTCCATTCAACGACATAGGGCCAATACTCTGTTTGAGCTGCATGTCTCCCGTCAGGCGGGACTTCTTGAGGTCGTAGGTAAGATTCATCCCGCCGAAAGGCGTAGGGATGTTTTTCACATTCAGGCTTTCATCGTCTGCCGTGATGCTTCCATGCACCGTGAATGTTTTGCGGGTGTCCCCTGTCATTCCCTTGAAGCCCTGAAGCTCGCCACTGAACCAGAAATTTTTCCAGGCCGCGGCCGACATATCGGCTTCCATCTTGCCTTCGACATTGGCCAGCGACGTGCCTCCGCCGCCCAAAGGAAGATTTTGTCCCTTCGGGTCGACCTCGATCCAGGCATCGTTCACTGTGCGATGGAGCTTCCCTTCCAGGGCGATGCCTTCCTTGTCGCGAATTTGACCCATCGAAGTGAACTCGCCCGGTTTCAATTGCTGAGAGCCCTGCTTCATGGAAGTATAAAATTTTACGAAACCCGGGCCTTCAACATCTACGGCAAAGGGCAATATTTTCATGACAATTGCACCACCCTCCTTTTCGAACTGAAGGATCGCGTTGCTCTCCGAAACGCCTGGTATACCCAGATCAACGGCAGTAACCATCTTGAAGTACTGATCACCTCCGCTAAACGCGATGGGGTTTGTCTTCAGCACTTTGTGAAACGTCGTTCCTTTGTAATACTTGGAAAACTCGAGTCGCTGCTCGCCGTTGCTGATCAGACTGAAGATGTCGAAGTCAATAGTGGCACCAGCCTCCATACCAGGCAGGCCTGACACCGTGGCAGCCGGCACACCGTCCTTACCCAGGAGCCTGAGTTCCCAGTGTCCCTTCTGGTCCTTGCCCACACTCGGATTATACCCAAATATTGCATTCTTCGAATCAACAACATTGATGGGCGCGACGCCTGACAGGGTGAGGCTCTTGATATCGAACCCTGAAGCGTCAAGGTTGTTCGGCAGGATCACCAGGTTATTCATCGGAATGTCTACTACACCGGTTTTGATGGTCGCACCGGGAATCAATATGCCCGAGGAATTCGATTGTATGCTCCACTTGGGACCTGTTACGGTCCATTGCTCCAATGCAAAACTTACCGGCTGGTCCATGGATGCGGGCTCGACGCCATTTGCCTTTACCACCATCGGACCGGCATTCAGTTCAATCTGCGACGGGGTCATCCCGGGGATCTTCTCCGTCGTCAGCGTGGTAGTCAGCACGATATGATCGCCGTCGAGATAGGATTGCGCCCGCGTAGCCTTGCCACCAAAGCCGAGATATTTAAACGCAAGGTCGTTGCCTTCTTCGTTACCTATGGAAAATTTTTGCTTGCCATATTCACCGACCGTCAACACCTTCACGTCAGTTCCCTCTCCGCCGGGGGGCAAGAGATGCATAAACTTCCCTTTCGGCAGGCTTAATATGGATTGTGAAAAGTTAAAGCTCGCCGGAATCACTGAAACTTTACCCTTCAGGAAGCCTGAGGCATTCTCATTTTCAACCTTCAGCAGCATCCCCTGGTCCATCCTGACCATGGCGCCAAACGCGTCGTGCGCCATCAATTTCAATTCCTGCAGGTCAAGCGTCAGGAAGTCGCTGACCGGGACACCCAACGGAATTCCCGCTGATCTCTTTTGAGAGGATGGCTTGACCTTTACGTTGGAAAACGGAAGCGTCAGCTTGGCGTCGTACAATTTGAAGTTCTCATTGGCGGGAATTTCAATCAGACTTCCCTTGACGATTGTCCGGGTTCCGTCCGGTTCCTTTTTCATTTCCTGAACGAGAACTTTGAAACCGAAAATATCCTGGATGGCCATTTCCTTATCCTGCTCGAGTTCAAAATTCAACTCGTTTTTATCGTCCAAAATGATCGTCTTTGACTGACTGATGAGGTTGGGAATAGCGCCGGGCTTGGAGGCGTGTACGGTAACCTGCGTCGGCGACTTGGAAACTTTGGCCAGCTTATATCGTCCTTGTTCGTCGGTAATGTCCTTTAGCATATTGCCGTTGCCCATGTCGATATATACCAGCGCTTCGGCTACGGGTGTCGCCGAACCTTTCAGGGTTACAATTCCCGATATGGATGTAGCGGGCTTAAGATAACACGGCCAGTATTCTTTGAAGGTCTTACTATCAGTCACGTCGCTTACGGTATAGATAGTCGACTCGTAGTCCATGTCATCAGGAGGTTCGACAATAAAGGAGAATTGCGTGTCGGCGCTCTCGAATGCAAACGAAACGTATCCATCGGCGTCTGATACTTGGGTTATCTTTTTAGTGGGTAGATCAAGAGTAACGCTAACGTTGGCCAGGGGTTTAGGCGTTGAAGGGATCTGAAGCTTACCCGTATAGCTCTTCCCCGCCAGTATCCTGAACTTCATCCTCTTCTGGGCGCGATATACGACGTATTGACGGACTTTGTTGTTTGCCGACTTTGGAAGAATGTCTTCAGTATAGGTTTCTGTGAAGTAGGCCTCGTCGTCAGGGTCGATAATTATTTTCTTTCCTTTACCGGATGGTACAACCATGATGAATCGCGAAACATAACTAGTTGCGGCCACGGCCTTAAACGTGTTTGCAGCAGGCTTTTGCACCTCGTCGGGAGAATTGTATGTCAAGGTAACTTCCGTTTTCTTCATGACACTGTCGACGTACACACGGGCCATCACCGGATTGCCTTCCTCGTCCACAACGTCGCCGGCGAGCCACCCGTCGGGTTCCAGCGCCAGATTAGCTAGCGTTTGTGCTCCGTATAGCATTTTGCCCGCATTAAATTTCTCAGGCTTGTAACCAGGTACCTTGGTACTTACAGTCCTGACTGGTGCCTTATCCTCGTTGAGAAAACCCTTCGTCTTCGGATCATACTTTATTTCCATTGGGACGTCAAGGTCATTAAATTCAAAGCGCCCATTCTTATCCGTGAAGGCAATTTGCTTGGTTATGACCTTGGGTTGGCCGGGAGGATACACTGAAAAGAGGGAAACCTTGGCACCTTCTATCGTTGTGCTAGTAGTAAACTTGTTGTATACCTGCCCGTAAATTCGTGGAAGTTCCGGGTAAAGTTCGATCTCCTTTGTGTAGGTCTTGACCTCCAACTCGCTGTT
>DASVCT010000186.1:0-3595 GCA_036381475.1 Cyclobacteriaceae bacterium
CCAAATTCAAAAAAATTGATATTTTTGGTCGTATGGTAACGGAAATAACGCAGGGAATTAAGGTTAGTGTAGAGACGGAATACCAGCCATCGTATTCCAGTCCGAGCCAGTATCATTATGTGTTCACCTATCGGATTACCATAGAGAATCAAAGCGAATACACAATCCAGTTGCTCCGGCGTCACTGGCTGATCTCCGATGCAGGGTTCTCAAGACGTGAGGTGGAGGGTGACGGCGTGGTCGGCCAGCAGCCGGTGTTGGAGCCGGGTCAGACCCACCAATACGTGTCCGGGTGCAACCTTAAATCGGGCATTGGAAAGATGGTCGGCACGTACCTCATGGAGCGCATCGTCGATGGGATGAAGTTGAAGGTGAACATACCGGAATTCACGATGGTAGCTCCTTTTCGATTGAATTGAGTGCCGGGACTGCACCGCTATCGCGCCTACCTCTCCTATTGGCTCAACGCGATTGACGAACATTCACTCCACTCCCCATTTCTGTTTCGATTCGTAACTGACGTTCTTCGTGACCGTACCGTCTCCGACCGCGAGGCGGAATTATTGCGCGCACGTCTTTTGCGTGACAACCGTGGAGTCGAAGTCCGCGACCTCGGAAGTGGTGCGGACGCCTACCCCACCGTGCGGCGCGTTTCGTCAATAGCCCGAAGAAGTCTTTCCCCTCCACGCCTGTCATCCCTTTACCAGCGAATGATACGCCACTTCGGGTGCAAGACCATCGTTGAACTGGGTACGTCGCTTGGCCTGAACACCCTTTACCTTGCCCGTCCGGCCGGGACATCAGTGTATACCTTTGAAGGGGCGCCCGCGCTGGCTGCCCTGGCGCGTGGGCATTTCAGCGAAATGGGCCAGAAGAATATCCGCGTCATAGAAGGAGACATCGATACCACACTGCCCGAATTTGTAAGGGGAGACGTAAGGGCCGATTGGGTGCTGATCGACGCCAATCATACGGAAACAGCCACCCTCCGATATTTCGACCATTTGCTGAAAATCCTGCATGATGACAGCGTTCTGGTAGTCGACGACATCCATCAGTCGCCGGGCATGGAATCAGCCTGGCGGCAAGTTCAGAGGCACGACCGGGTTCGCGCGACGGCGGACTTGTTCCGTTGCGGAATTGCCTTTTTTTCTCCATTACTGAACAAACAACACGTCGTGCTGAGGGTGTAACGATTGAATTACCAAACAATAAGCCCTAATTTAGCGCTGATTTTTTACCCGATTTACCATGACTGAACCTACTCCCTCCGCGCCGAGCAATGCGCCACAAAAGAAGAGCAACAAGACGCCGCTGATCATAACCGCGATGGCTATCGTGATCATTTTTCAGGCGGTAAAGATCTATTTAGACTCGCGCGAAAAATCCGATTTGCGTGTTGAGAACACGACGATTGAAAAGGAATACGCCACCACGCTGCAGCGCTTGCAGGAGCTGAGCGCCGAACTGGACGAACGCATTGCGGAGATCGAAAAGCTCGGCGGTGATGTAAGCGACCTCCAGAAAGCAAAGGAAGAAATTGAGGTTGAACTCAGCCGCCAACAGCGAGCCAACGGCCGCGTTATCGCCGAGTTGAAGGATCGCGTGGAAGGATACGAGCTGCTGTTGAAAAACAAGGACGAGGAGATCGCACGCCTCCAGTCCGTCAACCAGGAACTGTTAACGGAAAACGTGAACCTGAAGACCGAAAAGAATCAACTGGGTGACTCCATCGGACGGCTTAGTCAGACCCGTGACGAGCTGCAGAGCAAGGTCGACAAAGCCTCACAACTGAAGGTCGAAAATTTCCGGATCGTGGCGGTTAACGACCGGGGCCGTGAGCGCGAGTCGCCCTTCCGCGCACGGCAGGTGCAGCAGCTAAAGGTGGAATTCAACATCGCTGAGAACGACGTCGCACCGATCGAGGGGAAGAAGATCATGATCCGCATTGTGGACCAGGACGGAAAGGTAATTTTCAATGTCGCCCGCGGTTCCGGCACTTTCATGTACAACGGCAAGGAGGAATTCTACACTGCAAGCCAGGATATCCTGTTCGACAACTCCGGCCAGCGCCTGACCTTTCTGTACGAGAAGGGCTCGGAATATGCTCCCGGAACCTATGATCTGGAGGTGTATACCGAGGATTATTTGATGGGAAAAGGGCAATTTGTTGTGAAGTAGGCAGTTTCTCCCTACATTTGCCGCTCAAATTTCATTTAACGAACACACATGAAGAATTACGAGACGGTATTCATTTTAAATCCCGTTTTGTCTGAAGATCAGATGAAGGATACTGTCGATAAGTTCGTGAACGTGTTAAAGAAGACCAATGCCGAGGTGATCAACCTGGAGCAGTGGGGTCTGAGGAAGCTGGCCTATCCAATCCAGCACAAATCGACCGGTTTCTACATTTTCATCGAATTTAACGCGGATCCAGGGGCAGTCGACACGCTGGAAACGGAGTTCCGGCGTGACGAGTCGGTCATGAGGTTTTTGACCACGGTATTGGACAAGCATGCGGTAGCCTACAACGAGCGCCGCCGCAAAGGCGAGTTCAACAAGAACAAGGATGGAAAAAAAACACGCAAAGCTGAGGAGGAGCCCGCACGATGACACTGATGAACGAGCCGATCAAGCGCGCAGAGATCAAGCCCAAGTACTGCCGCTTCAAGAAGAATGGAATCAAATACATTGATTATAAGGATCCGGACTTCCTGCTGAAATTCGTTAACGAGCAGGGAAAGATCCTTCCCCGCCGACTGACCGGCACGAGTCTTAAGTTTCAGAAGAAGGTGGCTCGGGCCATCAAACGTGCGCGTCACCTCGCGTTGTTGCCTTATACGGGCGACTCTCTGAAGTAATCTGAAACCTCAACGCTATTTGCAATGGAAGTAATTTTGAAACAGGACGTTCAGGGGCTCGGTTACAAGAACGACGTGGTGAAGGTGCGCCCCGGGTACGGCAGAAACTATCTCATCCCTAACGGTATCGCCTTGCTAGCCAATGACGCTAACAAGAAGATGATCGAAGAAAACATCCGCCAGGCCGCACACAAGGCTGAGAAGATCAAGCAGGATGCCGTGGAGCTGGCGAACCGCATTGGCGACCTTACCATCGATGTCGGCACCAAAGCCGGCGAATCAGGCAAGATCTTTGGTGCCATCACGGCACTGCAGATCGCTGATGCGCTGAAAACAAAAGGATTCGACATCGACCGCCGGAAGATCACGTTCCGGGAAGTCCCGAAAGAACTCGGAACGTACACTGTGGTTATTGATCTGCATAAAGAAGTAAAGCACGAGATTAAGATTAACGTTATTGCTGAGTAGGCATTAGTGCTCCAAAAAAAAAAATCGGGGACGTTGGATGTAACGTCCCCCTTTTTTTGGTGCCTATTCAATATTCAACTATTCAATTCTTCAACCTTTCTCATTCATCTCTCAGCGCATTGACCGGGTTTTCGTTAGCCGCTCGGCCGGATTGAAGGCCGACCATAAGCATGGACGCCGCAAACACTACGACGCCCGCGGCGACGAAGATCCACGGCGACAGCCGAATGCGGTGGGTGTAATCCTCGAGAAAGATGTTCATGAGG
>DASVCT010000187.1:0-6699 GCA_036381475.1 Cyclobacteriaceae bacterium
TTTTGAATACTCCTGAAAGCACGACGTTCAGCGACCCGATCTTAAGCCCCCTCCAGGATGCCGACTGCCCGATACCCGCCGGTGTTGAGGTGTCGGATTGATCCAGCATTATCTGCGAAGCCGTCATCCGGAAACCAACAAGTTGCGGAACGGTGAAAGAATGACTTAGCTGATTGATCGAAACGGTCCAGTCGCTGACATCATCCAGCGTCGTCGAAAAATCTGCCGTTACCTTTGTATTTCCCCCGACTACATCGCCGGAGTTATCGACCGGAAGCAAGATGCTCCGATCAAAAATTACACTGCCCGACACAGCCAACTCTCCGACACCACTACAATCGAAGGATGCAGACGTTGCCGTTTTGTTAAACTTCAGCGACAGCTTGTCCGAAAGGGAGATAATCTGATCATCCATAAGCACAAGCTGTCCTTCTTCTCCAAACCCATTCGGCCGCAGGCAAATGCTTGTCGTTAAAGTGAGGCGGTTGTCGTCATCGGTACCCTGTGGCAACTCAACGCTGGCCAAGCCATTCAGAGTAGCCTGCGTTGGTGTGAATATCATTCCCGTCAGGATGAGATCGAAATGGCCATAATCGAATGTGAGCGGTAGTCCTGTTGCCTGGCTGTTATTGGCGGGAAACTGGCTGACCTTTCTGCCGGCTTGTTGTGCCATCTGCAACAAGGCGGAAAGTTGCTCTTCCGTGAGCGATGGATTCCCGTTGGGCTGAGTGGTGACCGGATGATCAGCCAATGACACGGCATCCATAATCGCTGTAACTTTGCTGTTGCCGAATGCCTGGTTGTCGGTGTTGACCTGGAGATTCGTGAACCTGACGTTGACGGGCGTATTCAGGAAGTTCACGCGAACGGTGCCTGTTCCGCTTGCGTTAGTTCCGGATGTGACGATGAGTTTGAATTTGCCGACCTGTACCTCATCTCCAGGTCCAATATTTTTCGGCGAATGATTAACGGGGTCAGTCACGGTGCAGTCCGCGATACATTCCGGGCTATCTTCCGGATCCGGCGACATATTGGGTTGGGCCGGCGGAATCGAGAGGACGTCGGCCGGGTTTACGCTTACTTCCACTTCGGCAAAGCCCTCATGCGCAAGCGTGATCTCCTCCATGGCCACCTCGTTGGCGGCCGCCGCGCCGAATGTGAACGTGCAAACCTGGCTGTGACCACCATTCCTGAAATTAAACGGGGTCGACCGTCTCGCCTGCCTTGATGCGGTGTTCATCCTCGCCGTAACGCGGAAAGCATACGTCTTACCTGGCTCCAACTTCGGATCAGCCAGCGAATACACATAGCTGTTAGTTCGTACAACCTTTTCAAAAAACGGTGGTATGTTCGCAGCCTGCATGGCCTGATTCGGATCTGTATTGGCGGGATACATCTCGACGATCTTCAAAATGTATTCCACCAGATCGGGTCGTACTCCTGCAGGGACACTCCATGTAAACAAAATATTCTGAGGCTGCGTGGCATTAACCGTGGTGTTGCAGGCAGGCTGGATGATAACAGGGGGTTCGTACTGACGCAGGTCGAAAATGGTACAGCCCATTGGACTGCCAGCGGATCTCGGCTGGCCGGTATTGAAGTCGAGTGCCTGCAAACAAAGCTGATAATTTCCCTCAGGCAAGCCGTTGCCTCGCATCACGTCCTCCCGGCTGATTCCGGTATACTGCAATACATTCTCACCAAAATATTCGCGAAGGTCGTTGCCCGTCAACTGGAGTACCTGTCGTGGCGAGAGCAGAATGGGCTTTGAGGGAATGAACGACGGAGGGATAGTAACGGCAACGCCGTTGTTTCCCTTTATTGATCCCGTCAGGCGCAACTCCTGTGCCGTACCCGATCGGTTTTGAAGTACCACCAACAGCTTGTTCTGATTGATGTAATCGTCCAGGTACGTAGAGTATGGTGGGATAACCTGCGTCGTCAGGCTTACCGCATCTTCCGGGATGGTTTGCTGTATGGTAAATGGAAAGCAGCCGGATGGTGCAGGTGTGGAAAGGAACTCGCCGTTGATTATGCTCACGGCCCTGAGGCAAAGCTGATAGTTTCCTCCCGGCAACCCGGATCCATGATAGAGTTCCGCCTTGGTGATTCCCGTGACCGCCACGTTCTGCTCCAGGAAGTAAGGAGCCAGTTGCGGGCCGGTAAGCTGCACCACCTGGTTTGCATTAAGTATGATGGGCGGCACTCCATCCTCTGCCAACGTGACGGTTACATTATTCGAGGCCAGTGCTCCGGAAAGCCGGCATTCCACAACGCGCGTGGTGGTGTTCCGGACTGTTACCAGTACCTTCATGTGAAAATTCGAAAAGTCAGCCTCAAAGGGCGGAATAACCTGGGTAGTGACTTCGACAATGTTCTGCGCATCCGCTGCCCGGAAGGGAATGGCAATCGCCAGGACGATAAATGCGATCCATTTCATGATCAGACGTTGCGTTTTCATGGCTTTGCTTTTTTTCCAAAATTGTATCGACCCTCGATAAAACCGGTAAACTCGTTGAATTCCGAACCGGGATACTTGACCGTCAGGTAAATGAGATTGACAGTAGCCGAGAATCCACCTCCCGGATTAAATGAAAGGCCCGCATTGGCACTGTGTGAGTCGCCCAGGTCAGCAAAATTGGCGCTCCACGAAACGTGCAGCATATACTTGTTGTCCGCAAACCCCTTTGTACTCCCAAGGGCGACACCAAACGATTCATTTATGCCGTTGTTGCTATCCAGTTTGTTGGAGGTGAAGGATGCATTCAGGCCGAGTGCGGACTTGACGCGGTAGAAACTGTAGTTGAAGTTGACGATGGAAGCCGTGTACTGGCTAAAGGGCTGCGTCGTGAGGTTCCGATCCCGAAGTTCAAAACGGTTGAGCATGATCATGAATGTATGGGTGCGCAGTGAATCAATTATGTTGTACCGCGCGCCAAGGGTGATTCCCGGGTTGCTCATGTGCATACGCGTGCTGTCCGTCAATTCTACCATTCCGGACGTCTGGTTGGTTTTCATATCCTGGTAACCGATGTCAAATCCATACCGGTAGTTGGGATTAATGGAAAGATTGATACGGGGAATAGTACGTCGCGTTGTCGCATACTTCTTTCCGCTCAGGTTGTCGCGTTGATGTACAAAACCCATCGTCGCAATGACTTTGCTCTGAAAAAAATAAACGACTGGCGTTACGCTGAACGATTCAATGTCATTATTGAAGAAGTACGCACCCATCGATTGGTAGTCGGCATCGATGCGCTGGTACTCCGCCTGCACATTGAATTTTGCGTGGGAATAGTTCAGTCCGCTCTTCACCGCACGGTAATAGTAGGTCGTACTATTGATGGGGATGAATGGTTTGAAAAGTCTTGAAAGGGAAACCGAGTCGCTACCGGAACCTTCCTCGACCGCCTCCCGATCTCGTGTATATGCACTGACAGCGCCCTCGAAGTAGACGGACAGCTTGTTGAAGAACATTTTTCGCGCGTTGATGCCGATCACAACGTTTTCCGCAGGACGCACAGCTTGTTTGACCGAGTCGTCTGAAATGGAGGAAGGATCATCCGCCGCCTTGAACAGGATAACGTCGATGAAGTTGTTGTTGTCGCCATAGCCCACTTTTGCGCTCCACCCACTGCGTTTATACACGGGATCATCTGCCACGGGAATGGGCTGTATCTGCAGCAGAGTATCCAGTGAAAGACTGTCGGGGGGCGGGATGTACTGTACTGCGCGGCGCAGTCGCCCATACATGAATCCGAGCCGGAGCTTTCCGGGATTCAGATCGAACCCGACGCCCAGCATCTGGTGTCCGGCCAGTGTAAAAGATGAGTGCGTGACATTGCGATAGCCCAGGTGAAGGGTCGCCCATTTGTACGTGGGGCTGACGCCGAATTGGTTAAAGGGCTGACCGTAGGACGTTCCCTGGTTGGAGTACGTGAATGAAAAGGGCAGGTAAAGTTCGTAGATGCCGATGTTCACATTTCCGCCGAGGACATACCCAAACGGATCACGGCGTTCGGGGATGCCGTCGGCGTTGTAGAATACAAGTCGGCTGGATACGCCTCCAGAAATGGAGAAGGGTTTTGTTTTTCCGATGTTCTCCAGATTTTGGGCGTGAGCCTGGAAAACCAACAGCAGCAGCGCAAGGATCGCAATATGTCTGAAGGGGTCTGGCACAACTCAGCGAATCGCCACACAAACTAGTACGGGGGAATTCGCCATACCCTGGTCAATTGACCGTTGAAGGATTTGAATTGATGGCCGATGCCCGCGAATTGACGGGGACAAACCGACTTCTTCAAAAAAATCCGTTGGCATTTTGCCAACACCGCGTTAGATGGAGGTTGTGAATGTCATCAAACGGCAAGTGATCCACGATTTTTGCCGAAAGCACAGTGATGCCCGAATCCCACTACAAACCTGGTTTTCGGTTTGTAAGAAGGCGCACTGGGCTGATTACCCGACATCAGGTCGGATGAGGACCGCGAATTGCTCCTTACCGGAAGAAATCGACCCGAAGGAAGAAATAGATAACTACTCCGACCTCAAACTCTTTACCGGATTCATCAGCGCTGCCCTTATCGCCTGATAGCTTACAGTCATCAACGTGATCAGTAAGGCGCCGAGTCCCGTCAACGCGAATACCCACCAGGAAATATTGACGCGGTATTCATATGCCATCAACCAGCTCCGCATGAAATACCAGGCGATCGGAATGGCCACCATACACGAGATCATCACGAGGATTACGAAATCCCTGGAAAGCATTCCCCAAAGGTTGAGAAGGGATGCACCAACAACCTTTCGTATTCCGATTTCTTTTGTTCGCTGCTCTGCCACGAACGATGCAAGGCCAAACAATCCAAGGCAGCTTATGAGTACAGCCAGAACAGCAAACACCGCGGCGAGTTGACCAATCCTTTCCTCCGCGGCAAACTTCAGGGCATACTCCTGATCAGCGAATTTGTATTCGAACGGAACAGAAGGAATGATTCGCCTGAATACGGCTTCGATTTTTGGGAGGGCGTCATGCGGACTTACTCCCGGATTGACTCTTATGTTGATCCAGTTGCTGTTACCTGCTACAAAGTATACCGTCGGCACAGGAGGATCGTAAGGTGAGCTGGCTATCATGTCACGGATCACACCGATGATCGTGAATTCACGAAGTCTGCTATCCCAAACAGGTTGCCAGCGAAGGACCTCCCCCACCGGGTCATCAAATCCCAAAAGGGCAGCTACCGATTCACTGATAACAATAGCCGAAGAGTCACTGGCCAGTTCCTTCGAGAAATCCCTACCCGTGACAAATTGCCAACCGACCGTTTTTCCATACTCCGGCGAAACACTCAGCGTTCCGAAATCGGTAAGCAAACCCGGATCCTTACCTCTCCAATCGAATCCACCATTGCTCGACGTGATACCTGTGACGGGACTCTGCGATTCAGCCACCTCATATACTGCGCCGGTTGCCTTGAGCGCCGTCTGCAGCACGTCAAACTTTCCGTAAAAATCTGGTGTCGAGATTCGCACCAAAATCAGGCCCTCGCGGTCGTATCCGACCGGGCGATCCTTCGCAAACTGTATTTGCTGATAAACAATGACAGTGCCTGCGATTAGTGTGACGGAAACCGTGAACTGAACTACAACCAGTGCCCTTCGGGGCAGCGAGGCCATGCGCCCCGCGCGCCAGGTGCCTTTGAGAACCCTGACGGGTCTGAAAGAAGACAGGTATAGTGCGGGATAGCTTCCCGCCAGCAAACCCGTGATGAGGATGAAGACGAAGCTTGACACCCAGAACCACGCATTTGTCCACGGCATCGCCATTTGCTTGTCTGAAATTTCGTTGAACCACGGAAGAGCAACAGCAACAATGACGACCGATAGCAAAAATGCCAGCAATACAATCAAGAACGACTCACTGAAAAATTGGGAAATCAACTGTGCTCGCATCGATCCTACCGCCTTACGAATTCCCACTTCCTTTGCCCTTTTCTCTGAACGCGCCGTGCTCAGGTTCATAAAATTTATGCAGGCAAGGATCAGCACAAACACACCCACGATACCAAAGAGCCAGACATACTGTATACGCCCTCCGGTATTGATGCCGTTCTTCCAATCAGAATAAAGATGCCATTTGTCCATCGGGTGCAGAAATATCAAGGGGTTTACGGCGGCGAAGTCGGGGATATGCGAGACATTGTTTACAATGGCGTCGCGGATGTTCAGCGATGCTTCGTCAAAGGCAACTGCAGGTTCCATTTCCACAAAGATTTTTAAAAAGTTGTTGGCAAATCCCTGGGTGGTTACCCATTGATTAAAACTGACAAACAAGTCCCACGGCGCCACGAACGCAACACCATAAAGGCTCGAGTTGTGCGGGAAGTCATCGTACACGCCGGTTACGGTGACGTTCATCCGGTTGTCGATGAGAAGGTCTTTTCCCATTGGGTCGCTATCACCAAAGAGCGCCTTCGCCATGGAAGCCGACAGCAGTATTGAGTTGGGACTTGTGAGGCCGTCACGCGTACCGGCAATCATCCTGAAGGAGAACATCTCAGGCGCAGCCGCTTCCATGAATTGTCCATTGGATGTTAACTTAATCTCACCCGCCGACAGGATCTGATCGCCTTCGGGCCACGTTACCAACACATGTTTGAAGTTGGCGCCGTATTTGGTTTTTAGCTCGTCGCCCAA
>DASVCT010000188.1:0-13014 GCA_036381475.1 Cyclobacteriaceae bacterium
GACTCTCAGCCGGGGTGGAATACGGCTATCAATACCTGATCGATGAGACCATCTATGCCGCCGACCCCTATGCCGACAAGATTTTGGATCCGGATGATGCCAACATCCCGCCATCTGTTTATCCGTCACTTAAACCGTATCCTGCCGCCGCGCTCCACACGGAATGGTACTTCAACCGCGTGGCAGTGTTTTCAACGGGGACAACACCTTACGAATGGCAGGCCAATGACTATGTCAAACCAGAGACGGATGATATCGTCGTCTACGAGTTGCTCATACGCGACTTCTTTGCAGCGGGTGACCGGTCCTATCAAAACCTGATTGACACGATATCCTATTTCAAACGACTGGGTGTGAACGCCATCGAGCTCATGCCAGTGATGGAATTCAACGGCAATGAAGGATGGGGATACAATCCCACGTTCATGTTCGCGCCCGATAAGTATTACGGGACGCGCGCGAAGTTGAAGGAATTCGTCGATCGCTGCCACCAGGAAGGGATAGCGGTCATTCTCGACATCGTCATGAACCACCATGATCTGCCCAATCCATACGTCATGATGGATTTCGATTTCGGAACCATGAAACCCGAGGCTGACAACAAGTGGTTCAACACCGACGCGACCCATCCGTTCAATGTTTTTTACGACATGAATCACGAGAGCGCGTACACCCAGGCCTACCTTGACACCGTAACCTACTATTGGTTGCACGAATACAAGGTAGACGGATTTCGGTTCGACCTTTCGAAGGGCTTTACGCAAACCTCCAATCCGTCCAACGTTGCTGCATGGTCCGCCTACGATGCAAGCCGCATCGCAATTCTGGAACGAATGGCAGATGCCATCTGGGAACACACACCGGATGCATGGATAATACTCGAACATTTTGCGGCTAACGAGGAAGAAAAGGAGCTCGCGGAATACCGGTCCGATGAGGGAAAGGGTATGCTGTTGTGGGGGAACCTGAACCATGCCTTCAATCAAAACACAATGGGTTACCAGGAGGAGTCGGACATCAGCTGGATTGACTACCAGGAGCGGGGGTGGAGCGTTCCCCACGTCGTTGGGTATATGGAAAGCCACGATGAGGAACGCATCATGTACAAAAACCTCACGTATGGCAACGCATCAGGCAGCTATTCGGTAAAAGACCTGGCGGTGGCGTTGCGTCGTACAGAAGGAGCCGCCTTGTTGTTTTACCTGACTCCCGGGCCGAGGATGATCTGGGAGTTTGGAGAGTTGGGTTACGATCAAAGTATCAACCGGTGCGAAGACGGGACGATCAACGACAATTGCAGACTGTCGCCAAAGCCGACGGGTTGGAGCCTTCGGGAAGATGGCTCCAGGAAACGCTTGTTCAACCGGACGGCCGACCTGATCCGGCTGCGACACCAATACCGGGTTTTCACTGAAGGTACCGCGCAATTTGGAGGCGGCAACACACTGCTGAAGCAAGTCACGCTGAGAAATAATCCCTACACATCCGCACCTACAGGTACAGATCAAATGAATGCCCAGATGGTCGTCAACTTCAGCCTGACTGCACAAGGGATCGTCGTCGAGTTTCCTCACACGGGTACATGGTACGACTACTACGCCTACAGTGCGCCGTTGGAAGTTACGACTGCGGGGACGGTCGTTAACCTCCAACCGGGAGAGTATAAACTTTACACTGACGTCCCAATTGAAAACCCACTGGTAACGGCCGTCGACGACGAACGCAAACACCGTCTGAAGATATTCCCGAATCCCGTACGATCGGACGTCAACATAGTAGCCGATAATGAAGTCATTACAGGAGTCACAGTTACGAACTTGCTCGGAAAAAAGATTTCGCTCCATCGGCAGGGGAGGAGCGAATGGGATATGGGAGAATTGGCGCCGGGACTTTACATTGCCGAAATTCAAACCCTGCGTAACCGGTATGTCGTCAAACTAATAAAGGAACCAGAACCATGATAAAATTGCGCCTTGTGTTCGTGATTGTCGCAGTGGCAGCGACGTCCTACGCACAAAAGAACACATTGACCATCGACCGCGTTGAACCGCCGTTCTGGTGGACTGGCATGGCGAGCGATCAACTGCAACTTCTTGTCAAGGGCGCCGACCTTTCGGCAACTTCAGTGACCGTTGATTATCCTGGCATAGCGGTTTCCAAAGTCACGCCAGCAACGCATCAGGGTTTTCTTTTTGTCGACTTGAAAATATCCTCCGAAGCTAAGGCGGGTACCGTGCCGATCACATTCACAAAGGGAAAGCGGACACGCAAGTACGACTACGAACTGAAGGAACGTTCATCGGCGAACGGACATCATGATGGATTGACCGAGCACGATGTGATCTATCTCATCACGCCCGACCGTTTTGTTAACGGCGATCCTGACAATGATGTCATAAAGGGCATGAAGGAGGGTGTCAATCGTTCTCTGCCTGGCGGTAGGCATGGCGGTGATCTGCCGGGCATACTGTCGAAGCTGGATTATTTGCAAGACCTTGGTGTTACAGCACTATGGCTCAATCCAATCCAGGAAAACAACATGCCGGAGTATTCTTATCATGGTTATGCCATAACCGATTACTACAAGGTTGACCCGCGGTATGGCACAAACGAAATGTATGTGACGCTATCTTCAGAACTGCATCGCCGCGGAATGAAACTGGTAATGGACGTGATATTCAATCACTGCGGACTCGAGCATTGGTGGATGAAAGACATGCCATTCCCTGATTGGGTTCACGATTATCCGAATTATGAAGTGACAAACTACGCCATCGCCTCCTTGTCTGATCCGCATGCTGCTGAACGCGATCAGCGCCAGATGGAAAAGGGATGGTTTGTTCCTACGATGCCCGATCTGAACCAGGACAATCCATTCATGGCCACGTACCTGATCCAGAACACGATATGGTGGATCGAGTACGCCGGACTCGACGGCCTGCGTGTCGACACGTACCCGTACAACAACAAAGAGTTCATGTCGCGTTGGGCTCTTGCCGTAACGCGTGAGTATCCCGACCTGTATGTCGTTGGCGAAACCTGGATTCAAAGTCCTGCCCAGGTGGCCTGGTGGACAGATCGCGGTCCGGATTATCGGGGGTACAATTCCCACACCAAAGCCATGGCGGACTATCCATTGTACTTCGCAATTCACGACGCTTTTCGCAAAGGGGGTAATGTCTGGGCCCTGTACGACGCGTTAAGCCATGACTTCCTTTACAGAGATCCGGCAGCGAACAAGGTATTTGCGGACAACCACGACGTGGATAGAGTGTTTCACAGCGTGGACGGTGATATGGCCCGATTTCGACAAGTGATGACGTTTTTGCTGACGACGCGGGGCATACCGCAGATTTACTATGGCACGGAAATCCTGCTGAACGGCTCGGGCGATCATGGGTTGATTCGTGAAGACTTTCCCGGCGGTTGGTCCGGTGACGCGCGCGATGCATTTACTCAAGCGGGGCGATCCAAAGAGGAACAGGAGGCTTTTGAATACCTCCGCAAGCTGCTGAACTGGCGGAGGCAGAGTGAAGCGATCGCGGAGGGCACGCTTAAACACTTTATCCCCCGGGACAACCTGTATGTGTACAATCGGAAGTCGGCCCATGAGTCGGTGTTCGTGATGATCAACAACAGCGATGCGGCCGCCGCGCCGGATATGTCGCGGTTCGCTGAAGTGTTGAAGGGCTATAAATCGGCGAAGGATGTCCTTACAGGTAAAGTGTATGAAGATTTGAGTTCGATTTCTGTGGGGCCGCACACTTCGCTTGTGTTTGAGTTGAAGGTAAACGACAAGTCCATGGAGTAAGGATCTTATTTTAACCTGAACGATGAAGTGGGGCGGGTTAATTACCCGCCTTCTCTTTTTTTGATCTGCAATGCAGTCCGTTTGTGTCGCCCGAAAGGAAGAGAAGTGTGTCGCCGCACACCACCTGTTCCTATTTGATTTTTGCCTATCTTACCCGCAACAGCGATTTTAAAGAAACCAAGTTCATGGGAAAATCTGAAAGCAGAAGACGTTTCATCCGCAAGGCAGGACTCGCTGCAGTCGCGGCCGTATCTGGACATGCCCTTGCCGCGAAGGCCCAGACGGTTCATTACCTGTCGCGCATGAGTCGTACGCCCGCCCCAGGGGTAATCAACCTGGCATTGATCGGGGCCGGTTGGATGGGTACGGAGGACGCGACCACCGCGCTTTCTCACGAGGGCATCAAGCTTGTAGCTGTGTGCGATCTTTACAAAGGACGTTTGGCACAAGCTCAGAAAAAATGGGGCAGCGATCTGTTCCTGACGGAAGACTACAAGGAAGTGCTTAAGCGATCTGATGTGCATGCCGTGATTATCGGGACGCCCGATCACTGGCATAAGCAGATTTCGGTTGATGCGCTCAACGCAGGCAAGCATGTCTACTGCGAGAAACCCATGGTGAAGTCGGTCGACGAAGGTCATGAAGTGATCGATGCGTGGCGGAAGTCGGGCAAAGTATTTATGGTCGGTAGCCAGGGGCTTTCGTCGCTGGGAAATGAAAAAGCAAAGGAATTGCTGGCCGCTGGTGCCATTGGCGATCTAAACTATGCCGAAGGCTTCTGGGCGCGGTTCTCCCCGGAAGGTGCATGGCAGTATCCTATTCCCGCTGATGCCTCGGAAAAGACCGTGAACTGGAGCCGGTACATAGCCAATACGACGAAGCGCCCTTTTGACCCCCTTCGCTTTTTCCGGTGGAGGAATTATACAGACTACGGGACAGGCATGGCGGGCGACTTGTTTGTTCACCTCTTTTCCAGTCTCCACTTTATTGCAAACTCAAAGGGTCCGGACCAGATCAGTGCGATGGGCGGCCTTCGCTACTGGAAGGATGGCCGCGAAGTGCCGGATGTGCTACTCGGAATGTTTCAGTATCCCGAAACCGCGGAACATCCTGGATTCAACCTGTCGCTGCGGTGTAATTTCGTAGACGGGACCAGTGGTTCGACCTACCTGAAATTGATAGGTAGTAAGGGAGCTATGGACGTCAAATGGGATGAAGTCGTAGTCCGGCGGTCGCACTACGTGGGCTCCGAAGGACCTGCGCCTGTGGCAGGGGCGGTGATCGCACCGGAAGGGCGAAAGCGCATGCTTGATCCCGACGAAATGGTGTACAAGGTCGAGGAGGGATACAAAGGGGCGCATTATGATCATTTTCGTAATTTCTTTAATGCCATACGCAATGGTGGCACGGTTGTCGAGGATCCGGTCTTTGGATTCCGGGCTGCGGCTCCGGCTTTGCTGTGCAACGAAAGTTATGCCCGCAATGCATTTGTGCGCTGGGATCCGGTTAACATGAAAAAAATCTAACATATGAGAATCTTGATAATCGCTTTTCTGGTTGCGGCTGCTGCAAGCGCAAGCGGACAGACGAAAAAGCTGTTTAATGGGAAAGACCTTACCGGCTGGAAGGTTTACGGTACGGAGAAATGGTACGTCCAGGATGGACTGTTGGTTTCGGAAAGCGGTCCTGATAAAGAATACGGATACCTCGCGACTGAAAAGCCGTATCGCGATTTTGAGTTGACCGCTGAATTTAAGCAGGAGGCCGATGGCAACAGCGGTATTTTCTTTCGATCAAGCATCGAGGGAACGAAGATTACAGGGTGGCAGGCCGAAGTTGCCCCTCCAGGTCATAACACCGGCGGGATATATGAGTCGTATGGTCGGGGCTGGCTGATCCAACCACCACCTGAAAAAGACAAATTTTTGAAATACGGCGACTGGAACACGATGAAAATTCGTGTCGTCGGTGGCGTCGTTGAAACATGGCTCAATGGTGAACCGATGATTCGTCTCGAGGACGAAAAGATCGCCGAGGCAACAGGCAGCATCGCCCTGCAGATCCACAGCGGCGGCGGCATCAAGGTCTATTGGAGAAATATCAAAATCAAGGAGCTTTGATCCTGGCGGGGACAAGCGATTTATGATTTAAGATTTATTGTACGACTATAACGTCGCGCCCTTGCCGGTGTGCCGTTGGTAGGCTTCGAGGAATTGCTCAAAGCGGTGATCCCACGTGTTTTGGTACGCAAAGTCGATACGCTCTTTTACCAGTTCGGGCGTACTTTCCGCGTACGCTTTCTCAATCATTTCTATCAGATCATGATTGCCCTGAGTGACGTACACAGTATGGTCGGGAAATTTCATGTACTTCAGGTTGGGCAATGCGCTAATCACCGTAGGTTTTCCCACGGCCATATATTGCCATACCTTGTTGGGCGTGCCGCCGGGGTTAACAAAATCCAGGTTATACAGCGCGAGGCCAACATCTAGTTGGGCTAGTTCGTCATAGAGCGCTTTCCCTTTTAACATGCCTTTCACGGCAGAGGGGTCGACGCCCCGAAGTTTGTTCAGGTACTCACGTGTAACCGGTCCGATAATAACAACCTTGAATCGATCGTGCCCCAGCAAGATATTGACCGCTTCGGGGGAATACTGTCGTTCGTTGATCACGCCCATAAGGCCAACAACGATCTTATCTTTTGAACTACCGGGTTGAATGCCCACAGACGTTATTCCATCGAGGGATACACCCAGCGGGATTTCATAGATGTTGGTATTGTACTTTTTCAGTTTCTCCTTTAGAAAATGCGATGTAGCTACACAAAACAGGGCTTCTCCCGCCATTATGCTTTCTGTTCGAGCCAGGTACCTGTCGACGAGCGCACTCTTGTACTTGCTGTTCCCGGCAAATTCGTCGTTGCAGTAATAGATGGTCGGAAAGTATCGCCTTAGACGAGTGGCCGTGCAATCGAAGTTTACCGCGGTGGCTTCCGGGAACATTTTCTTCAGGCGGCTGTACAGCCAGGTCTGGTAGGTTTCGTTGACGCCCGGCAGGCGGTACCTGAATCGGTAGTCGACGGGATAGGTGGGCTCTACGACGAGCGTGTTCGGACCGCCTTCATAGGTTCTGATGCCCGGCAAACCAGTCTTGTTGCGCGTTACGAAGGCGACACGGAATTTTTTTGCCGCTGCTGCTGCAAACTGGTGCCTTGCCCGTGGCGCCTCATCCCAGGCAGTAATGGTATTAACGATTAAGTCGACTTTCATAATTGTTTTATCCCATCAGAGGCTCACACCCACTTTGGCCCGGTCGTAAATATACCAGAAGCCGATTCAAAATAAATCGCGAACCTATCTCGATTGGGTAGATAATAGCCGAATGAGAGAATTGGGGTTCGTGCTTCGGATGCCGAAGCGCTGCAAAGAATCTTACATGGTAGATTTTTTCACACCTTCAATCAGTCCCTTAATATACCCGATAGCGAACAGCGTTCCGAGTTCGCTGTAGCCTGGATGTTCATTGCTGTCACCGGCTATGGTCGGGACATGATCCGGTCGCATGGGGCCGTTGAATCCTACTTCGAAGTACGTTTTCATTGCACCAAACATGTCAGTCTTACCGTCATCGTGGAAAGTTTCCTCAAAGTTGTTCCGGTCACCCCGGATATCGCGGAAGTGGACGAAGAATATCTTTTTCCGTTCGCCAAAATAGCGTATCACGGATGGAATGTCTTCACCCATGGTTGCAAACGTTCCCTGGCATAACGTGAGCCCGTTGTTCGGACTTGGCACGAGTTCAATAAGTTTCTTGAAGGCGTCGGCCGTCCGCATGATGCGGGCTATTCCGCGTATCTGGGGTACGGGCGGATCGTCGGGATGCAACGCCAACCGGATACCGTTCTTTTCTGCTTCAGGTACGACGGCCTTCAGAAAGTATTCGAGATTTTGCCACATCCTATCTTCCGTAACTTCGCCATACTCGGTGAGCGGCATCTTTGCCGCTTCTTCATAGTCGAACGCAGTGACCAGTGCTCCTCCACGCCCCATGCGCGCCATGTCGGTGCGGGTCCAATTAATGACAGGCATCCAGTTATAGCAGATAATGTCTAGCCCGATGCGTTTCATGTTGCGCATCAGTGTGATGAAGTTTTCAATTTCTTCATCGCGTCCGTCGAGTCCCAACTTTACCTTGTCGAGAGGTGGTGTGCCTTCCAGAACCTTCCACTGCAGTCCGTTTTTCGCATAGGCTTGCTTCACCGCCGACAGCGCGTCATACTCCCACGGATGCGTGTTCGGCATGCCGACGGCCCACGTAGCGGAGGGCGATACCACGCCGGTTATGCCCATCTGTTTTTGCAGCGACATCTTGCGCTCCTGCAAACCATAAAAGTAGGCGAGGCAAAGGTCAACATCTGCAACGGATTCCACGTCTCCAGATTTCGCGGGCTTGGGTTCGAATCCTCCCAGGGTGGCAAGCGCAGTGACAGCTCCTTTCCGGATAAATTGTCGTCGTGTGTCCATAGTTTGAAGGGATGTATGCCAAGTTAAGTATGCCCTGGCCGGAACGCCCGGATTTTGTTGGCAATGGCTGTACAACCCTAAGAATGGTGACAAATGTCAGGAAATCTTTTTCACCGGGGTGGCATGCCTTATGACGGCAATCATATGGGTTTCGCCTTGGCAGGTCGAAATTTGGTATTTTGAAACGGCTCGTCCGATTTCGCCGGTTTATAAACACCGAAGTGAAAAGTTACCTGAGAGCTCTCTTTGCTGTATTCGCGTTCGTCAATCTGATCCTGGGCGTTCTTGCCGGTTTTGGAAGGCTTGGCATGAGTTTTCCGCTATCGTATGCGGTCGTCAACCACGGGGCCGTAATGGTAGGAGGCTTCTTGGGGACGCTCGTATCGCTTGAGAAGGTGATCCCACTAAAGAAAAGGGCGTTGCTGATAATTCCTGCAACAAGCGGGTTGGCGATCCTGCCATTCGTCAATGGCATGTTTCTCACCGGGGCGAGCTTGTTGCTGGCCGCAAGCACGGGATTGACGATCGTATACATTGTCTACGCATCCCGCCAGCATGCGCTATACCTCTACGTTATGCTTGGCGGTGCGGTCTGCTGGGCCGTGGGCAATAGCGTGTTGTTGTACGGCCGCTTTTTTCCCGCGGCGTTTCCCTGGTGGATGGGTTTTCTGTTGTTTACCATCGTTGGGGAGCGGCTGGAACTGTCGAAGTTCCTTCCGGTGAGCAACACCATAAGGGCTTTCCTTCTGGTATTTCTCATCCTGGTGGTTGCGGGACTGATCATCCCATTTCACCGCTACGGCACTTATGTGGCCGGCGTTGGTATGATTGGCGCGGCGGTGTGGCTCATGCGCTTCGATATGGTGGGCCTAAGTCTCCGGAAGTCAGGGTTGACACGCTTTATAGGCTACGCGCTGATGTGCGGATATTGCGCCCTCATGCTCGAGGGTGTGTTTCTCCTTGCCCTTCCCGACGTTCCCTTCGCATACGATATCATCGTCCACACCTTTTTCCTTGGGTTTGTTTTCTCCATGATATTTGCTCATGGTCCCATCATCCTTCCCGGGGTTTTGGGACTTGCGGTGAAGCCGTATCATCCCTTTTTCTATGTGCCGCTCGTTCTGCTTGAAGCTTCCGTGCTCGTGCGGATCGTTGCTGACATGAACCTTTTGCCCTATGAGGCCCGGATAACCAGTGCGTGGATGACGGCAACGGCTATGGTGCTTTACTTCGTTACACTCTTATCCCTTTTCATCCATGCGCGCCGTAAAAAATCTGTATAGAGTTCCCCTGATCTTTTTTGCCCTGGCGGCCTGTTTCGGTCTCCATCTTCGGGCGCAAGTTGTACGTCCATTCGAGTGGGTGAATTATCCCTACTGGCTGCACGCCCACTCCCATATCATGTTCCTGGGCTGGGTAACCAACGTGCTTCTGATTTTTGCGATCGAACGCTTTGTGACTGCTGACAACGTTCCGTGGTATCGCAAGACATTCTTCTGGTTGCAGGCATTCCTGATCGGCATGGTGGTCAGCTTCCCCCTCCAGGGTTATGGCGTGGCGTCTATCGCATTGTCTACGTTGCATACCGCCCTGATCGTGGTATTTGCAATTCGGTTCTTTCGACAAACCAGGGCGTCATCTCAGACGGCCTCGTTGTGGTATATGCGCGTAGCACTGACCTTTTTTCTGGTTTCCGCCGTGGGCCCGCTTGCCATCGGCGCTACCAGTGCGATGGGTTTGGCTCAAACCAAGTGGTATTACCTGTCCGTCTACTATTATCTGCACTTTCAATACAATGGATTCTTCACCTTTGGCGTCATCGCCGTGTTCCTCAACCTGATGGAACTCAAGGGAATACTCTATGATCAGGCCGAGGCACGTCGGGCAGGACGGTATCTTGCGGTGGCGTGCGTGCCGGCGTACTTCCTGTCAACCCTTTGGGCCGATCCGGGCCTGATCTTCAACGCCATTGGTTTTTTTGCGAGCGCACTCCAGCTGGTTTCACTGGCAGTGCTGATAAAGTGCATCCGTCCCGCGGTTTCGGAAATTGCCTCGAATGTGAATCGGGCCAGCGCCCGACTGCTGACTATTGCATTGATATCCTACGGAATCAAGCTTCTTGCTCAATGGATATCGGCATTTCCGGAAGTCGCGCACCTGGCGGCTGCGAACCGCCCTTATGTGATGGCGTATCTTCACCTTGTGCTGATTGGAACGATTTCGCTGCCGCAGCTCACATGGTACCTGGAGCGGGACTTGTTCAGAGGGTTTGCCTCCCCAGCACTCGTTGTCTTCGTGACGGGCTTCCTGCTCACTGAGGGAATATTAATGCTCATGCCGTCAGCACCGCGACTGGGGTTGGGGTCAGGAAACACAATGGTGATGATGATACTGGCTGCGACCGTGATCCTGACTTTAGGCGTGCTCATGCTGCTCGTGTCCAGTCGAAAACCTGACAAATCGTAACAACAACCCATGACGCGTATCATGTTTTTGCACTTATGGTCGGCGATACCTTTGCGTTATGGAAGATGCGTCTACAATTGAACGGCTGATCCGAAAGTATGACGTGCCGGTGCCGCGCTACACCAGTTATCCAACGGTGCCGCACTGGAACGTGCGCGATTTTGATATCGCATCGTGGCAACATGCCGTAAAACGAGCATTTGACGAGTCAAATGACGAGAAAGGGATCAGCCTGTATATCCACCTTCCTTTCTGTGAAAGCCTGTGCACGTACTGCGCCTGCAATACTCGCATCACGCGAAACCATTCCGTCGAAGAACGGTATATCGCCACACTGGTGACCGAGTGGAAAATGTATCAGCACTTGTTTGGGAAGCGTCCAATAGTGCGTGAGCTACACTTGGGTGGGGGAACCCCCACGTTTTTTAGTCCCGAGAATCTCAGTCGACTGTTAAGCGCGCTATTTGAAAATGCAGAAGTACATCCTGAACATGAATTCGGGTTTGAAGGCCATCCGAACAATACAACCGCGGCACACCTCGAGATGTTGCGTTCTTTCGGGTTTCGTCGTGTGAGCTTCGGAGTTCAGGATTTGGATGAACGGGTACAACGGGCGATCAACCGGATACAACCTTTTCGCAATGTGGAACAGGTCACGAATCAAAGCCGGGCGTTGGGGTATTCGTCAGTATCATTTGACCTGATCTACGGACTGCCTTACCAGACCCTTGCGTCGGTCACGGACACGATCGGAAAGGTCATTTCGCTCGCCCCGGATCGCATTGCATTTTACAGCTATGCGCACGTGCCCTGGTTGCGGCCGGGACAACGCGGCTACGAAGATGCAGATCTGCCGTCGGACGTTACGAAACGTGCTTTGTATGAACAAGGACGCAAAATGTTTGAAAATGCAGGTTACGTCGAAATCGGCATGGACCATTTCGCCCTTCCGCACGACTCGCTTTCGCGCGCCAGGTCGGAGGGCACTTTACACCGCAATTTCATGGGGTATACAACGACGCACACGGATTTGCTGATTGGGCTCGGTACTTCAGCAATAAGCGATGCGCGGTATGCCTACGCTCAAAACGAAAAGGTAGTTGAAAAATATTCACGATGCATATCGGAGGGAGAGCTCGCAATATCAAAAGGACACATTCAATCGTCCGCGGACATGCTCTTGCGGACGGCGATTATGGATATTGCCTGCAAGGGCCACGTTTCCGCGGGACTGTTGTCCCAAACGGCTGACGACTTTGCGATTAGCAGGTTTAAGGAGATGGAACAGGAAGGACTCGTGGAAATCACCGCCAATGGCCTGTACGTGACCAGCCGCGGCAGGGCATTCATTCGGAATATTTGCGGTGTTCTCGATCCTCATTTGAAAAATATGACTACGCATGAAGTGTTCAGCAAGGCTATCTGAGACTTCGTGGGCAGTGTTGGAATCCCCGCGGCAAAGTCGCGTGGAAAAAATTGTTTTGGACCGGGCATGCAGGCCCAACGTGAGGCTGACCTGATGAGAGCATTATTTTCGATTGATGTAGTAACAGCATGTGATCTGAATCATAAATCAACTGTCCTATGAACAGTAGTTTCGAACCCGAAAACACGTCAACTATGAATAAGATAACAATCTCAATCGTTTTCCTGATGGCAGTGCTGGTCACCTCCTGTAAGCCTGACCGTCCTGCGTCACAATCGGAAACCGCGACTGGCAAGGATGCGTCCTCCGCGGTGGCTGACAATGCAGATCCTTCTAAAGGCATTGGTCCAGTGCAGCATGTGACCCTCCATACGCCGCTGGAGCAGGAGCGCATTCAGCGCGGACAGGCCATCTATGAAATGAAATGCCAGGCTTGCCACCGGCTTGATGAGACGCGGTTGGTGGGACCGGGATGGTCCGGTGTGACGAAGCGTCGCACGCCTGAATGGATCATGAACATGATCACCAATGTAGATGTGATGCTGGATCAGGATCCCGAGGCACAGAAACTACTTGAACTTTGTCTCACACGTATGCCAAATCAAAACGTTTCGGTTGGTGACGCCCGTGACGTCCTGGAGTTCATGCGCAAGAACGACGGAGAAGAATAGACACAAAACATGATAACTATATATGAAGACAACAAGTAAGCTCCCGGCTGCGCTCATTGTGTGTGGGCTGGCTGCTATCACCTTCGGGTGTAAGCCGAAAGGCCCTGGCCAAATGGC
>DASVCT010000189.1:0-8013 GCA_036381475.1 Cyclobacteriaceae bacterium
TTTTGAAATCTAAATGCAGCTTTTTTTATATACAAATCATTTATCATATTGTTTACAAAAACTTATATGACCGGCGGTAGGGAAATGTGGGCATTGCGTTTAATCTTTGGTCGGAGACTTAAATCAACATACTGAGTGGGCCGGAAGAAGTGACGAAAAGGCCCTAGAAATGCTATAATACATATGAAACACGACAAGCCTGCCGTGGCGCTCATTGCCACCATGTTCCTGACTATCGGCGTCATGTTTTGCATGAACGACATCCTCCTTCCCGTAGTTAAAGACCTTTTTGTTCTGGATTACCTACGCGCTACGCTCATACAAGTGAGCTTCTATATCGTATACATTATTTGGCCAATTCCGATTGCATGGGCCATTGAACGGTGGGGATACCGGCGATGCATCATTACCGCAATGCTCATTTGCCTTGGCGGTTGCCTTCTGTTTATTCCCGCGTATTACTTAACCTCCTACGTATTAGTGCTGGCAGGGGTATTCACTATATCTACCGGTGTGACGGTAGTGAACGTTGCCGCCAACCCGTATGCGGCGCTATTGGGAAGTCCCGAAGGAGCCAACATCCGGCTTAATTTCGTTCAGGCGTTCAGCCGTGTCGGCTATGCCGCAACGCCACTGATCGCAAGCGTGCTGATCTTTTCAGGCCAGGGCGACCAGCCGCGGATACACACCCCCTATCTGGCGCTCGGTGTGCTCATCGCGATTGTAGTAATCCTCATGAAGGTATTTCGCATGCCGGATCATACACCCGAGCCGGCACCCTCCACTCCCGTAACCAGGATGTTTGCCGGAAGCCGCACCTATCCCCAACTCATGCTGGGCATACCGACCATGTTCTTTTATGTGGGTGCCGAGGCGTGTACCGCCGGCTTTTTCATCAGCTACATGACCACCCACGCCTACAGCTATGACACAGCCTCCGGATTTCTTACCTTATATTATGTGCTCGCAGCAGTCTTCGCCCTCATCGGTACGCTCCTGCTTCGTGTCATCCGCGCCGGAATACTGCTCGGCGTCTTTGGAACGGGAATGATAACCTGCCTGATGATCGCCGTTTGGGGACCGCAGCCCCTCGCCTCCTACGCCCTCATCGCAACGGGCGGATTCCTTTCGGTGATGTTTCCGACGGTCTTCGGACTTGCAATAGAAAATCTTAACGGCTTCAGGGAAAAGGGATCGGCGCTGCTGAACTTTGCCATAGTGGGCGGCGCCGTGTTCCCACCGCTCCAGGGCATTATCGCCGATAACTACGGCATCAATCTCTCCTATATTATACCCGTGCTGTGCGTGGCGGTGGTGACGATGTATGGGTTTGGTGTCGCCGCTAAAAAGTAGGCAGTAGGCAGTAGGCAGTAGGCAGTGGGCAGTAGGCCAAACCTATCTCTATTCGTTTCTGCCGATACAATTCAAATCGGAAAATGCTTCTTCCAGGCGTTTTACGAAGTTCTCTTCGCCCTTGCGAAGCCAAGCACGAGGATCGTAGAATTTCTTGTTGGGCTTGTCCTTGCCTTCCGGGTTGCCAAGCTGGCCCTGCAGGTAGTCTTTGTTCTTCTTGTAGTATTCATGAACGCCTTCCCAGAAGGCCCACTGCATGTCGGTGTCAATGTTCATTTTGATCACCCCGTACCCCAGCGTCTCCTTTATTTGTTCTTTAGGTGACCCACTGCCACCGTGGAAGACGAAACTGACGGGCCGCGCCTTTGCATCCAGACCGAGTTGTTCAGCGATGTAGACCTGGCTGTTCCGCAGAATTTCCGGTCGCAACACGACGTTGCCAGGACTGTATACGCCGTGCACATTGCCGAATGACGCGGCTATCGTAAACAACGACCCTACCTCGCTTAGCGTACGATAGGCTTGGTACACTTCGGTAGGCTGCGTGTACAGCCGCGCGTTGTCGGCGTCGGTGTTGTCTACACCGTCCTCTTCGCCCCCCGTGATGCCCAGCTCGATCTCAAGGCTCATACCGAGTTCGGCGATCTTTTCAAAGTACTTTTTTGAGATCGCAATATTTTCTTCCAAAGGCTCTTCACTGAGGTCAAGCATGTGGGAGCTGAACAACGGCCTCCCGAACTTCGACTTGTACGCCCGGCCCTCTTCAATCAAACCATCGATCCAGGGAAGCCATTTTTTGGGTGCGTGGTCTGTGTGCAGGACAACGGGGACCTCATAATGCCGTGCGACGTTGTGAATGTGCAAGGCTCCGCTGACGGCTCCCGAAATGTTCGCCTGAAGCTTGTCGTTAGGCATTCCCTTCCCGGCCATAAATTGGGCGCCTCCGTTGCTGAACTGAATAATGACGGGCGACTTTACCTTCCGTGCCGTCTCGAGTACCGCGTTGATTGTGTTGCTGCCCGTCACGTTGATGGCCGGCATCGCAAAGTTGTTGTCGTTGGCATCGCGGTACAGTGCCGCCAGTTCATCGCCGAACAATACCCCTGAACTATATTTTCCCATTACTGATTTGATTATGTTGGACTACTCCCCGATTGCACACCCTACGGCCTGCAAGAATAAGTAAAGTTAAGCTCTCAGAAAAAAAATCGGGCACGCTAAAAGGCATACATTGAAATAAATCCGCATGCAAACGATTACGACTCCTGTCGTCAACCTGGCTGCTTCACCCCTGGAGACCGTGTGCTCATGCTCTTCCCGATCTCTTCGAGGGTGCGGCCCTTTGTCTCAGGCATAACGAAAAGGACGAATATCAGCTGCAGCACCATCATCACGGTGAAAAAAGTGAACACCGTGTCACCACCGAACCGGTTGGCGAAATATGGGAAGACGTTAGCGATAACGGCGGCAAGGATCCAATGTGTGAAACTACCAAGAGATTGTCCCATTCCACGGACTTCATTAGGAAAGACCTCGGAAATAAAGACCCAGATGACGGCACCCTGTGACATCGCGAAGAAGGCGATGTACAGGAACAGGAAAAAAGGAACACCTGCGAAACGTTCCAGGTAAAAAGCCCCGGCCACGAGACCAAGGCTCGTAATGAGACCCACCGATCCAATTAACATAAGGATCTTTCGGCCGGCCCTGTCAATCAGCACCATGCCCACCATCGTAAATACCAGGTTGATCAATCCAATGCCCACCGTTGAAAACAACGCAGCGCTGTCGGCAAGTCCGGTCATCTCAAATATCCTCGGCGCATAATAGATGATCGCATTTATTCCGGACACCTGGTTGAATAAAGCGAACAGGATAACGAGGAGTATCGGTTTCGAATAGCGCCCTGACAGGAGCACCGAGCGGTTGGACCTGTCGGCCTCCTGGTGCTCATTCCGGATGGCCTGAATGGACTCGTCAACGTCATCGGGATCGAGGCTGGTGAGGATGTCCCGCGCTTCCGCTTCGTTGTTCTCTCTTACAATCAACCAGCGCGGGCTGCGTGGAATAAAGGGAACCAACGCTACGAAAAGCGCAGCAGGAAGCGCCTCAACACCCAGCATCCACCGCCAGTCGTTGACACCGGAGCCTTTTATCAGGTAGTTGGAGGCAAATGCCAGCAAGATACCCAGCACGACGTTGAACTGGAACAGGGCAACGAGACGACCTCGTGCCCTGGCCGGGGCGATTTCCGAAATGTACATCGGTGCGGCTACTGAAGAAGCACCGACGCCAAGACCGCCGATAAAACGGAAGAACATGAATGAGTATACTTCGGGCGCCAGCGCAGATCCCACTGCAGACACGAAGTATAACACGCCCACCCAGAACAGGGTCTTCTTTCTACCCAGCACGTCGACCGGGAAGCCCGCGAACAACGCGCCCGCCACGGTTCCGTACAATGCAACTGCAACGGCAAAACCATGGGTCAGATCGTTAAGGGCCCATAGCCGTTGGATGGTTTGTTCTACTCCGGAGATGACGGCCGTATCAAATCCAAAAAGAAAACCTCCCATTGCGGCTACGAGGGAGATGAGCGTCACGTTACTTTTCATGGGTCAGGGCGGGGAAAAATCTGGGGAGAGGTTTTTGAGCATCAAGATTCGCGTTGGCTTTTCAGTCGCTCCACTTCCTTATCCAGCGCCTCGAAGTCACGATAATTCATTTCCACCACACTTTCCGGGCTTCTTCGTTTCATAACCATCGCTACCGTCATGGCGATGCCGGTCAACAAAATAGAGTACAACAGAATGCCGCTGTTGAACCCGTCCTGCTGATACACCACCGGGATACCAAAAAACAACAACACCGTGACTAACCCACGCGGCGCGATGAACAATTCCGGGAGGATATCCTTCATACCAAATATCTTGAAACACACGAATCGAACAGCATAAATCGACCCTACTATGGCCAGGCTCAGCAAGGCCGTGTTCAGATCGAGGAGGGAGTTCAATTCCAACGTCATACCAAACACAACAAAGAAGAAGGTACGCACCACGAAGGCCGTTTCCAGGGTAACCGTGTGGAATTCCTCGGTAATTCCATCGAGGACCTCATGGTTGATCCACCGGCTGAGCGATCCCTTAAAGAATCGTTCATGATTATTGAGTATCAGCCCGAATACAAGGATGACGATCAGCGAACTTAAGTGAAACAGCTTGCCGACTGCATAAAGCAGTATAAGCATCGATATCAGCAAGAACAACTTTGCCTTATCGCGTATCTGTTGAACCAGGAGTATCAGGAGGTAGCTCACGATCAGCGAAAGCGCCACCGTCAGCAAAATGTTCAGGCTCACACTCTTTATGATCGCGCCCGTACTCTCATTTCCCGCCTGGTCCAGCAAAAAATAGAACAGCATAATCCCCAAAATGTCGGAGAACGTGCTTTCGTAAATCATAAACTCCTTCTTGGCCTCAGGCAGCACCACAACGCTGGGCAGGATGATGGAGCTGCTCATGATGGAGAGCGGAACGGCATATACCATCGCCGCAAAGAAATCTTCTATGATAAAGAGATGGATGATCCACGTGAGCAGGAACATGGTACCAAACAAGCCGAAAAGCGCGATGAGGAAGGATTTTATTATGAGTGGCCGCTTCTCCCTCGTAAGGCTCAGGTCCAGCGATGCCTCCAGTACAATCATGATCAACCCTACGATGCCCAACACCTGGAGCATGTTGAACATATTTCTTCCCAGTGTAATGTCTGCGGCTTCAAGGCCGAATTGCAATCCAATGCCCAGCACAATGAGCAGCAGCACGCTCGGAATATTGGTCCGCCTTGCGATAATGCCGAAAAAATAGGACACAAGGATGACCAGGCAGACCGCTATTACATCGTTGTACGGATTATCTGAAAACATGATGGTTGTAATTTGCTAAATTTAGGATGAATAATCCCATAAAAAATGCATTACCGTGATCGCGCTACGTTCACGAAATGTAGTTTTGCCCAAAAATGACCAAAGACGAAGTCCCCAACGGTGAAGAGCTGCTCAACGCACCCACGGTGCGGATTGAACCTCCCCCCGCTTCCGAAGTGGTCTTACCGGCACTTACCCCATCCCGTTATGAGCCCCTTACGCGGCTCTTGTCTGAAATCGACGTGCATGGGCAACAGCTGTTACAGGTATTTTTCAATAAAGCGTTCTCCGGATACTTCGAACTGAGCCGGCAATTCCCCCAAGCTCTCCTCGACGTCGTGCAGGAGGTCAACTCCTCCATACTTCAGGTTATCTACGAAGACAGGCCACGAAAGGGAGCCTCCCTCATGGCGATCAAGAAACGATTCTTGGCGGCGGCGGAAAAACTTATCGACCAGTTCTACAATCTCCTGGACGACGGGGAAATGAAAACGGGACTTCATTGGTATGTCTATCGTCTCCAAAAAGACCTCACCGCGTTTCCCGTAACGGTGCCCATAACCTACAACAAGGAAGATTTCACCATCGGGCCGAAGGATTCGCCTTCCCTTAAGTGGCTGAAATTCAGAAGAAATCTTCGGGCATCGCTTGCCAGGCAGACCGTGCGCTCCCATATCAACTATCGGGATGCTATGCAGTATTACATGCGCGACGGACGCTTTGAATTTCTCTTGTCCTGGCTCGAGGCGTTCCGGAAAGAGTCGTTGCAAAGTCTTACTGACATAGAATCCTACATCGCTTATTGCGATCAGAAATTTGACAGTCTTTTTGAGCTCACGCGGTCCAATACACTTACCGTGGCTCAATGGGACGACGCGACGCGCGAGATGATCGATCGTGCGAACGCCCTGGTGCAAAGACAGGAACGACTTGCTGTTCTTTTTTACGACCGGCTCAGGGTAGAGTTTCGCATCAACATCGACCACCTGCGAACGCACCTCGAACAGATCGATGCCAATCACCTTACCCGGATCATTAACAGCGACAAAGTCCTCCATCGAAGGCAACGCGATAAGGTTCTCGCGTTTCCGGAGGAATGGCATGAGTCCATGGCGCTGGCATCGCAACGAATTTCTCTCCAAACCGTACTTCGGTCCTTCAGGTGGCAGATCGATAACGACCTCAAGGAATTCCGGCGTCGGATCGACAGCTACGTCACGTCATCTGTCCTGGAGCCCATCGAAACTACAATAACTCAACTTGACGCGTGGAGGGAAGGCAATCGAGACAGCAAGACCTTGAAAAGGCTTGAATGGGATTCCGTCAGCCACCGCCTGGAAAAGGACTTTAAGGCTTTCAGCGATCGGTTAATGCAAAGCTCAAAGGTTCTCCCTGTCAACAAGTCCGTCCTGGCATCATTTGATCCAACCGAGTCCACCGAAGGCCCCCCATTCGGAGAAATCGTCGTTCCGGTTCGGCGGTTAACCCAACATTTCCTTGAGTACAATTTCCTCAGCCCCTTGCATGATGAGATCGACCGGTTCTGCAAAGACCTGAAGGACAATGTGGTCAATATTAACGACCAACTCAGCCTCACGCTTTTCAGCCTTGACAACTCCAACACCGATGATGCTGCCGCACCGCAGATCATTGCCAGCGCCATTGACGAGATTAAACCGGAAGAGTCGGCGGTCAAGGAACGGAAACATCACCTTTCGCTTGGGATCGGCGCAATCGCCGAGCAGCTTTTCCAGGCCCTCACCGTCGACGGCATGGTGGCCGCCACGGTCGACTTCGGATATATTTCACGCGACGCGAGAAAGAAGAAGCTGATCTCGAAGATTGGCGACCTGGGGCGAGCCATCGGAAAATTCTTTGTCGACAAATTCCTGATCCTGATCTATTCAAGAAGCGAAGGCATCAGGATTGCCCGACAGATCGCTGCACGCAATGACTCCGGGTCCGTTACCGACCGCGTACTTGAGGTTGTCGCACAGGTGACCCCCGATCCGAAGATCGTCAACGCATTGCCGCATTATTATCTCAATCTGTTCAGCGGTCGCTCGAACATTGGCGAGGACTTCTGGATCGTGAGGGATTCAGACGACAGGATCATTTCGCAAAAGGTCGAACAATATATGAATGGTCGTCATGGCGGTATCATAGTAACCGGCGAACGCAACGCGGGGAAGACTGCCATATGCAGACGAATTGCAGAGAAGCATTTCGGTAACAACAAGCAGTTCCATCTCTTTCCCTCCGCTGATGGTTCAGCGCATCCGGAGGATTTCCTCGCGAAACTCCAGGAGGCTACCGGTGTAAGCAATGACCTGCCTGGCATCATGAATTCTCTGCCTACGCACAGTGTGGTTGTGATCCATGACCTTGAGCTGTGGTGGGAAAGGACACGCGACGGGATGCGTGCCATAGATATGATAATGGACATGATCGCTGCGTATTCGGATAGGATCCTGTTTATCGTGAACATGAACACCTTTGCCGCCGATTTGATCCATTCAATAAACGGCTTCAAAGAAAGATTTATAGGGGTAATTTCCTGCACCCCGATGAGTTCAATGGATTTGAAGAATCTTATTCTCACGCGACATCGCTCGAGCGGACTGGAGCTTGCGCTGGACAACGGGAAATCCGAAATCTCCGAGATTGCGCTTGCACGATTGTTCAACCATTATTTTAATTATGCGGATGGAAATCCGGGACTGGCGATGAAA
>DASVCT010000190.1:0-6088 GCA_036381475.1 Cyclobacteriaceae bacterium
TGCAAAAGATCGAACAACTCATCCGCGAAACGATTCCCGTTAGCGAGGTCCCTCCAGGAGTTGAAATAACGGAGACACCCTTCGCTGAACGCCAGGCGATGGCGCGTGAGATCGACGACCAGAGACGGCAGGCGGATCCCAAATTTAAGGGGGCGTTTCATGAGAGGGGGAAGGGCAAGGCAAGGAAGAGGAGAAGCTGATTGATTTGCGATTTATGATTGGTGATTTTTGACTTTCGATTGGACACCCGCTGATCGAGATTTTCTTAAAGGAGATGACGCTTTGAACTCAGCCGATAATTGGTTCGGGGATGTCAAATCGCAGATCGCTAATAATCGCTAATCACAAATCACTAATCATCACTAATCACAAATCTCACAGGTTCATCTTCTTCATCTCCTCTACCGCATAATTCGCCGCTCTCGCACTAAGCGTCATGTAGAAGATCGTCGGGCTCTGGTAGCCTGTGGAGGGCATGCACGCGCCGTCGGTGACGAAGACGTTTTTGCAGCTGTGCATCTGGTTCCAGCCGTTGAGCAGCGATGTTTTGGGATCGTGCCCCATGCGCACGCCGCCCATTTCATGGATGTCGAGACCGGGCGCCTGTTTGGTGTCTGTGGTCGTGATGTTCGTGCAACCAGCTTTGGAGAGCATTTCCGGCGTTTGGGTGAGAAAGTCCTTGACCATTCTGTCTTCATTATCGCTGTAGTCCACCGACGTGACGAGCAAGGGAATCCCCCACGCATCGTTCTTGTCGGGGCTGAGGCGCACGTGATTTTCTTCCCTCGGTATGGTCTCACCCTGGATGAACGAAAAGATCTGCCAGGGACCCGGCTCGCTCATCGCCTCCTTGTAGGTTGGGCCAACGTATTCGTGCAGGCCTTTGCTGGCTCCCCGTGCCCGGCTTGCGCCGACGAAGGTGAGGAATCCGCCAAGATAGTCTGTGTCCTGTTTGTGAATATTTCGATAGTTGGCGATGATGGGTATGGCCGGCTTCCTGCCGTAGTAGTAACGGTCTTCAAACCCTTCGAATGTTGCTGACACCAGGCCCCGATAATTGTGGAACGCGATGTACTTTCCCAGCAGGCCGCTGTCGTTGCCCAGACCTTCGGGGAAACGATTCGACTTTGAGTTCAGCAGGATGAGGTTCGTGTTGAGACAGGAGGCGTTGATGAAGATGACGCGTGCGAAATATTCGGTAGCTTCCTTTGTATTCGCGTCTATTACCCGAACGCCGGTAGCCTTGCCTTTCTGTTCGTCATAAATCACGGCGTGCACGACGGAATGAGGACGTATCGTGAGGTTGCCGGTCTTTTGCGCCCACGGTAGTGTCGATGCGTTCGAGCTGAAATACGCTCCGAACGGACATCCCCGTGTGCAAAGATTACGCGCCTGGCACCGTTGCCGTCCTTGTTGGATGTGGATGGGTTGTGGATCGGTGAGGTGCGCCCACCGGCCTGACACCATGAAACGGTCCTTGTAGTTTGCGGATATCTGCTTTTGTATTTCCTTCTCCACGCAGTTCATTTCGAACGGAGGCAGATATTCTCCATCGGGTAGATTGGCCAACCCGTCTTTTCCGCCGCAGACGCCGATGAACTTTTCTACATGAGAATACCACGGCGCCACATCTTTGTACCGTAAGGGCCAGTCGATGCCAAAACCAAAACGCTCCGGCGCGGTGAATTCGAAGTCGCTCCACCGCTGGCAGGCGCGACCCCACATGATGGATCGCCCGCCGACCTGGTAACCCCGGATCCAGTCGAATGGCTTCTCCTGGACGTAGGGATGTTCATCATCCTTGACAAAGAAATGCGCTGTGGATTCGTCGAATGCGTAGCATCGGCTGATGATGGGATTGTCTTTCGTGATGTCAACAGGCATGCTGCCGCGATGCTCGAATTCCCAGGGCGCCATATTAGCCGTAGGGTAATCCTTGATGTGCTCGACCGGCCTGCCACGCTCGAGGACCAATGTTTTCACGCCATGATCACATAATTCTTTTGCGACCCAGCCACCGCTGGGTCCCGATCCAACGACAATGGCGTCGAACGTGTTCGCCTGTGCACCCATATCCTAATTAGCTATATCTTTTTGTCGGCCTTTTCACAAAGGAAGAGGGGGTAATCTAGAATATCCATGTAGCAAAAGCAATGGACTTTCTCTCATCCTCACATCCCCTTTTTCGCTACCCCGATTTTAATGCATCTGGTTGCGCGCCAATACAATTTGTACCCCGTCAACAGATTTCCTGTGGCGCGCGGCCAACACTTCGACACTATCCCGGGACTGCGGCCTTCGGCCTTGCCCCGGGCTACCAACATGCCGGGGCTGGTTAACGTTACCTCGAAGATGCGCCTAATTATGAGACCCACGACCGCTAAGTTTAGTGTTGGAAAAACCGGGGCATTGGCTCTCTTTGGGGACGTATGGGCGTGCGGCGTGCTATTTTGGATATATCAGTCAGGCAATAAACTATTCTAATGATTATCTTTCCCGAGATGAGCCGACTTAATTTCTCTTTTGTTATTCTGATCCCAGCCCTCCTGATAGCCTGCCGTCGCGAGACGCCCGCAACTAAGACCGAAGAAAAAATGCGGGTCATTTTCGATACCGACGCCAATAACGAGTTGGATGACCAGCATGCGCTGGCCTACCTGCTCCTCAATGGCGATGTGTTTGCCGTCGAGGGTGTGACAGTCAACGCAACGCGCGGTGGTGGTCTTGTGGATGAACAATACGCCGAGGCGCATCGCGTCATGCAGCTGTGCGGCGTGGCAGACAGGATCAAATTGCTGAAAGGCGCCAACGGCACATATCGCGACATCGAGCAGACCGTCGACAGCGCAACATTCGACGGCAAGGAGGCGGTGGATTTCATCATTCGGAGAGCCCACGCAGAATCCGATAAACCGCTTGTTGTGATCGCAGTAGGAAAATTGACGAATGTAGCGCTGGCGCTGAGAAAGGATCCTTCCATCGCATCCCGGATTCACCTGGTGTGGCTGGGGTCGAACTATCCTGAGCCGGGCGAATACAACCAGGAAAACGACACGTCGGCGGTAAGCTATGTTGTGAAGACGACAGTCCCCCTTGACATCGCTACGGTACGGTTTGGAGTTGGCACCGGAACCGATGCCGTGCGCGTCACCCCTGAGGAAGTCAGGGAGCGTATGCCTGGCCTTGGCCCGCGCATAGAAGCAGGCGTGGAAGGCAGGCATGGCGGCGTGTTCCACACGTTCGGAGACTATTCCGTCAGCCTTTTCGAAAATATCCACATGAGCGGCGATCCACCTTCGCGCGCACTCTATGACATGGCTGCGGTAGCCGTCGTAAAGGATCCGTCATTCGCGAAATCCGTGGAGATACCCGGACCGGTGTTGGTCGATGGTGAATGGAAGGATCAGCCGAACAATTCGCGGAAGATCACGGTGTGGGAACATTTCGACCGTGATCGCGTCATGAACGATTTTTATGAAACTATGCGCGACTACGTGCTGGCGGATTCTATTTAGCGCTTCGGCTATCCGTTCATGGAGATGAGGAATTCCTGGTTGTTGCGCGTTCCTTTCATCTTTTGCTGCAGGAATTCCATGGCCTCGCTGGAGTTCATGTCGCTCATGAACTTCCTGAGGATCCATACGCGCTGAAGTTCTTCCTCCCTCATGAGCAGTTCTTCGCGGCGTGTTCCCGATGCAGGCACGTCGATAGCAGGGTAGATCCGTTTGTTGGCGAGCTTGCGGTCGAGTTGCAGTTCCATGTTGCCGGTACCCTTGAACTCTTCAAAGATGACTTCGTCCATCTTGGAACCCGTGTCGATGAGCGCAGTGGCGATGATGGTAAGTGATCCGCCGTTTTCGACGTTACGCGCGGCGCCGAAGAATCGTTTGGGCTTGTGCAACGCGTTGGCGTCGACACCACCCGAAAGGATCTTTCCGGATGAAGGGACCACGGTATTGTAGGCACGCGCCAGACGCGTGATGGAGTCGAGAAGGATCACGACATCGTGGCCGCATTCTACCATGCGTTTGGCTTTTTCAAGCACGATGCTGGACACCTTGACGTGGCGTTCCGCCTGTTCATCGAACGTTGAGGCGATCACTTCAGCTTTCACGCTGCGCGCCATGTCGGTGACTTCTTCAGGACGTTCGTCGATGAGGAGCACGATCAGGTAACACTCGGGGTGGTTCTCGGCGATGGAGTTAGCGATCTGCTTCAGCAGTACCGTCTTCCCTGTCTTGGGCTGTGCGACGATCATACCGCGCTGGCCCTTGCCGATGGGCGCGAAGAGATCAAGGATACGCGCGGACATGTTATCCGGCGTAGTGCTGAGCTTGATCATCTCGTCGGGGAACAGTGGAGTAAGATATTCGAATGCGACGCGATCGCGGATCTCTTCCGTAGTCTTTCCGTTTACCGTCTCTACGCGAAGGAGCGCGAAATACTTTTCACCTTCCTTCGGAGGGCGTATTTGGCCGCGCACCGTGTCGCCGGTTTTAAGTCCGAAGAGCTTGATCTGCGACGGCGAAACATAAATGTCGTCAGGGCTGGCGAGGTAGTTATAGTCGGATGAGCGGAGGAAACCGTATCCGTCCTGCATTATTTCGAGCACACCTTCATTGGTGACCGCGCCATCGAAGTCGCGAATGTTACCTTTTAAGGGACGTTCTTCGCGGACTTCGACCCGAGCCGGGTGTTGTGTGGTAGTATCTTCGCCGTTGTCGGACTCACCGAACGAAGGCGATGCTGCTTCAAGTTCCTGGTCAATAGATTCGAGCAATTCGTCTGACGACATCTCCCGCTCGACACGGGCAGGTGCTGTAACGTTTTCGCGCTTGCGCGGACGAAGCTTGCGTTCGGGTTCTGCTGAGGCGGGCTTTGATGCGGGGGCAGGGGCAGGCTCTTCGGCGACGGCCTGCTGATCCAGAATCTTGTAGATGAGGTCTTGTTTGGTGAGCTTTTTTGCGTTTTTGATACCCATCCCCTCTGCGATCTCCTTCAATTCTGAGAGGAGCCTCACATTCAGATCATCAATAGTATACATGTTGGTTTAAAAGTGAATGAATTTTTCTTCGAAAATGTCTTGAAAATCGTCTTGCCCGGGATGATCCGGACAATCAAATGCAGTCTAAGTAGGAACTTGCTCTATCGTAAGATTATCGTAGGTTCTTAGGATTTTGTCAGTCGGGCTGAGAACCGCGCCGTTTGATAATGCAAGTATAGAGCAATAATTACGTATTATCAAATGGCATTCCCGCTTTTTTCGGCGAACGGCGTGCATTTGACTATCGCCATAAGCCGCTCATTTGCCGGCATCCCCGCTCTACAAATACAAATAAATTGCCGTTGGGGCTGCCGGGGGTGGCTCAAAAATTTAATTTTGGACCCACCATTAAAACTGCACGGGAATGCTCCAACTTTCTGTGATAAGGGAACAACGGGACAAGGTAATTAGTGCCCTGAAGAAACGTCGAATCCCCAATATCGAGGGAACGATCGATCAGGTAATCGCCCTGGACCAGGAACGGCGGCGGGCACAACAGGAACACGACGAGCTGCTGGCGGAGTCTAACCGCATCGCCCGCGAAATTGGTGAACTGATGAAGTCGGGACGCAAAGAGGAAGCTGAGGCCCGCCGTGCGCGCACATCAGACCTCAAGCAACGTGTGGCCACGCTCAGTGAGACCCTGACCCGGACAGCTGCTTCTCTTCAACAGCTCCTGTATCAAGTGCCCAATACGCCGCACGACGACGTCCCTGATGGCGGTGGACCGGATGACAACATTGTAGTGCATCAAAGGGGTTCAATACCCGAATTGCCTGACGACGCAGTCCCGCATTGGGACCTCATCAAACGATATGACATCATCGACTTCGACCTCGGGGTCAAACTAACAGGTGCCGGCTTTCCCGTGTACAAGGGAAAAGGCGCGAAACTTCAACGGGGACTCGTGAACTTTTTCCTCGATGAGGCAACGAAGAAGGGATACGCGGAAATTCAACCACCCATTCTCGTCAACGAAGCTTCCGGATACGGTACCGGTCAGCTTCCTGACAAGGAAGGTCAGATGTACCGCGTCGATGCTGA
>DASVCT010000191.1:0-6526 GCA_036381475.1 Cyclobacteriaceae bacterium
GGAACGGTTTACCGGCAACCATCGGAAGATTACATTCGACGGAGAAGGATTCTTTCAAATTGAAAAGGATCCGGACCGGCCTTTTTATGTTTACACTGCGCACGTCGTAACCAAGGTTTTGGGCACGAGCTTTACGATCAGGGCGTTTCAAAAGGAGCCAGAGGTAGTTGTGGCAGTCAGAACTGGCCGGGTGTCGGTTTATACGCATAATGATGCGGAGGACGGCAATGCCGCATTACCCGAAACGATATTGACACCGAACCAGCAAGCGATCTACAGTAAGCCAACGCACACGTTGAGCCGAGCCCTGGTTGATAATCCACAGCCTGTAGTCTCCAAAGAAAAGCTTCTAGCGATACACTTTGAGAATGCTCCGATCTCGGAGATTTTCCAGACGATTGAAGATGTTTATCAAATCGATATCAGGTTTAATGAACGCCTTCTTGCAGGATGCAGGCTCACCACCAGTATTTCGGATGGTGGCATTTTTGACAGGCTTGACATCATCTGCACGGCAATTCGGGCAACCTATAAGGTAGAAGACACGCACATTGTAATAAATGGAGCCGGATGCGGACGGTAAGCCGAAATGGCTTACCCCCGCTTGCCTTGCAAACTCGGTCTTCAATAATCCAATTTCTTTCATCAAACACAATGGGAAGTTGTCTGAAGCGTTGTTGCATGTTCTACGCCGTCATGGCGGTGGCTGCAAGTTCTTGTCTGGCACAATCCGATAAGTCGGAAAACTCCGACCGATGGGCGATCCGCAGTGATGGTAGTATTGTGTGGAGAATTGACGACCGCCTTCCTCACCACGATCACATCGAAATGAGTGGGGAAAGGGTTTCGATTTGGATCGAGTACGGCGTTATGGAAGACAGATCCGGGGCGTTTCGACGCACCATCGTGTTTCCAACGTTTCGCATGAAACCGAACGATACGCATGCCAGCCTAATGTACACGTTTGACGATAACGATCTGCCCCGAATATTCGTCGATAACGTGCCGCTCCGCAGCACGATTGTCAATGGGCGATCACTCCCGGCTGCTATGCATCGCATAGACAGCATTACTCACAAGGGCATTATGACGGTGTATTCAACCATTGGATCACCTGCTAAGATCCGAGTTGAGCGACGCATTTTTCCTTCAGTGGACAAGCCGCTTGCGGTCGAACGACTGATATTCACAAATGTAACCAACCAGGAAGTCGTAGTCGATATGGATCGACTGCAGCACAAACTGGAGATCGATACGTCGAGAACGACGCGTGGACCACATATTATTGCGATGACGACTTTTGGCCACGGACGACACCGCATTCCGCCCGGCGGACGGGCGGAATGCGCGATCTATTATCAGGCATCGACCGGCCAATCGGATCTTGCCACCCCCGACCCTCACCGTGAAGAAGATGCAAGGTCAGCCCGCATAGCAAAAATTCTGTCATTGATGAGGCTGGAAACCCCGGAAATGATACTAAACACGGCATTTGATTTTGCTAAAATTCGCGCTGTTGAAAGCATCTACAAGACAAGGGGCGGATACATGCATAGTCCGGGCGGACTAGCCTACTATGCCGCAATCTGGGCTAACGATCAGGCAGAGTATGTGAATCCGTTTTTTGCAATGCTGACGGATAAAGTTGCGAACTCATCGGCAATGAATTCGTACCGTCATTTCGCCCGATACATAAACTCGGAATACAAACCGATTCCAAGTTCCATAATTGCTGAGGGGGAAGGCTACTGGAATGGTGTGGGGGATCGGGGAGATATGGCTATGATTGCGTACGGCGCAGCACGGTATGCACTGGCACTTGGCAGCTATGATTCGGCCAAAGTGCTTTGGCCCTTAATCACCTGGTGCCTTGAATACTGTAAGCGTCACATAAACGCGGATGGTGTTGTCGAATCGGATACGGATGAACTGGAAGGAAGGTTTCCCGCAGGCAAGGCTAATCTGTCTACGAGCAGTCTGTATTATGACGCATTGTTGTCATCTGCTATGCTGGGAAAAGCCCTTGGCGAAAGTTCACGCCTGATCAGGGACTACGAAAGGCGGGCCGCAAGGTTGAGGAAAGCCATTGAAAACTATTTTGGCAGCAACGTCGAAGGTTTTGAAACATATAAGTACTACAAGGAAAACGATGTCCTTCGCTCGTGGATATGCCTGCCCTTGTGTGTTGGAATCTTCGATAGGAAAGACCAAACCATTGACGCCCTGTTTTCCCCTCGATTGTGGACAGGCGATGGCCTGGCAACACAGGCTGGCGATAAGACTTTCTGGGATCGTTCAACATTGTACGCGCTTCGCGGTGTGCTCCAGGCCGGTGAGACCCGAAGAGCAATGGAGTATATAAGTTATTATTCGAGACGTCGCCTGTTGGGCGACCATGTTCCCTATCCTGTAGAAGCCTTTCCTGAAGGGAACCAACGTCACCTTTCAGCTGAAAGTGGATTGTATTGCCGGATATTCACTGAAGGATTGTTCGGCATCAGGCCAACGGGCATCAACAGCTTCACGTGCACACCACGCCTGCCCGCTGAGTGGAACCGCATGGCCCTGCGCCACATACAATGTGCAGGCAAGGTGTTCGACATTGAGGTTGCGTGTATTGAACAAGGCAGGTTGTCCATCATCATACAGGGAGATGATCGCAAGCAATTTGAGGTAGATGAAGGGGGTACGGTTTCAGTAAGATTTTGACTGACATGTGGGAGCGATTCAAACGCATTGACTGTGATACCATTCTCACTTAATGACACGGGCGACTTGATAAGTTGTTAATCGGCGATGTCAATAATGAAACGCCTGACACTCTTTATTGGAAGTCTGGCCATCGTGGCTGGAGTCATGACCGTGTTTGCGCTTTCACGGCCTGTACGAGACAAGGTTCTTGTCCCGGCGGTTCTTCCGCAGGTCCGTGACAGCGTGACGATCGAAGAGAAGGTGGTGGCCAACGGCCTTGATGTTCCCTGGGACATTACCTGGGGACCTGACAACTGGATTTGGTTCACCGAGCAAAAGGGACTTGTGAGAAAAGCGAACCCATCGACAGGTGAGGTGAGAACGATCTTGAGCATTCCCGAGGTGCATATGCAACGTGCTGTAGGGTTGCTTGGGTTGGCGATACACCCCGATATCAAACGATACCCTTATGTGTTTGTGGACTATTCGTATCTCGTTGATTCCACTCTTTTTCTGAAGGTTGTCCGCTTTCGGTATCAGGAGGGCGGATTGGTGCAACCAACAACCATCCTGGACAGAATACCCGCCACGGAGACCCACAATGGATCCCGCATCATCTTCGATGCCACCGGAAGACTCTTGATAACCACTGGCGATATCGATAGAGGTAGGCTTTCCCAGGATGTGAAATCGCCGAATGGCAAAATACTTCGTATTAACATTGATGGTACCATTCCGTCCGATAACCCGATTCCCGGGAACCCGGTTTGGTCGTGGGGACATCGTAATTCACAAGGGCTCGTGTGGGCTCCGAATGGCAACATTTACAGTTCCGAGCATGGCGATGTGACGGATGACGAAATAAATCTTATTAAAAAAGGCGGAAACTATGGCTGGCCGCGCGTGGAGGGAATGTGTGATACGCGGAAGGAGCAAGGATTTTGTAACGATTCGTCCGTTGTGGAAGCACTGAAGATCTGGACACCGACGATTGCTCCAGCGGGCATTGAGTACTATGGTTCACATCTCATCCCGCAATGGCATAACAGTATCCTTGTCACTACGCTAAAGGACGCCAGCCTACGGGTGCTGCAGCTCAACACGGCGGGTAACGCGGTGGAATCAGAACAGATATATCTGTCAGGCAAGTACGGCCGGCTGAGAGATGTCTGCGTGTCGCCGTCAGGGGATGTTTACGTATCAACGAGCAATCGCGACTGGAATAAGACTGCAGGCCCAGGATTCCCTGCTGATGACGATGATAAGATTATCCGTCTTTCAGCAGGGACGGCTGTCGCGTCTATAGCTGCAGACCAACCGAGCAGCAAAGAGACTCATTCCGTTGCGGAGCGGGGTGCTGTGTTATATAGGCAGTATTGCGAATCCTGCCATAAGAGCGACGGGAATGGCTTAACCGGAGTATTCCCAGCGCTGCGTGGGTCACCCTATTTGCACGGCGAACCCAAAGCGTTGATCGATGTAGTGGTTGCCGGCCTTGATCGCGAACAATACCTTCAGGCTATGCCGGCATTCGACTTTCTTGCGGATGATCAGATCGCTGATCTGCTTAATTATGTGAGAAGAGCATTCGGGAGACCGCGACCAACGATTACCGCAGCCGATGTAAAGGCAGCCCGTTTAGGCGATTAACCCGGATAACTTCGTACGCGTGGCGGCTTTACGAAATTGTAACCGGACGCATCTCTCTCAGGGACTTGTTCGCGGCATCGGCAATAAACATCGCCTGAAGTCCATCAATCCCTGACACCGGCATCGGCCTGCGGTTTCGCAAAGCGTCAATGAACGCCTCAATTTCCAGAAGGTAGGATGATGCATATCTGTCCATAAAGAAGTCGGGATGCCGCGCATGATGACCACCCGTTTCATCGTAATACCGGACATTATCTTTCAGTGGACTACGGGCCTCTATCATACCGTGTGATCCGAACACTTCCAGACGTTGATCATATCCATAGACCGCCTTTCGACTGTTCTCTATGATCGCAGTAGCGCCGTTGTGAAAATGAAGCAATACAACCCCGGTGTCTATGTCGCCAGCCTGACCAATGGCAGGATCAATTATGGCAGCACCTTTTGCGTAAACTTCCCTTACCTCGGATCCAACAATGTGACGGGCCATGTCGAAATCGTGAATCGTCATGTCCATAAATAGTCCGCCCGAATGCTCTATATATTTGATCGGGGGCGGACTGGGGTCCCTGCTTACGATTCGGACCATGTATACGTCGCCAACTTTTCCACCTTCGACGTAACGCTTGATTGCCATAAAATCCGGATCGTAGCGCTGATTGAATGCAAGCATCAGAGGGGCGCCACAGTTCGCGACAACTTGCAGGGTGTCCCTTACCCGGTTTAAGGAAAGGTCAAGCGGTTTTTCGCAGAATATAGCCTTTCGCGCGCGCGCCGCTTCTTCAACATAGTCTGCATGGGTGCTGGTGGGTGAACATATTAGTATGGCGTCAATTTGAGGATCGGAAAAAATCTCCGTGGGTTCATCGCAAGATTTTACGCGAAGCTCTTGCGAGAACGCCTTTCCTTCTGGTGATGGAGTGAAGGTAGCGACAACCTCAACATCAGGGATAGCTGTGCACAGGTTCCGCAAATGCAATCTGCCAATTCTGCCTAAACCCAAGACTGCAAGCCGTATCTTCTTCATTCCTCAAGGAGACTAAAAGTTGTATTATGACGAATCATTTTTCCATGACGGGTCGAAATCCCAGATAGTTCCTGGGTATGTTTGGTTCGCTTCGCCACCGGTTGCTTACCCGAAGATCCGTTGCGGGGGCCACCCATCCGCCGCCCCTGATGACCCGATGGTTTCCTGTCTGAGCGCCCAGTGGATTCACGGTGCGGTGCGAGTCGGTATAGCTGGGGGCATACCAATCTATGCACCATTCCCAGACGTTTCCACTCATGTCAAAGATGCCGAGTTCGTTCGCTAGTTTTCCTTTCACGGGTTGCGGCTGGGTGGGTGAAAGCGAATCGAAGACTCCAATCAGAGTGACCTCGTTCCCGCCACTAAATAAGTATCCTTTGCTTTTGTTGCCACCTCGCGCTGCAAACTCCCATTCAGCTTCCGTAGGCAGCCGGTATCTTTTGCCCGTCCTTTCGCTAAGCCATTCACAGTATGCTACCGCATCGCTCCAGGTAATATTTACGATCGGGTAATCATCAATCCATCCCCAGGCAGGTTCCGGCGGCATGGGACGCCTGGTAGATTGACAGTATGCACGCCATTGCTTTACGGTAATTTCTGTTTTTGCAATATAAAAGTCTGAAAGTTCGACAGTGCGTATAGGTAGCTCATCCGCATCTCCTGATTCGTGTGTGTCGCCCATTCTGAACTCACCTCCCTCGACAAGGATCATTTCCGGAATACCGGAATCACTTGCAGCGCACGAAGCCGATAAAAGAAATAAGAAGGGTAGTGTGCGAAACAACATGAAAATAAGATGTGTCATGATAAGTTCGACAATCTAAAGATGCACAGTAAAACCAAATATGTTGAATCGCTTGTCAAAAAACCAGTAGGAAAAAAGTTAACTCTCCTTTAGGGCAAATGCTTTCGAGAATTGTCTATCCAATGAGAGAGGAGATGTGCACGATTGTGTAGAGATGTCGTGCATTGACGTTCGCCCATTCAGCGCGGTATTCTGTCCAGACAACCTTGCGGCAACTCTGAAGTTGTTGAGCGTTCGTCTGTTGGGTGTCGCTCGGGGAATGATCGCGATCAAGGAATCTCACATGCTCAATCATAATCCCTTATCATGCGTATGAAAGAAAATCTACCCAATGTCGTAAACCAGCTGTCGCT
>DASVCT010000192.1:0-4692 GCA_036381475.1 Cyclobacteriaceae bacterium
TCAAATAACGGCTTTTCACTAGTTCGCATCACATTAATGCGAATCCCCAGATAAAGATTCAGGCCTAAGGAAAGTATCAGAACAACAATCCAGAAACGTTTCGTTCTCATATAAGATACGCCAGTCTGCCGGCCTGACCACATGCCAAACAGGAAATTAAGAGAAATGTCAGGATAGAGTGTATTTTCATCATCAAGATAAATACCACACTGCCAAACCACGTAACCAGGTTGCATCGCTCATATCTACCAAAACGAATCCGCCGTCTGAGCGCCTGATTTCGAATTCATTATGGTAATAACTCCAACCGGCATAATTATCAAATACAAAGATTCTCTCCCACGAAGTCCTCAATGAATCAAGACTTTGGGCATACGAGAACGTCGGAAAGGAAAGAATTATGGATATGAAAATACTCCTCATCTCGCACGCAACGTGTTGTAGGTTTGCTCACGGCAGGCAACTCGTGATCCCTAGTGTAATATAAGAATTTCGGCTAAACTATCCTCGTGCCGAAAAACTTCCCTCAACGATTAGTTGCGTTCTCTGGCAGAATTTTGTTTTAACAACAACTATGACAAATAACAACTTTTTCGTTAATGAGACCCATAGGCGCGCGTCTCTACGAGACTAACCCACGCCCCATTCAATTGCCAGTTACAGAACGAATAGGGTGACGAAATAATAGTGTCATGAATATGAGACCGAATACCACGTACACGGCGCCGGCCGCCCAAACTATCTTCGGAAGTCCGGGAGTAGACATCAGTACCTTTATTAGTGAAATGCCCACAACAAAGAAATGGGCAAAATTGCCCATTACGATCGGCCGGTTATAAATTCCACCAATCAGGCCACCCTTTGTCATCCAGTTAAGCATGCAAAATCCAAAGTAAAGCCCGCCGATCACCTGTCCCAAAAGAAGGGATGCCGGGCTGGCGTCTATATCCAGGTTTTGCAAGACAACGTCCGGCGCAAAAATCAGAATGATCCCCGTAACTCCTAAAATCACCGAGCTGATGGTCATGATGATCTTTGTGTTCATCTAGCAGATCGTAAATTACCTTTCTATATCAATGTCATATTTACCCAACAGGCCCGCGACGCCCAAAACAGAAAATTTTGCCTTTCTGATCCGGTTCATATCCGGATCGATCGAATAATTGTAAGACGTGCGAAAGTCGGCCTTTTCGAGTATCGTTTGGTCGAAAATTGCCTGGGTCAAATCGCAGTTGTCGAACACCGAGCCCGTCAAATCGGCGGCTGCAAAATCGACCCCCTCTAACTGAGAATTCCTGAAGACTGTCTTCCTGATTTTCGTCTTGTAAAATGAAGAATGATTCAACTGGCAATGGTCAAACGAAAAGGAAAGTCCAAACTCGTTGCAGGTATCAAAGCGCAGGCCCAACATTTTGCAGTCTTTGAACCTGACATCCCGAAACACCGTGTTGTTTAACCCTGTCAAACTGAAATTGCACGCATTGAATGCGCAGTCTGTAAACTTAAACTCAGAAAGGTCCTTGTCGGCAAGATCGCAACTGTTAAAAATGCAGTTCTCGTATTCACCTTTTGCCAGAGAGTCGCTCCGGTCAAAGGTTTTGTCTGTAAAGTATTTTTCCTGCATGTATGGACGTCGCCGGATCAGACGTTACACTTTTACCTTCATTTAGCTCACAACAACACCTTGCCGGCGGCCGGTCGATGTCTCCCCGTCGCCAATTTATAGTCTTCCGCCAAATTATCCAAGAGACTATGCGGACGACGTGTCTTCAGTAGTGCTACAAAGAAAATGTACTCCAGAAATTCCCTTCCAGGCACGCCTACGTTCGATCAGTAGATAGGCCGCCACTAATCAGCTCATTACTACGGGGTGTTATCTCAGGTTCATCCGCTCCTGGTTCCAGGCCTATGCTCCAACCGTACCTGTTTTGACCTCCCCCGCGCGTTTGTAGTGCGCCATAATAAGCCCGCTTGGTGTAGCTGTACTTTCAGTTAATGTAAATGCGGCCGGAATCGGACCGTCATCAAAAAGTCTTTTTCCTTTGCCAAGCGTCAACGGATGAATGACCAGCCAGAGCTCGTCGACCAGGTCATTCTTAAGCAGCGATTGAATCAAGTTGCCACTACCCCAAACCTTAATGTCAGAGCCGTCTGAATTTTTCAGCTTCTTGATATCCGCCAGACTATTGAGAAAAACTGAGTTTTTCCAATCCGACTTATTCCTGGTCGTGGACAGGACATACTTTGTGACATCATTCACACCCGGCCAGGCGTCGGCATGTGCAGGCCAATAATTTTCAAAAATGTCAAATGTCTTTCTCCCCAACAGAAGATCCGCAGGTTTCATCAGTTCCAGCATTGTCTCTCCGGAAAGATCGTCCTGATAAGGGGCAGACCACCCCCCATACTCGAAGCCGCCGGATGTATCCTCCTCCGGCGCGCCCGGCGCCTGCAAAACTCCATCCATTGTAATCATTGACAAGACAATTATTTTTCTCATGGCATCTATGATTTATTTCATAGACAAATTTCCGGATATGAATCTTGTCAAATGCTGTGTTTTTGCGACAATATAAGGGCACAATGCGACAGCACCGAAAAAAATGGATGATCATCCGCTGTCATCCTCCGCCAACTTTTTTGATTATTTTCTCAATCCGCTTTCTCTTTGAATCCTTGTACACATCGTCAAGCCGTGATTTGAGGGCATTCTTCACTTTGATCAGTGTCACGTAACTGTCCGCCAAACTTATCTCTTCATGATATTCCAGTTTCTGGTGCGCCATGTTTTTCGCGATCTGATCGCAGCCGATGTTTGAACCCACCACGGCCAGAATCATCAGGATTCTGGGAATGCGTTTCAAATTCATGTATCAACTTTTTACGAATCTAGCGGTTCGCTGCCTGGCGTCATAGGTCAATTGATTATTTCCCCCTTATTGTCCGCCAACCTTTCGCGGAATTTTTGAACGTCTTCGGGATTGTGCCTGGCCCAGTCTGTCACTTCACCCACAATCCTTAGCGGCGCTTCAGAGCGATACGAACGGGTGGGATTGCCGGGAAACTTTTTGTCGGTTAGGTTCGGGTCACTCTCAAATTTTCCTGTTGGTTCAACGATATACACACGCTCCTTTCCCTCACCTTGCGCCAGCGCGGCAGCAAGTCCCGCACCGTTGAGCAGCGCTGTGAAGTAAATATGGTTCATTTTCAGTTCTGATTTGTAGTTGGACTGCCCGCCCGGTGTGAGGAGATCGCCAACACGCAGATCTGCTTTCGTTCCGTGATAAAAAGGTCCCTTGTCGGAAGGGTTGTTCCTGAACGAAGCTGCCAGATCGGCAAGCTCTCTTGCTTTCTCCGCGTTGCCTAAGTCCTCATGACATTTGGCAATGTTGAGGTATAGAGCAGGGAACGCCGTTCTCACCGCGTCATCGTCCATCTTCAATGCAAACTGCAAGGTGGTTTCCAGCCACCTTAATTTATCGGAAACCGTTTTTTGATGCCGGGCCAGATAATGGGCGGAAAGAAATTTTTCCAGGTCGTTTGTCGCTTCGTTCCATCCTTGGGTAAACAGCTTCACGGCTTCCTCAGGTTTGCCCTTCTCCTCCATATCCATTCCCTGGACGCAGAGTTTAACAACATTGTTGAATGGTGAGAATTCCATCGTATTAGCGGTTCGACACGTTTTCCTTCTCTTTTGCATATTCGAGAATGTCACCAGGCTGGCAATCAAGTGCCCGGCAAATTGCCTCCAGGGTACTAAAGCGAATGGCTTTCGCCTTCCCCGTCTTCAAAATCGAAAGATTGGATAAGGTCAAATCAACTTTTTCAGAAAGTTCATTCAGCGACATTTTGCGCTTTGCCATCATTACGTCCAAATTCACAATAATGGGCATAGCCTAGATCGTTAAGTCGTTTTCCGTTTTCAAATCCACAGCATTCTGCAGGATTTTTTCAAGCACCGCCACAGCCGTTGCGACCGCGATGGATATGAAAGTAGCTACGATGCACATGGCGATAAAACCTGCGGGATCGTCATCGTCAGCATGAAAGATCCGGACATACACCCCTGCCATGGCAATGGCGACAGCTAATATGATAGCGCAATATTTTATGCTTCTTAGATTTTTCACCGAGTCGAGCGAAAACAGTCTATTCTGCCTGATGTATTCGAGCACTTTGAATGCCTTGTATAACGCGACGAAAAAAACAGTCGAAGCCGCATACCCATACAAGATGAATGGATCAGAGTAGATGCTGATCAGGTCCAGGTTCTGGGCTCGACCTTCCAGCTGGGGAAACCGAATCAAAATGATCAGGGCCACGATTGCGACGAGCACGACGACGACCTGTAGAAACACAGTTGACGCTCCCTTTATGTTCATTGTAGTAGCTTTTCTTAGGCAAATATAACAAATATTTATTGTTATTCAATAAATGATTATTATTTTTCAATAATTATTGAGCAATTATTAATAGCTCTGGAGGGTATGCTACTGAAAATGAATGCTTTGGAGTTCAACTAGCCCTAATTCCACCTCACTTCACGACCGTACCATAACCTTCATCGTTTACACCTAACCATTCAACTATTCTACTATTCAATTCTTCAATCTTCACCACCGAGTCACGGCGCGCACGGAGTTGCACAGAGGCTATTTTCCTTCCCGGGACAGAAAATATTGCAACGAGGTC
>DASVCT010000193.1:0-18661 GCA_036381475.1 Cyclobacteriaceae bacterium
TGCGCAGCCACGGCGATTTGCACGAAGCGGTGGTCATGCTCGATAAGCGCACCGCCCGTTTCATCGGAGAAAGAAAATACCAGCACGGGTTCGTAACGGAAACCGACCTGGGCGACAAGGTTCAAATGACCTTTCTGACGAGCTTCCTGCCATCCCTTGGTCGCTGGCTCATGACCTACGGGACCGGAATAGACATTGTGTCACCGCCCGAGCTAAAAGAGGTCATTCAGGACCATATCGCGGAACTTGTCGAGCACTATAAGCCGGCGCTGGCCTCTGTCCTCAACGAAAAAATTTCCTGAGTGGGCATTTCCTCCTGACATAAGGTTGTCACGTGGTGGCGCTTGATTTGTCATAAACACGATCAACTATGCAAATCAAGGAAGCAAAACCCCTCAATTTCCTCTATTTCCGTACAAAAGCGCGAATTGGAGAGCTTGGACGCTTCGTCGGTGTCATCGCACGCGAACTGTACCGCGATGCGGTCCGCTACGACGTCGAGATCACCGGTCCGGTCTATTGGAGTTATCAGGGATATACGGGCCGCGATGCGGATCTGTTCACCCTGGACATTGGGCTCCCCCTGGCGGAGATACCGGGATCCTATCATGGTATGTTCCAGCTGAAGCGTGAAGACGCCTTTCCGTGTGTGTCATTGATTCACGAAGGAAGCTGGGTCGACCTGCAGAACAGCTACGCCCGAATCCTGGAGTTCATGGCGGCCCGGGGACTGGACGGCTGCGGCAAATTCCGTGAGGTGTACATCAACATCGACTTCATGAATCCGGCCGGGAACGTCACCGAACTTCAGGTTGGCATAGACCCTGAATCCTTCGACCGGTTCAGTCGGGTACCGTCCGACAGTGTCGCCACCTACGCCGATTTTTAGGTCATTTCGGAAGATGGCAGGACAATTTCCCGGCCGACGGAGTAGGTGCCGTCAGGCCGCGCTGATCTGCAGCTTTTGGCCCGGACATTGTACGAAAAGGCTTGTCGTTTTTTCTATAACCGGACGCTTTGGCGGCCGAGTGAACGGCCCCCGTTCAGGACGGACCGCCATTTGTGCGTATATTTGTTAGATAAATCAGCGACGGATGGGTTCAGGAAGATGGTTCGCCTTTTTTCTCCTTGCCTGGAGTATCCCGGCAACGTTCTGCCATGGGCAGGTCAAATGGATGACCTTTGAAGAAGCCGTCCAGCGGTCGAAAACGGAAAAGAAGAAAATATTTATCGACGTATACACCGACTGGTGCGGCTACTGTAAGATCATGGACAAGAACACGTTCAACGACCCTGAAGTAGCCCGCATCCTGAACGAAGATTTCTATCCTGTGAAGTTCAATGCCGAGCAGCGGGAGGATGTTGAGTTCGACGGACACGTATTCCGATACGTTCCGGCGGGCCGCTACCACGAACTTGCTGCATCGCTGCTCAACAACAAGCTGAGTTACCCGACTGTCGTATTCTTAACGGAAAATTTTGAGATGATTCAGCCGCTGCCCGGTTACCGGAAAGCTGAAGAATTTCATATGATCGTGCAATACATTGGCGAGGATCACTTCAAGACCAAGACGTGGCAGGAGTTTCAGCAAACGTATAAGTCGCCCTACGCCCGGAAGTAATCCGAACTGCTCAGTTATCTTCTTTCTTTTCCTTGCGGTTTAGCCTCAGAAAGTCGAGGTAGCCCATAGCGGCAACAAAACCGACAATTACTGCCACAATGGCAATGAAGGCGTCAGCGCCTGATCCGATGTACTGCTCAAACATGAGATGTTCTGTTTAGAGCTGCAAATCTACTAATTTCGGGGCGCTTTTTGAACATTCATCCGCACTTTAACCGACGGAATGCCGAGGCTGCTGTTACTTAGCAATTCTACGCTTTCAGGGGCGCCCTTTCTCGCCTGGCCGGAAGTATTTATCCGTGAGGCGCTTGCCGATGAGAAGGGAGACATGCTTTTCATTCCTTTTGCCGCCGTTACGTTTTCCTACACCGAGTATACCGATGCTGTGAAGCGCGCATTTGCCCAATGGGGGTACACGATTCGCGGCATTCAGGAGTATGACGACTACAGCCGGGCGCTGCAGGAAGCTGCAGCCATTGTTGTCGGCGGCGGTAACACATTCGCGCTGTTAAACCAGTTGTATCATCACGACCTGGTCGGACTCATTCGCGAAAGGGTACGCTGGGGATTGCCCTATATCGGCTGGAGCGCCGGGGCCAACGTGGCTTGTCCTACGATCATGACCACCAACGACATGCCGATCGTGATGCCGTTGTCCTTCGAAGCACTTGACCTCGTGCCATTTCAGATCAACCCGCACTTTACGGATCAGCAGCTCCCTGGCCATGGCGGAGAATCCCGCCGTCAGCGGTTGCACGAATTCCTGGTGATGAATCCTGGCCGGCCTGTGATTGGTCTGCCCGAGGGCATGCTCATCGATGTGCTTGAGAACAGGATTGCGCTAAAAGGTGAGGGTACTGCTTTCCTGTTCCAGTCCGATGTTGCGCCCGTGCCTTTGGCGCCCGGCGCCGACCTGAGCTATCTGCTCCGGCCCTGAGAAAAGTAGGGCCGCCGTTTCGTGACGTGCGTGGAATCAATCCAACATTGAGTCGTGTTGCCTTATGCTGCGGGTCTTCGTACCTTTAAGATATGTTCGCCAGAGCGTGCTTCATAGCGTTGTTTTCGGCGGTCACGATAGCCGCAAGCGGGCAGCAGCCAGTCGACGAGGTGCGCAAGAGCATATACTTTGGCGGAGGCAGCTACTACATTGACGAAGAGCAAGTCCGGGAACTGAACGAATGGCTGGATTCCATCCCGAACCTTCTCGAACGATACGAAATACACCTCATTTCTCACACGGATCCGATCGGCGGACGCGAATTCAACGAGATGCTGTCGCGCATGCGCAGCGCCGCCGTGCAGAGTATTCTCATGCAGCGCATGATCCCGGAAAACCGCATCACCATCAAAGACTGGGGCCTGGACAACCCCGTGTATCGCAACGACACCCATGAGGGGAGGCAAATGAATCGCAGGGTGGATGTGATTCTCTATCCGGTGATTTTTTAATGTGTTGAAGTGTTGAAGTGCTGAAGTGTTGAAGTGTTGAAGTTCTATGTCTGCCAGGCTCCTGCAGAAATGATCTTGTTTGCAGGCAATTCGAGGACGCACGTACAGGCTTCCGGAGGGACCGACTTCAACACATTAACACATCAACACCTCAACACACCCAAGAGGCGTCCGAAATAGGACACTCTTTTGCATATCCGGACGATTCCAGACGTGCTGAACGATGGGGGACCCGAATAAATACGCTAAATTGCCATTGGCACCATTGTTGGAATTTGTCGCACAGAAATTTTCCTCAACGCATGATAAAACTGATTGATATTGATAAGTATGTCGATTCGCGATTTCAGCGGACGTTCATTTTGAAGGGAATCAGCACGGAGGTGGAACAGGGTGAGTTTCTCACGATCATGGGACCAAGTGGGGCGGGCAAATCGACGCTTATGAATATCATCGGTATGCTCGATGAACCTTCCGAAGGGGAGTATTACTTCTTCGACGAGCCGGTGCACAAGATGAAGGAAAAGCAGAAGTCCGAAATGCACAAAAACTACATCGGCTTCATATTCCAGGCATACCACCTGATCGATGAGCTTACGGTATATGAAAACATCGAAACGCCCCTCCTGTATAAGGGAGTGAGTGCCAGCCAGCGCAAGAGCATGGTTGCCGAAATGCTCGACCGCTTCAACATGGTGGCGAAGAAGGATTTGTTTCCCGAACAGCTGAGCGGAGGCCAGCAACAGCTCGTGGGTGTAGCGCGCGCCATTGTGGGTCAACCGAAGCTGCTGCTTGCGGACGAGCCCACCGGCAACCTCCACTCGGATCAGGGTAAGCAGATCATGGAAATTTTCAAAAAGCTGAATGAGGAAGGCATCACGATCATTCAGGTTACCCATTCGGAGGAAAACGCCCGGTACGGCAAACGAATCATCCGCGTCGTGGATGGTGCCGTAGTCTCGGATGAACAGGTTGTAGCAGTAACCAACTAGCCGAATCAGCACAATGAGTATGAGAGGGATCCTGGCCGCAGCGCTGTCCGGCATCGCGACTATCGCCGTGTCGCAAACTCCAGAAACGCTTTCGTTTCGTGAGGCAGTGAAGATAGGGCTTCAAAACAACGTCGTTCTTAATAAGAACAGGAACAACCTTGAGTATACCCAACTGAACAAGACCTCGACCCTGTTGCAGATGGGCCCAAGCGTTAGGGCGAGTGCCAGTGCTTACCGCAATGATGGTAACTCGTTCAACCCGCAGCAGGGGGAAGTCGTGAACGGCGTCATCGACTATGTCAATGGATCTATCGACGCCGATATGCCTATTTTTACCGGCCTTAGGGTGCTGAACACCCATCGCCAGGCAGTCAGCGAAAATGAAGCGCAGTTGCACCTGGTGAACCGTTCTTCCCAGGACGTCATACGTGAAGTCGCGAGCCAGTACCTGACGTGTCTTCTGGATCAGCAGCTCGTGGCCATCGACGAGCAGAACGTGGAGGCGCAACGTGTGCAGTACGAGCAGATCAAAGCGCAAGTGGATCTTGGCACACGCGCAGAGGCCGACCTGTACAACCAGGAGTATCAGTTAAAGAACGCCGAGTTGTTGCTCGTTCGATCTCGCAACAAGTTGAAAGACGACAAGACGTTGCTCGCGCAGACGCTTCTCATCGATCCCTCAGTCCCCTTTGAACTGGCCGAGGTGGAATGGGACGTCAACGTCGCGGTTATGGACACGCTGTCCCTCGACCAAATGATGGCAACTGCGATGAGCCGACGAAGCGACCTGCGCCAGGCTGAAGAAACGGAAGAAGCAACCCGCTACCAGTACAGTGCGATGAAAGGACGCTATTACCCCAGCCTGTACGCGGGCGTAAGCTACGGCTCCCGTTACAACTACATACACGGCGCGGACAACAGGAGTTTTGACGAGCAATTCCGGACCGACAACCGGCAGTTTGGCTATGGGCTTAGCCTTAGCATACCCATCTACGGTGGCTTGCTTTTTCGCAGCCAGGCGGCGCAGGTGCGAGCCCTTCACAAAAACGCTGAGCTCGACACGGAAAACGCCAAAATCACGGTCAAGACCGACGTGATCCGCGCCTACCAGAACCTGCGAGATGCCATCGCCAGTTACGATGCTGCAGATGCCCAACTGCGCGCCGCTGAACTCAGTTATCGCATGGAAAAAGAACGATACGATCTCGGCATCTCCGACATCGTTCAACTCGCCGTGGTGAACCAAACGTACGTCAAAGCGCAGGCAGACTACCAGAGTGCCCGATACACGCTGATGTTCCAGAAACTACTCGTCAACCACGCCATGGGTACCCTCAAATTGGAAGACATCCCTGAGGCATCCAACTGATTGTCAATCCGTCATTTTTTCCTATCTTTGCGGCCCGCCCGGGTGGGTGGGCCTGTTTTGACACAGGTATGTTTCACTAAATGCTGTGGTAGTTTGCCCGCCTGCCAAAGCGTATTTTTCAGGGCTTTTCGTATTTATGGCAAAATCGCAAAAACCGGCTGACAAGCCGAAAAAATCCGCTGCCGATCTGGAACGGGAAAAAGCTGCCAAGAAGGCAAAGACGGCCAAACCGGACGAAATTGAAGAAGATGTTGCGTCCGTCGAGCAGGAGATCAAGCAACTCAAGAAAGAAGAGGAGATCGAAACTGAAGCGATCCCTGCAGCCGAACTGAAGAAGTCAGCGGCGGAAAGACAAGTTCCCGGAGAATTCGACTGGGAAGCATTCGACCGGAAGGGATTCGGTGAAGGATACACCAAAGAACAACGGGAGGAAATGGAGAAGATGCTGGCCGGAACGGTAACTTCCGTCAGCTCCGGGGAAGTCGTGGAGGGTATTGTGGTAGGTATTAACGACCGCGATGTCATTCTCAATATTGGATTTAAGTCCGACGGCCTCGTACCTCTGGCCGAATTCAAGGACATGCCCGACCTGAAAATCGGAGACAGGGTCGACCTTTTCATCGAAGAGCGTGAAGACGCCATGGGACAACTCGTGCTCAGCCGCCGTAAGGCGAAACTGGTCAAGGGTTGGGAAAATGTGCAAAAGGCGCTCGACAACGACGAAGTCATAGAAGGCTTCGTGAAACGCAGAACGAAGGGCGGCCTTATTGTCGACGTGTTCGGCATCGAGGCATTCCTTCCCGGATCACAAATCGATGTTAAACCGATCCGCGACTTCGATCAGTATGTCAACAAGGCCATCGAAGTCAAAGTTGTCAAAATAAATTATTCAAACGACAACGTTGTCGTTTCCCACAAGGTGCTTATCGAAAAGGACCTCGAGGAACAAAAGATTGCGATCCTCAACAATCTCGAGAAGGGTCAGGTACTCGAAGGTACGATCAAGAACATGACCAACTTCGGGGTCTTCATCGACCTCGGTGGTGTAGATGGTCTGCTTCACATTACCGACATCAGCTGGGGCCGGATCAACCATCCCGACGAGCTGCTTAAGCTCGACCAGGTGGTGAAGGTTGTCGTACTCGACTTCGACGAAGACAAGAAGCGCATCTCACTTGGCATGAAGCAACTCACGCCGCATCCCTGGGATTCGCTGTCCGAGGAAATACAGGTTGGCTCGAAGGTCAAGGGTCGAATTGTCAACGTCGCCGATTATGGTGCGTTCCTGGAACTGCAGCCTGGCGTTGAAGGCCTCATTCACGTGTCGGAAATGAGCTGGTCGCAACACTTGCGCAATCCGCAGGATTTCATGAAAGTGGGCGATGAAGTAGAGGCCGTCGTGCTGACACTGGATCGCGAAGAGCGTAAGATGTCGCTCGGCATCAAGCAACTCACGGAAGATCCGTGGACACGTCAGGATGTTTTGACCAAATACGCTGTCGGTACGCGCCACAAGGGAATCATCCGCAATCTGACCAACTTCGGATTGTTCATTGAACTCGAGGAAGGTATCGACGGGCTGGTGCACGTCTCAGACCTGAGTTGGACAAAGAAGATCAAGCACCCTTCGGAATTCGTCAAGGTAGGCGATGAAATGGAGGTCGTCGTACTCGAGCTCGATGCCGCCAATCGCAGGCTGGCGCTCAGCCACAAACACCTGGAAGAAAATCCCTGGGATACGTTCGAAACGATCTTCACGGTCGGCTCCGTACATAAGTGTACGGTCATCAGCAGGAATGACAAGGGAGCCATCCTGGAGTTGCCTTATGGTATTGAGGGATTTTGTGCTGCCAGAAATCTGCAGAAGCAGGACAGCAGTCAGAAGACAGAAGTCGGCGAATCACTCGACTTCAAGGTACTGGAATTCTCCAAGGACGACCGCCGGATCGTGCTCTCGCACAAGGCAACTTGGTCGACCGAAGAAGACAAGGGTCCGGGCAGTGGCAAGAAAAAGACGCCTTCAAAGAGCAAGGCCATCGAGAACATAAACCAACAAACGGAAAAGTCGACGTTGGGTGATCTTGAAGCGCTGAGTGCCCTGAAGGAAAAGATGTCAGGTCCCCAGGAAGGGGAAGAAAAATCGGAATAAGTTTGTTGCGGCGGGCATGGGCTGTGCGTGATGCGCACCTCATGCACGCTGCATTACGGCGCTGTGGCCGAGTGGCTAGGCAGAGGTCTGCAAAACCTTTTACAGCGGTTCGAGTCCGCTCAGCGCCTCTAGATCCAGTAGGCAGTGGGCAGTAGGCAGTTGGCAGTATGCAACCCGATACTTTATGAGAGCAAAACCTGCGTCTGTTGATGACTACCTCACGGGTTTTTCGGGTGACGTGAGAAAGGCTCTCTACACCATCCGCGCAACGATCCGAAAGGCCATTCCTGACGCAGTGGAAAGCATCAGCTATGGTATCCCTGTGTACCTCATAAATGGTACCTACGCGGTATACTTTGCTGGCTTTAAGAACCATGTCAGCCTGTATCCTGTCCCGCCCGGAAGTGAGTCTTTCTTGAAGAAAATAATACCCTACCAAAAGAGTAAGGGCACGTTGCGTTTTTCACCAATAGAACCGTTGCCCCTTACCCTCATAGCAGCCGTGGCCAAAAACGGCAAAAAGGCAGCCCTGGCCCGTTCGGAAAAGCGGAAGCGCTGAATCATATAAAGCAAAGGCGGAATTGTATAACAAACCCTGAACGGTCGGGTTGTAACTTGCTTGTTACTCGAACCAGGCAAGGCAATGAAGCATACCTATGCGATTTCAGGAATGAGCTGCCAGGGGTGCCGTCAGAAAGTGGAAACGGCGCTCAAAGGCGTTGAGGGGGTTACGGATGTAGTGGTAGACCTTCCCAAGGGTCAGGCTGTCATTGACATGTCGTCGCACATCGAGCTGGATAGGTTCCAAAAAGCTATAGATGACGCCGGCGGTCACTATACCATCTCCCTGCCCGACGGATCCGGCCACGGTCATTCAGGACATGAATCCGGCCATCATCATCACGGAAATCACGAACAACATCCCGACGGTAGTCATACGTCGCACAAAAAGGATAGGGACACTGGTAGGCAGCATGATTCCCCAAAAATAGGGGGCGTATATTATTGCCCCATGCATTGTGAGGGAGACAAGACCTATGATGCGCCGGGCAGTTGCCCAGTATGCGGAATGGACCTTGTGCGAATGCCCGACACAACGCGTACGGTCCGGTATACGTGCCCCATGCATCCTGAGATAATTCGCGACGGGCCGGGTGCATGCCCTATCTGCGGAATGGACCTGGTTCCGCTTGATGCGGACGAGGAGGAAGAGGACGCAACATATAAGATCCTGCTGCGCAAGTTTCGCATAGCCGCTGCATTTACCCTTCCCATCTTCCTCATTGCCATGTCCGAAATGATCCCCCGCAATCCGCTGCCCGACATCATGCCGTGGAAATACTGGAACTGGGTGCAATTTATCCTATCAATTCCGGTCGTCTTCTATGCAACGTGGATGTTCTTCGAACGCGCATGGCGCTCCATTGTGACCTGGCATTTGAACATGTTCACCCTCATCGGAATCGGCGCAGGGATAGCCTGGCTGTTCAGCGTCGTGGCGCTCATTTTTCCAGACGTCTTTCCGCCCGAGTTCTTGACGGATGAAGGCACGGTGTACGTGTACTTCGAAGCCGCCACGGTAATATTAACGCTGGTTTTGCTCGGCCAGCTTCTTGAAGCCCGTGCCCATGGCAAGACCAACAGTGCCATCAAGGAGTTGTTGAAACTTGCACCCAGCACCGCGACGAGGATTAAGGATGGCAAGGAAGAGGTGGTGCACATTGGTAGCATCCATCCCGGCGATCTCCTCCGCATCAAACCCGGCGAAAGAATTCCCGTCGATGGTTCGATCAAGGAGGGTGAAACTTCGATAGATGAGTCCATGATCTCCGGCGAGCCCATTCCGGTGAGCAAAGTAGCCGGCGACAAGGTCACATCGGGCACGATCAATGGCAACAAAACCTTTGTTATGGTTGCCGAAAAGGTAGGGGCGGAAACGCTGTTGTCGCGAATTATCGAAATGGTCAATACCGCGAGCCGGTCGCGCGCGCCTATACAAAATCTTGCCGACAAGATATCCAGCTATTTTGTACCCGTGGTAGTGCTGATAGCTGTGATTACGTTTATCGTTTGGGCAATTTGGGGACCCGCGCCATCATATGTGTATGCGTTTGTCAATGCGGTTGCCGTTCTGATCATTGCGTGTCCCTGCGCTTTGGGACTTGCCACACCTATGTCGGTTATGGTGGGTGTCGGTAAAGGGGCGCAGTCGGGGGTTCTGATTAAGAATGCGGAAGCCCTCGAAAGAATGGCTGATATCGACGTAGTAATCATCGATAAGACCGGAACGGTGACGGAAGGAAAACCCTCTGTCGAGAAAGTGCTCGTGGCGGCTCCGGGTCACACCGAAAAGGATGTGCTGCAAAAAATGGTTTCCCTTAACGCGGTCAGCGAGCACCCTCTTGCGCTGGCTACAGTACGATACGGTCGCGAGCAAGGCATCGAGCCAGAATCGGTTGTGGAGTTCGAAGCTGTGACGGGCAAGGGTGTAACCGGAAAGTTGAGGAATGCGATCCTCGCCCTCGGGAACGACAGGTTGATGGAGCAGGTCGCGGCATCGATCCCCGGCGATTTCAAAGAGCTGGTACAGGAACAACAGCGACAAGGAAAGACCGTGTCATATCTGGCGGAAGGCAACAGTGTCCTTGGTGCAGTCGTCATTTCGGATAAGATCAAGCCAACGAGTAAGGTCGCTGTTGAAAGACTTCACGAAGCCGGCCTGAAGGTCGTCATGCTCACGGGTGACAACCCTGACACGGCACGGACGGTAAGTGAAAGCCTGGGCCTTGACGGCTTTAAGGCGCAGATGCTACCGCACGACAAATTCAACGAGGTCAAACGCTTGCAGGCAGAGGGAAAGAAAGTGGCTATGGCGGGCGACGGCATCAACGATGCGCCGGCGCTGGCGCAGGCCGACATCGGCATTGCAATGGGCACAGGAACGGACGTGGCGATAGAGAGCGCTGGGGTGACGCTTGTAAAGGGCGACCTCAATGGAATTGCGCGGGCACGGCTGCTTAGCCACAGCGTAATGCGGAACATCAGGCAGAACCTATTCTTCGCCCTCGGGTATAACGTTTTGGGTATCCCGATCGCAGCGGGCGTGCTCTATCCCGCGTTTGGGTTATTGCTTTCGCCGATGATCGCTGCGCTCGCTATGAGTTTCAGTTCCGTTTCGGTGATCGGAAATTCACTGCGGTTGAGGAATGCGAGGATAGGGTGAATAAATGAGTGAATGAGTGAATGAGTGGATGAGTGGATGAGTGAATGAGTGAATGAGTGAATGAGTGAATGGAGGGTGCCCCACATTGTCAGGAAATGTTTATTTTTAGGGGATGTCCTCCCTGGACCAAAGAAAGCTTCATCATAGAATAACGGCGGGTGTCTTACTGTTCGCAGCAGTCCTGCTCGGCTGCTCGTCCCAACCAGAAGACCCCCTCGCCTCGTTACTGGCCAGCAATAAAGATTCGCTGTTTCGCGAGGTGGTCGACCATCCGGAGAAGTACAGGCTTCAGATCATCTACACGCAAATCGACCGCGACGAGGACAACCATCCGTCATTCCGGGATTATTACTTCAATGTAGATAGCACGTTGTACTTCAATCCCGCCTCGACAGTCAAGCTACCTCTTGCCCTGTTGTCGCTGGAGAAACTCAACACGATGGACGTTCCGGGCGTCGACAAGTTTACGCCGATACTCTTCGACAGCGCCTTCAGCGGCCAGACGCGCAAGGACTACGATAGCACTTCCGAAAACTATCTGCCATCGATTGCGCATTTTATCAAGAAAGCGTTTCTCGTCAGCGACAACGACGCTTACAACCGCATGTACGAGTTCGTCGGACAGGGTGCGATTAACCGGGAGCTACATGCCAAAGGCTACCACGGTGTTCGAATTACACACCGTTTTGTCAGGATGACCCCCGAAGAAAACCGCCACACCAATCCCGTGCGTTTTATGTCACCGGATGGCCAGCTGATATATGCTCAGCCGGCAGCGTACAACGAAGATCCTTTTGATTTTGGCCGGGACGAGAAAGTGGGCCAGGCTCATTACGACTGGAACGACAGCCTCGTACGTGAGCCAATGGACTTTTCCCAACGAAACCGGCTGCCGCTGAAAGACCTGCACCAAATGCTGCGCGCTGCCATGTTTCCCGAGGCCGTGCCGGCACACCAACGGTTTAACCTCACGGACGATGATTATGCATTCCTGTACCAATACCTTTCTCAATTTCCGGGCGAAACGAATTATCCCAGGTATGACAGTGCGGAGTATTTCGACAGCTACGTCAAGTTTTTCTTCCGCGACAGCCTGCATCAGAAAATGCCGGAAGGCGTAAGGGTATTCAATAAAGTAGGCTGGTCGTACGGGTTTTTGATTGACGCGTCGTACGTGGCGGATTTTCAAAACAACGTGGAGTTCATGCTTTCCGCAACGTTGTACGTCAACAGCGACGGTATAGTCAACGACAACCGGTACGACTATGAAACCGTCGGGCATCCTTTTCTGTTTCGGCTTGGCCAGCTTATTTACAAGTACGAGCGAAACAGAAAACGTAGGTATGCTCCTGATCTCAGCGCCTATGCGATGACGTATGAAAGACGATCCGCTGACGGACTGCCGACGGTTCGGGGCGTCGACAATTAGGTGGCGGCGTGATTGGAACTATTCCTTTCTTCAATTCCCAGATAATTTTTCGGGGGGTGCAAAAAAGGCATTCATGATTTGTTATCTTACCATTTTCTGGGAACAAGGCGTAATCGTCCCTTATGAATCTGGTACTCACTGCGGAGAATATTGTGCTCGTCGGCTCACTGTTGCTGTTTATGAGTGTGCTGGCGGGCAAGACTTCGTATGAGTTTGGGGTTCCCGTACTGATTTTCTTCCTGGGAATCGGGATGCTGGCCGGCTCGGAAGGGATTGGTGGCATTTATTTTGACGACCCGAAACTCGCACAGTTCATTGGTGTCATTTCCCTCAACGTTATTCTTTTCTCGGGTGGTCTGAGTACCCAATGGACCGCCATTAAACCCGTAGTATGGCAAGGGGTTTCACTGTCTACTCTTGGTGTGATGATCACAGCGCTGGTGCTGGGACTCTTTGTATACCTGATCACAGATTTCCACATCTACGAAGCCTTGCTGTTAGGATCGATCGTCTCGTCGACAGATGCGGCTGCGGTCTTTTCAATTCTTCGATCGAAACGACTCACGCTAACCGCCAACCTGAAGCCGACGCTGGAGCTGGAAAGCGGAAGCAACGATCCCATGGCCTACGTCCTGACGCTTCTGTTTCTGGGACTGGTCCAGAGCCCGGACAAGGATTTGCTTTCGGCAATCCCGATATTCTTTAGCCAGATGGCAATAGGAGCGTTGGCAGGATATGGATTCGGAAGGACGAGTAGATTTGTCATCAACCGTATACGACTGGACTACGAGGGATTATATCCTGTGCTGGTCATTGCGCTGATGTATATTACGTTCTCCGCCACGGAATTCCTTTCCGGCAACGGCTTTCTGGCCGTCTACCTCTGTGCGCTCTACCTGGGAAACCAGGAATTGATCCATAAGAACACCATTCTTAAGATGTTCGACGGTCTTGCATGGCTTATGCAGATCATCCTCTTTCTCACGCTCGGTTTGCTGGTCTTTCCGTCGCATATCATCCCGGTGCTGGGGGTTGGACTCCTCATCTCCGGTTTCCTGATCGTCGTCGCCAGACCCGTTAGCGTCTTCCTGTCACTGCTGTTTTTCCCAATGAGATTCAGAAGGCGGCTATACATCGCCTGGGTCGGTTTACGCGGCGCGGTGCCAATTGTTTTTGCCACTTATCCCATGCTGGCAGGTATCGAGAAGGCGGATATGATTTTCAATATTGTTTTCTTTATTTCTTTGACTTCAGTTCTGATCCAGGGTACTTCGCTTCCGGCCGTCGCCCGGTGGTTGCACGTTGCCCTTCCTGAAAGTGTGAAACCGCCGGAGAAAGAAAGCCCTTTGCCGGCTGAATTGACCAAGGCTGTCATGAAGGAGATCGAAATTCCCGAAGACGGGTTCGCAGTAGGGAAAAAAATTGTGGATCTTGGTTTTCCGAAGACCGCTATCATCGCTATGATACGGCGTGGTGACAAGTTCATTACACCGAATGGTGCGACGGTCATCGAAGCCAACGACGTGCTGATCGTTCTATCAGACACCGAACGAGGGATGGACAAAGTCTTCACAGCACTGAAGCAGCCTGAAAAACTGAATGCTGAACTATGATGCCATGGAAAAACGGTTCGTCGTTCTGATTGATTTCTCGGAGTATTCGGCTGATCTGCTCCGCTACGCCTACGATTGGAGTACGAAGGCAGAAGCGCGTCTTCTTTTGGTACATCAGACGGTCGTAGTGGCGCCCGCTATGGCAGACACGGCCACCCTGGTTGCCCTGGCGGAAGTTACCAATCAGGAGGCGCTGACGAAGCTTGAACGGTTTGCCAGAGAGATCCTGCCCGGCGAGGCGAAGGTAGACTTTATGGCGACGGATCAACCCGTGGACAAAATGATGGAAAGGATACGCGAGGACCCGTCCGATTTCCTGGTCCTCATGGGCGTGAAAGGTACCGGCAAGCTGAAGCAGATTTTCCTGGGGAGTTTCGTAATCGAGGTCATTGATCAGGCCGATGCCATTGTCGTTGCCATGCCCCGAAACGTCACGCGCTTTGTCTCCGAAAAATTCTATGTTGCCATTCACAGCGGCGATCGATTGAACACGAAAGCCCTCGATATACTGCTGAATTTCTCGCAAGGGCACGTTCGCGCGCTGACATTTTTTTCCATGGCAGAAACCAAAATCGGCTTGCCGGATGTGGAGCAATATCTTGCAGAGCTTGTGAAGCAGTATAGCGACCGGGTCAATGCGGATTACAAGGTCTACCACGGTGAAAATGCATACGACAGCATTCGCAAAGTTATCAACAATCAAACCACCGAGTTGCTCGTAATACAGCGCCGTTCGATGTCGCTCACAAACCAACCCCTCCGGAAATTTATTATCAACGAGCTGGTCTACGAGGGTCAAACGCCGTTGGTGGTGTTGCCGTAAAATGTGTCGCGGTATTTCTCACTGTACCTACGCCCGTCAGTAAATAGCACCTAATGGAGAACGACGACCTTAAGCAATTTATTCAGGATGGATTTGTTCGTATTGACAACGCCTTCCCGCGCGAATTGGCAGAGGCGGGACGTGAAATATTGTGGCGGGATACCGGGTGTGATCCGGACGATCGGTCGACATGGATCAAACCGGTGATCCGCCTGGGCGAGTATTCCGATCCTCCATTCAGAGATGCTGTCAACACCCCTGTGTTGCGTGGGGCTTTCGACCACCTCGTAGGTGAGGACAGGTGGCTGCCGCGTTACAGCCTGGGAACGTTCCCTGTTCGCTTTCCATCTGCCGAGGATCCGGGAGATGCCGGATGGCATGTTGACGCAGGTTTTTCCGGTGAGAATCTACATGATTATATGTCTTGGCGTGTAAACGTCGAATCGCGCGGCCGGGCTTTGCTCATGTTGTTTCTTTTTTCGGATACGACCGAGCGCGATGCGCCAACCCGCATACGCGTGGGATCCCATCTCGATGTGGCGCGTATCCTGGAATCGGCCGGAAGAAAGGGAATGACGTTCATGGAGCTTGCAGGAGAACTCGAGCGAACCAGTCGCTGCCGGGAGGTTCTTGCCACAGGAAGTGCAGGGACTGTATATCTTTGTCATCCCTTCCTGGTTCACGCCGCGCAACCACACCGGGGATCGGAGCCGAAGTTCATGGCTCAACCGCCCCTGCTTCCAAAGGGTGAGATGATGCTTTATCGTGAATCCGGCGATTATTCGCCGGTTGAGCAAGCAATACGGATCGCCATCGGCCTGGTGTAGGAGAGCCAGGTACCACTCGTGTAAATCCGGATGGGAGTATGATTGCCTCAGCGGCGTCTCTCATCCTCTTGTACAATATACCTTTACCCGCACGTCATATTTCAAAAAGTTGCACGATGAGTTTGCATTGACGTTCCTGGCCATTCATGACAAATATTTACGACTTCATATGTGCAAACGCCGCTTACTTTGATCAGCTGAAGTTCAGTGACACAGGAAGTATATTTATAGATTACCTGTGCCCAATAAAGGAGAGTAAGACCAGGGTGTGGTCGCACATGAATTGTCTCATGTACGTATGTCGGGGGAACAAAGGTTATGGCTCCGTCGACCGTATTCATAAGTCCTCGCCACACGAGGTTCTGTTTGTAAGGAAGGGTGGTGTCGTGTTACACCAATATTTTGAGAATCCTTATCGTGCATTGATTTTCATGTTTGACGACGCTGCCATATTGGGATTTTTTGCTGAATTTCCCTCCCTTGTGCGTCGCGAAGAGCAAAGTATTCCGGCTTTGGTGGATCTCCCGACGGTCACAACCGTGCAATCGTCGAACTTCATTCAATCGGCATTCCTTTCGTCCCTCGATTTTCTCAAAAGCCCGGCCGATGAAAATCGCGCCGCTCTTGAGATCAAGTTTAAGGAGTTGCTGGTTTCAATCTTGCGTGAAAGAGGTCCCAATTCCTTCAATCATTATCTATCCGCTATCTGTTGTGACAAAGCTGCGTCGTTCATTAAACTCATGCGCGACAACAGCCATTTCAATTTTACGACATCGGAGTTGGCCAGGATCGCCGGCATGAGTCTTTCCACCTTCAAAAGAGAATTCTTGCGGCACTTTGGTGTTTCTCCCGGCAGTTGGCTTCGGGAGCAGCGTATGGCCAGGGCGGTCGCTATGTTATCGCAAAACCGATCCGTTTCTGAAGTGGCCTTTGAATTGGGCTACTCAGACGCTGCGGCGTTTTCCAGGGCATTCAAGATGGCTACGAATCGAAATCCAAGCGATGTTCCTGGAAATGGTCCAAAGTGACATGACAATGGTCTTTTTTAACAAAGCCGTGTCGACGATGCGTCGATAACTTGTACCCGTTAACAAAATGTTTTACCAAAAAAGATTAATGTCATGCCAAAATTCATGATTGAAAGGAACATGCCCAAAGTAGGGCAATCGACTGCACAAGACATTAAAGCCGCATGTCGCAAATCCAATGCTACGCTCTCGGAGATGTCCAGGCCGGTTCAGTGGCAGCAGAGCTATGTTACGGGCGACAAGTTGTACTGTGTTTACATCGCAGAAGACAAGGAGGCCGTCCGTGAACATGCCGCCCGGTCAGGGTTTCCGGCCGACCGTATTGAAGTGATTCAAACTGTGATTGATCCCGTTACCGGAGAGTAACCTGTAGGGGAGGGGTGATAAGGAAATAGGGAATAAGGGAATAAGGAAATAAGGGAATAAGGAAATAAGGACATAAGGAAATAAGGGAGGGGTAGGTAGGTATATAGGGTATATAAGTATATAGGGAATATAGGGGTATAGGGGGTCCACGGATTGTGGTGAATGTGTTAGCTCGGTAAGGATACGATTACCGATCACCAATCACTTCCTCTGTACCCAATTCCCTTTAGAAGTAAAAAGTCGTGAAGTAATCACTCAAGTGATCGAAGGACCCCCTATATACCTTATATACCCTATACCCCTATACCCCTATACCCCTATACCCCTATACCCCTTATATCCTTATATCCTTATTTCCTTATTTCCCTATCCCCCCTCCCCCCCTTCCCCCCTTCCCGGTGGACAACACAAGCGCCAGTCCGCTGACGGCGAAGGACTCTACCACTGCCGTCCATTCGTTGGCGTTGTTCATCCCGAATCCCCGGGGGATATGCAGGATCACAAACCAAATGAAGACCATGATTCCGGTTAGCCGCCCGGCCAGGGAGGCTGTCGCCGGGATCATCAGGCCGAGGCCGCCGGCTATGAGGGCAACGCCGGCGAAGTAGGTCCAGAACAGTGGTCCGGGGATCCAGGTGGGCACGAGGGTTTGAACAAATTGCCAGAAAAGGAAGTGCTGTATGCCGCAAAGGATCATGAAGCTACCCAGGCAGAATCTTCCCAGGATTTTGAAGCGGTCTGTTTGGTTTATGAAATCCAGGAAAGGCGACGGTCGTCCTTGAGCCTGGGGCAAGGTTGCAGCGACCGCGAAAGCGCCTCCGAAGAAAGTCAAAGCCTTGCCGGCCATTGTAAGTCGTCCGCCTAACTCTGGTTCGGCGACTAGCGAAATCGCTTGCCGTACAAGCGCCCAGGCAAACACCATCACACCCAACAGGATTAGCCCTTTTCGGCCGCCTTTCCCAAGCAGGACGGTTATTCCGGTTGCGACAAGAACCGCTGCTGACCCGTAGGCCCAGACTAACCGGCCTGGTAAGGATTCCGGCCATGCGGGTGCCCGGCCGAGCAGGAAATCGCCATATACAATATGAAGTGCCGCCCATCCGAGGGTCGCAACAGCGAACATGTTTCGGCCTGTTGTTTCGAGGTAAGCCGAATCCTTTACTAGCGTAGCAGAAGTCGTTGACATGAGTCAGAAGGTTAGAGTAGTAAATCTATAATGACGCGGTGTGAGTCGAAGCGACAAAAGCCCATCAATTTCCGATCATTTTCGTTAGCTTGTCGCACAACTGCCGATTTCATGAACAAGACGATACATCGTGCCCCGGATACTACACGCATATTCGATGATCGAACCCTTGAATCGGATTATTCCACGCTGATACCCATTCTCAAGCCGGGGTTGCATGTCCTTGATGTTGGCTGCGGAACCGGTGCGATTACCGCAGGCATTGCGAGGCGTGTCGGTGAATCAGGTCACGTTACGGGCATCGACAATACCGAACACTTCATCATCAGTGGCAGGGAAACCTATGCGGAGGTAGGCAATCTTGAATTGCTTCACGCCGATCTTTTCGAATTCAGGTCGGAGGCAAATTTTGACCTCATCGTTGCCGCGCGTGTACTCCAGTGGCTGAGCAATCCAACGGACGCCCTTAGGAAGATGAAAACGCTGTTAAAGCCGGGTGGAATTGTTTCGGTACTCGACTACGATCATACGGCTCTTGTCTGGGAACCCCAGCCGCCTGCCAGCATGCTACAATTTTACGATGCG
>DASVCT010000194.1:0-30146 GCA_036381475.1 Cyclobacteriaceae bacterium
TCAAAGGTACAGGGAATGAAGATATATCATGGACTGCACGATTTTGTGCGGCTCAACTTTGCAGTAGTTACGAGCGGAACGTTTGACGGCGTCCACCTGGGGCATCAAAAGATCCTGGCCCGACTGATTGAAATCGCGAAACGCCACCAGGGCGAATCCGTGGTGCTCACCTTCTGGCCCCATCCCAGGTTGGTGCTTCATCCTGAAGAAGACACGCTCAAACTGCTCAATACGTTCGAGGAAAAAGCGGAGTTGATGAAGGAAGCGGGCATCAGCCACCTCGTCCGCATTCCGTTTACCAAGGAGTTCTCGAATTATTCGTCCGAAGAATTCATCCGCAAGGTTCTCGTCGAGACCCTGGGCACTCGGAAGCTCGTCATCGGATACGATCACCGGTTTGGCCGCAACCGCGAAGGGAGCTTTGAACAGCTGATCGCCAACGCTCCAAAATACGGATTCGAAGTTGAAGAAATCCCCCGTCAGGATGTAGATAACGTCGGGGTGAGCTCCACGCGCATCCGGAACGCGCTGGCTGCGGGTGACATTCAAACCGCGAACCACTTTTTGGGACGACCCTACAGCATCACCGGCAGGGTGATACACGGCGACAAGCTGGGAAGAATCCTGGGCTTTCCCACCGCCAACATCGAGATCGACTCCAGGTTCAAGCTGATACCGGCCGATGGCATTTACGCTGTGACTGCGGACCACGAACACCGCCGCTACAAGGGCATGATGTACATTGGCAACCGCCCCGCCGTGGCCGGCACCCTGCACGGTTTAGAAGTGAACCTTTTCGATTTCAACCGCGATATTTACGGTGACGATATCACCGTTCACTTTCACGACAGGATTCGTGAAGACAGTATGTTTCACGATCTCGAAGACCTGCGACGCCAATTGGAACACGACAAAACAGAAGTTCTGAAAAGGCTAGAACACATCAACCCGCCGAAGTGATGGAAACGCCATTGTGGTCGCCATCGGAAGCATTCGCAGCTGGTTCCAACCTGAGTCGGTATCAAAAATGGCTTGCCGAAGTAAAAGGCGTCAACACAGGAACGTACCAGGAACTGTGGCAGTGGTCAGTCAGGGAAACAGACGCGTTCTGGACGAGTATCATTGAGTACTTCGACGTCATGTATGACGGGTCGCCAGAGCCCGCGCATTCCCGGAACGAAATGCCCGGCGTGCGATGGTTTGAAAACATGCAACTCAACTACGCCGAGCACATTCTCCGCAATGCCAACGCCGCACTGCCGGCTATTGTGTTCCGTGACGAAGCAGGCAATGATCGTGAAATCAGCTGGGATACCCTGAAACGCGAAGTGGCTTCCTTGCAGTCATACTTCCGGTCCATCGGCGTTAAGCGCGGCGACCGCGTTGCAGCTTTCGTTCCCTGCTCACCTGAAGCTACCGTCGCATTCCTGGCGGCAAGTTCCCTGGGCGCAGTCTGGTCGTCATGCTCGCCGGACTTTGGCGCTGGAGCCGTTACGGATCGCTTCGCGCAAATTGAACCCGTGGTGCTCATTGCTATCGATGGATACCGGTATGGTGGACGATTTCACGATAAGTCGGCAACGGTAAACGAAGTCATTGCCGCGATGCCGACTCTTCGAAAAGTCATTGTCATCGAACACCATGAAGCGACCGGCATTAAGCGTTCGGAACGTATTATCAACTGGCGTGAAGTCGTTAGCAGCGACAACGACGACATTATTTTCGATCGTGTTCCTTTCAATCATCCCCTATGGGTGTTGTATTCGTCGGGCACGACGGGTCTGCCGAAAGCGATCACGCATAGCCATGGCGGCATTCTGCTTGAGCAACTCAAGTATGGCCCCTTTCACAACGACTTCAAAAAAGGTGAGCGTTGTTTCTGGTATACAACTACCGGGTGGATGATGTGGAACTACATTCAGGGAAGTCTTCTAACAGGCGGTGTGCTGGCGTTGTACGATGGAAGCCCTGCTTATCCCGATCTTAACGTTTTGTGGCGGTTCGCACAGGATCTTCGGCTCGATCACTTTGGTACGAGCGCGGGCTTCATTCTGGCTTGCAGAAAAGCGGGCATCCGGCCCGGTACAGATTTCGATCTTTCCCAGCTGCGCTCGTTGAGTTCTACGGGAAGTACGCTCCCACCGGAAGGTTTTGAATGGGTGTATCGCGAAGTGAAGCGGGATCTGTGGCTCGCCTCAATGAGCGGCGGAACGGATGTCTGCAGCGCATTCGTTGGGGGCAACCCTATGCTTCCGGTGTACTCCGGTGAGATCCAGTGTCGCGCGCTTGGATGCGGCCTGGAGGCCTATGATGAGAACGGGGCGCCCGTCAGAGAACAGGTGGGCGAAATGGTGATCACCACGCCGATGCCTTCCATGCCGATTTACTTCTGGAACGATCCGGACTTTAGACGCTATCGCGAGAGCTACTTTGAGATGTATGAAGGCGTATGGCGGCATGGCGACTGGATAAAAATCACGTCCCGTGACGGCATCATCATATACGGTCGGTCGGATGCCACGTTAAACCGCGGAGGCGTCCGCATCGGGACCAGCGAAGTATACCGTGCGGTAGACACCGTCGATGGGATAAGGGATAGCCTGGTTGTATGTATTGAAAAGCCTGGTGGTGAATTCTGGATGCCTCTGTTCGTGGTGATGAAAGAAGGGAAGCAACTCAACGAGGAGGTAAAGGACAACATCCGGCATGCGTTGCGCACGCAATACAGCCCAAGGCATGTCCCGGATGAGATCATTGAAGTGGACGATATTCCCTACACGATTAGCGGCAAGAAAACGGAGACTCCGGTCAAGAAAATTCTTTCCGGCGTGGATCCGGGAAAAGCCGTACATGCGGGCGCGCTGCGGAATCCAGCCTCCCTGGATGCATTTATCGAGCTGGCCCGCAGGGCGGAGGAAAGGTGAGAAACCGTTCGCCGGATTCTGCTAAGTTTGCGTCATGAGAAAAACGGACATCAGATTTACGGTCTCCCTTGACGGAAAGAATATTCCGGAGAAGATTGAATGGGATGCCACCGACAAGCCGGAAGATACCCCTTCCGAAACCAAGGCGATAAGCCTCGCTGTGTGGGATCCGCGACAGAAGAACACCCTGCGTATCGACCTGTGGACCAAAGATATGCCTGTAAATGAAATGAAACGCTTCTTCGTCGATTGCCTTGGCGGACTGGCACAAAGTATCTTGCAATCGACGGGCGACGAAGTCATGTCCGGCGAAATGCATGCGTTGTGTGACCGGCTGATTGAACACTTGCGGAAAAAGCCTGAGTAATCACGGGCGCGCTACCTTCCTCTTTAATCTCTCCTCATTTTCGCAAACGTTTTAGCTACGCTAATTAACTTTTTTTGCCGAAATTGGCCTGCGAGCCCCAGCCATCTGGCGGGCAGACCAACCAAGACAGAACCCTTATGAGGAGGAGCATTTATCTGAACATGCTGGCAGGCCTGCTGGTCGCCGGCGTGACGACTATTGCCCATGCGCAAACGACAATTTCAGGTACAGTAAAAGATTCAGCGGGTCAGCCTTTGCCGCAAGCCAACATTTCCGTGGAAGGGAAAATGTTAGGCACGGTTACCAATGTCCAGGGCGAATTCACGCTGACCGTGTCGGACCCACCCCCCATTACCATCGTCGTATCGTACATCGGATACGAAACGCAGCGGATTGATATCACCGAAGCCAGCACGTCGGGACTTGAAGTCGTGCTCAGTGACCAGGCGGTTTTAGGTCGTGAGGTCGTCGTGTCGGCCTCGCGTTTTGAAGAAAGTTACCTGACTTCGCCAGTTACCGTGGAGAAAGTGGATCTTCTTGCGATCCAGCAGGCGCCTGTCCCTGAATTCTACGATGCGTTGGCAAACGTCAAGGGTGTTCAGTTTACATCGAGCAGTTTGAACTTCCCGCAGGTAAACACCCGCGGCTTCGCCACCATAGCCAACGTTCGGTTCGTGCAGTTGGTCGACTGGATGGACACATCTGCTCCATTGCTGAATTTCCCGACGGGCAACATTGTCGGCCTCTCAGAACTCGATGCCGAAAGCATGGAGTTGCTCCCGGGCACCGCCTCGGCATTGTATGGACCCAACGCATTCAACGGGGTTCTTATCATGACGAGCAAGAGTCCGTTCGAGTATCCCGGACTGAGCGTGCAGCTTAAGGGAGGGCTTACCACGTCGGACGCGCAGGGCGAGTCCTTTCCCATGTACAACTTCAGCGTAAGGTATGCGAAGTCGTTCAACAACAAGTTCGCCTTTAAGGTAAACTTCTCGCTGCTGGATGCCGAAGACTGGAAGGGGAATGATTACACCCATGACACGAACCGCCCCGAATACCAGGCTGACCTGACCCAACAGCCTAACTTCGACGGCGTAAACCTCTACGGTGACGAGGCACAGATACTCGTACCGTTAGGTCCTCCGTTTGGAACCTTTGATCTCCGTCGCACCGGATGGCGCGAAGAAGACATCCTCGACAACCACGATGCGCGTAGTATCAAGGGCGATGTGGCGCTCCACTACCGGATTAACGATGAACTCGAGCTGCTGTACAACTACCGCTATGGTGGAGGCAGCTCGGTGTACCAGGGTTCACAGAAGTATGCGCTTCGAAATTTCACCCAGCAGTTTCACAAGCTTGAGCTTCGTTCAGACAACTTCTTCGTTCGTACCTATCTCACCGCCACAGACGCCGGTGATTCGTATAACATGGGTGCCTTGGGCGCTATAATGAACGAATATATAAGCCCGACTGCCGCTGAATGGGCTCCTACATATATCGGAACGTATGTTCTGGCTATGCAGGGATACATTCCCGGGGTACCTTCCGGAAACCCTGCGGCAGCCCACGCAGTGGCACGAGCACAGGCAGACCAGGGCCGGCCGCCGGTCGGCTCAACTGAGTTTCGCAATCTTGTCGAAACGGTACGGAACAATTACTTTCAGCGTACGCCTCCGGGCGCGAAATTCATCGACAATTCGCGACTCTTCCATGGCGAATTCAATTACAATTTCGCGGACCAGATCGACTGGATTGACATCCTCATAGGTGGAAACTTCAGACAATACAGCCTGTTTTCAGACGGAACCATCTTCAATGAAGATCCGGACACGGGCACAGACTTCAAACGCATCACCATCAACGAAGTCGGGTTCTTCGCACAGTTCACCAAGACGATCGCCGAGTCGCTCCGCCTCACCGGATCATTGCGTTACGACAAGAATGAAAATTTCGACGCGCAGGTAACGCCGAGGATTTCTGCTGTGTACACCTTCAACGATACGCATAACATCAGGGCGTCGTTCCAGACCGGCTTCCGGAACCCCGACACCCAGGCACAGTTCATCTATTTCCCTGCCGGGACGAATATCCTCCTTGGAAGCGCGCGCGCCAATGCGCAACGTTACGGTCTCCATGAAGGAGGCGCCTACACCATCGAATCGTATCGGGCCTTTGTCGCTGCCGGCGGATTCCTGGATGAAGAAGGAAACGCCCTGGGAGCAGATCCCAACATCCTGCGGGTTGCCAACATCGACTATGTGGGTCCTGAAAAACTCAGGTCTTTCGAGATCGGTTATAAGGGCGTGTTCAACGATGACCTGCTCATTGATATGAACGCGTACTGGACCAAGTACAGCGATTTCATCGGTGGTGACGATTACGTCCTCCGTTTCCCCACCAAACACCAGGGCAAGGATGTTCTGCCCGGAACCATATACACGCCGTATGTCAACTTCCCAGAAGATGTCACATCGTACGGTGTCGGCATCGGCTTCACGTACAACCTACCGCGCGGTTTCAGTGTGAACGGCAGCTACAGCTTCGCGACCTTTGAGGACAACCGCGACGAGGATAGCCAATTCCGCGCGGGGTTCAACACACCGGAAAACAAGTTTAACGTAGGCCTTGCCAACCGCAAGGTTGCAAAGAACCTGGGCTTCGCCATCAACTACCGGTGGCAGGAAGACTTTCTCTGGCAGTCCGACTTCGGCGAATGGACCGTGCCTGAATTCGGCGTTCTCGATGCACAGGTCAGCTATAAGATCACTTCGCTCAAGACGATGCTGAAACTGGGCGGCACCAACCTCTTCGGTGGCGATTACCGTACGAATCTCGGTGGACCCTTCGTAGGGCAGACCTATTACCTTTCGCTGACGTTTGATGAATTCCTTCGTTAACTCCCATGCCATGAAAACCGTATCACGATATATCCTCATGCTGGTATCCCTCCTTGTCGCCTCATGCGAGCAGGAATACACGATCTACACCAACAATCCCTGTGACGGAAGTGATCCGAATATCATCTGCCCTCCGGCACCGATCGATGATTGCCCCGATGGCGCGTCAGCAGGTTCCCTCGACCTGTCAAAATTCGTTGCCATCGGCAATTCTCTCGGCGCTGGATACCAGGCGGGCGCGCTCTTCACGGAAGGGCAGAACAACTCCCTCCCCCGCATCCTGGCAACGCAGTTCGCGTGCGCGGGTGGAAGCCCAACTTTCAACCAGCCGGATATTGGATCAGTCAACGGGTTCAACGCTACGTTTTCCGATCCCTCGCAAGGTATCATCCTGGGGCGGCTTGTGCTCTTTACCCCGCCGACGGGCGAAACATTGCCAACGCCAGCCGGCACACCCGGACTTCCGGCACCGTATAACACTGCCGACCTTCCGGCACCCTATACCGGCGATAAGGCTGCCCTAAACAACTTCAGCGTACCCGGCATCCTTTTGGGTCAGGCCCTGATTCCGGATACCGGAGGACCCCCGACTGCAAATCCTGCCTATAATCCCTATTATGCGCGCTTTGCCAGCAATCCGGGTACCTCCACGATCCTGGGTGACGCCATCGCCGTGCAGGGCACATTCTACTTGTTCTCTCTAGGGCTCAACGACGTGCTCGGCTATGCGATCAGCGGTGCTTCGAACGAGGCAATATTCACCAGCCCCGAAGACTTTGCTACGCAGTATACTGCCGCCTTTGGAACGCTGCTCGGCGCGCTGCCCACAGCCAAAGGGGTGGTGACCAACATCCCGGACCCTACCCTGTTACCTTATTTTAATACTATTACATGGGATGCTGTCGCACTTGACGCTACCGCAGCTGCTACGCTCAACGCGGCGTTTGCGGGATTTAACGCCGCACTCGATGGGCTGGTGGCCAACGGATTGCTTTTGCCCGACGAGGCAGCAGAACGCAAGGTCACCTATGTAGCCGGTGCGCAGAATCCCGTGCTGATCGTCGACGAGGACCTGGAGGACCTGGGTCCGAAGTTCGATATCTTGCTGGGTGCGGGTGCCATTAACGCAGACCAGCGTGCAGCACTGGCTCCCTATCAGCAAGCCAGGCCAATTAAGAGCAATGAGTACGTAACGTTTCCCGCTGCGCTGGTATTGGGTAAACTGGCCGACCCGGGTAATCCGACCTCCATATATGGTGTGGTTGTGCCGGCTGCTGATGAATACATTGTAACGGCATCTGAGGCTGAGGCTATTCGGGAGCGCACCGCAGCGTTCAACCAAACGATCAGCACGGCGGTTGCCGGAAGCGGCGACCGATATGTATTGGCCGACATCAATGCAAAACTTGCAGCATTTGCTGCTGCCAAAATTGATTTCTCAGGTGGAGTTGCGTTGACTCCCGACCTGCTGCCGCCTACAGGAACGTTCTCGGAAGACGGCGTTCATCCCAACAGCAGGGGCTACGCGTACCTGGCCAATTTCATTATCGATACGATAAACCAAAAGTTCGGCGCCACGATACCGCATGCGATCGTCGGCGAGTATGCGGCGACAACGCTTCCCGTACTTCCGTAGCTGCAACTGCGACTTGCATCTACTTCTCCGTCGGATAGCCGGCTGACTTCCATGCTTTGATTCCGCCCTTGACGGAATACACGGAATCGAAGCCCATGTCCTGCATGATGCGTGCTGCGCGAGCGCTGCGCACTCCAGTGCCACAGTAGAGATAGTAGGTAACCGACTTGTCGAGGCCCTTTACCTGCTTCTTGAAATTACGCGCATTAACGTCGATGTTTCGAGCACCTTTGATGTGCTCGGCTTTGACTTCTTCCGGGGTACGCACATCAATCAGGACTGCACCGGCAGGTTCTTCGGCTTTTTTCTTAAGTTCATCGACGGATATTTCCGGCTGGGCTATCGCCACGGCCGTCGGCAGAACCAGCATGAGGGAAAAAAGGATTTTTGATATCATCGTAGCGTGACTTTAATGTTCAAACGTGGGACCCTTTACACGTACCCGGCAAGTTTGTATGCCACGAAACCGGTCCATTCCCGGAGCAGTTTCTGCCAGTTTTCCAGCGCGCCAATATTGGGTATGAACAGGACGTCAGGCGTAAACGTGCGGGGGTGTACATAGCTGTCTGTCGCAAAGGTATCCATTTCCAGACCAACTTTGCGGAAGCAGGCACAAGATCTTGGCATGTGGAACGCCGATGTTATCAGCAAGCAACCTGACGGGCTCTGGCCCATACTTGCCAGGATGCGCCCGACTTCCAGGGCGGATTCGTGGGTGTTGCGCGAATTACTCTCGGTGATGATGTCATCCTCAGGAACACCCATCATTACCATGGCTGCCTTGACATCATCGGCTTCTCGCTGGCCGACGTCAAGCAAACGGCCACTGCCGCCCGTCACGAGAATACGGCGTATCTTCCCGAGCTTGTATAATTGCACTGCGTGCATTACCCGATCTGCACCTCGCTGGAAATAGACGCGGTCCCTGGGCTCCCTGGCAGGAAGCGTTACACCTGTGAGCACAATTCCCCAGTCGTACATCTTTGCAATAGACGCATAGGGCGTAGCTTCGGGTTCCCAGGCGTTCATCACCTCGTTGGCGATGAAGTCGTTCGAGAAAAAGAATAGCAGGCATAGCCCCGCAATAAAAGTACGCCGTTTCCATTTCGTCGCGCGAACAAGTGCCGAGGCCAGGAAGAAGGCCGCAATGATGACGAGCGGTTGGACAAGGTAGTTCAGCGTCTTGGATAGAAAAAAGAACATGAATCAGAAAATGATGAAAAGGATCAGCAGCGTGATGATGATGACAATGAGCGCGATGATGTCTTTATGCAATTTCAGTTTCATGGCTGCAATGCAAAAGGGCCGGAAATTTGCCGGCCCTCTTCCATGAATGCGCGTCGCGGTTACGCGGTAATGCGGTTGCGTATCCGTTCAACGATAGCCGTGATCTCGACCAGGTTGGCATCCGACAACACGAGGTCGGCGCGGTTGTTCCGGATTTGTTCTTCGATGTTGAGATCTTTGTAGACCTGTTCAAGCTGCTCAAGGTCGGCTGAAATAGCCTTAATCTCGTCGGTTTGGTTGACCGAAGCCAGCATCTTCCTGACCTCGGATACAGAATTCTTCTGATCGAGGATGTTCTGAATGATGGGCGTCAGTATCAGGTTGCGTGAGTCGTCAGGAAGAATATCCTTGGGGTACGACTTCACCAGACCGGTGGAGATGTAGAGCCCTTCGATGAAGCTGCCAGCGACTACCTGTGCGGCGAGTTCTTTCCGGTTGTCGTTAGTAAGAAAAGTTTCGGTCTTGTCTATGGTCGTATTGAGCAGCGTCGCCAGGGAATCCTTGTTGGAGATATTTGCTTCAAAGCGATCGACCAGTGAAGCATCGAACGCTCCAATGATGTTGAGATTGTCAGCCAGTTTCTTGCACGTGTGCATGTAATCGACTGCCTCCTGGGTCTTTTCATAGGAACTAAGGTATCCGATGTCCGTTGCATACACACCCAGATTGAGCGCAGCCTTGTCGCTACGTCCCAGGTAGCTGTCAGCCTTGGAGGTGGGGCTAAGAAGACTCGCATTGTAGTCCGCACCGGTTTGTTGTAGAATGTATGGTATTTCGGACGGGTCAGGAATGCTGCCGGAAAGTTCTTCGATCTGACTCTTAAGGTTCTCCTGGGCTTTTGAAAAATCCTCTGATTCCTTTTCCTTGTCGCTGGCTGATTTGCCACAAGCCATCAGGAAGACAACCGCTGAAGCGGTAAACAGAAAACAGAAATAGCGGGTTAATTTCATCGTGAGAATGGAGTTTAAAGGGTTCAGGTAAGGCGAATGAATCGGCGTAACCGCCGTTTTTTCAGCCTCCAATTTTACTACATTTTTTAATCGAATAAAAAGAGCGTCTGTAAAATTTAGGCCATTTTTTAGGGATTCCCGGCAACTTTGAGTAAGTTTCGTCAGAGCAAGAACCTGAGTAACCAAGTGGATTATTATGGTGTCGAAAGCTGTTCTTATCGACGATAGCGATATCGACCTGTTCATTCAAAGACGATTCCTCGAGGTCTACAAATTTTCCGAAGAACTGGTCTTGTACCGGTCGGCAGAAGAGGCACTCAACTGGCTCCGGATGCTCAACGGCGAAGCGCCACCCGACATCATTTTCCTCGACCTCAACATGCCGGATATCGACGGGTTTTCCTTCCTTGAAAATTTCTCCCAGCTACCGGACAACATCCGTGCGAAATCCAAGATCGTAGTGCTGACAAGCTCCAACAACAAGAAAGACAAGGAACTCGCTTTCCTGAACCAAAACGTCATCCAGTTCATTACAAAGCCGCTGAAACAGGCGGATATTGAAGAATTAAAGAAAAAAATCAGCGCCTCCTGAAGATCCTCCCCGCCCGGAAGTCACACTGGTTCTCACGACATACACCAACCCGGTACCTCAGCTATCGACGGGATTTACCGCCATTTGTTATTTTTGGGGCCTGAAAATCCTGTTTCATGCCTGACTACAGCAAGGACGAAATACAACGCATCGAGCAAAAGTGGCAAAGCGAGTGGGAGCGGCGGCGCGTCTACGAGGTACAGGCCGATCCCTCGCGGCCCAAGTACTATGTGCTGGACATGTTCCCCTACCCTTCAGGATCAGGCCTGCACGTAGGCCATCCGCTGGGTTACATCGCCTCCGATATCGTAGCGCGCTTTAAGCGGCTGAAGGGCTACAACGTCCTTCACCCCATGGGCTTCGATGCATTCGGTCTTCCCGCTGAACAATATGCGATCCAAACAGGCCAGCATCCCGCCATCACGACGGCGCGCAACATAGAAACATATAAACGCCAACTCAAACAAATCGGCTTTTCGCTCGACTGGAGCCGCGAAGTCCAGACGTGCGATCCCTCATTCTACAAGTGGACGCAGTGGATATTCATGCAGCTGTTCAACGCATGGTACAACCGTAAGGAAGGTGACGGAAAAGCGGAGCCCATAGAAACGCTGATCCGTGAATTCGAAAAACATGGTAACACCCAGGTTGACGCCGCCTGCGATGACGATACCCCCACCGTAACCGCGGAGGAATGGAAGGCAATGGACGCCCGCCACAGAGAAGAACTGCTGCAAAAATACCGCATCGCCTATCAGTCGGAGACCGTCGTCAACTGGTGCCCTGCTCTCGGCACGGTGCTCTCTAACGACGAGGTCAAGGATGGCGTCAGCGAACGGGGCGGTTTTCCCGTCGAGCGGATCAAAATGCTGCAGTGGAGCATGCGGATATCCGCTTACGCGGAACGGTTGCTGAAAGGCCTCGATATGATCGACTGGCCGGAGAATGTAAAGGAAATGCAGCGCAACTGGATCGGACGGTCTACGGGTTGCGAACTGGACTTTCCACTTGACGGTATCGAAAGCAAATCAATACGCGTCTTCACCACACGCATCGACACGATCTACGGCGTCACGTTCATGGTGCTGGCGCCGGAACACGATCTCGTTGAATCCATAACCGCGCCCGATCGCCGGGAAGAGGTCATAGAATATGTCGAACTCGCGAAAAACCGTACGGAGCGCGAGCGGATGAGCGAAGTCAAGCGCATCAGCGGCGTCTTCACCGGAGCATACTGCATCAATCCGTTCAACAACGAGCGTATCCCCGTTTGGATTGCCGACTATGTCCTGGCCGGCTACGGTACCGGAGCCGTCATGGCGGTGCCCTCGAGCGACACGCGCGACTACGCCTTTGCCAAACATTTCAATTTGCCGATCGTCGACGTGCTGGAAGGACCCAACGCCGACATCACGCAGCCCGACTTCAACCCGAAGTCCGGCACCATGATCAATTCGGATTTCCTCAATGGCCTGCCATGGAACGAGGCTGTCGAAAGAGCCGCAGACAGAGTCGAGGCTATGGGAATTGGTCGCCGCAAGATCAATTACCGCATGCGCGATGCCATCTTCGGACGGCAACGGTACTGGGGCGAGCCCTTCCCGGTGTACTATAAAGACGGCATTCCGCAACTTGTCGATATCAAAGACTTGCCGATCACACTGCCCGAGATCGACGAATATAAGCCCACCGAAACCGGAGAGCCCCCGCTTGCTCGCGCGCGCGACTGGATGTATCGGCCCAGTCCGGGAGAAGAATATCCCTTTGAACACACCACAATGCCCGGTTGGGCCGGCTCAAGTTGGTACTGGTACCGGTACATGGATCCAAAAAATACGGAGGCATTTTGCAGCCGCGAGGCCGAAGCATACTGGAAAGACGTAGACTTGTACGTCGGTGGCTCAGAACACGCGACCGGCCACCTGCTCTACTCACGCTTTTGGAATAAAGCCCTGAAAGATTTGGGATACGTAGCGGCGGAAGAGCCTTTTAAGAAGATGATCAACCAGGGTCATATCCAGGGCGTCTCACGTTTGGCCTATCGGCTGAAGCTGACGCCACCGCTGGATCACGAGGTGTTCATCAGTAGCGACGTCGTGGAGCGGCTGAAAAAATCAAAGGACACGACACAGCTCGTCTCACTCTTGCGCGACAACGGCATTGTGGTAGATGCGACGCTCGTCACCAACGCCGAATACACGCCGTTGCATGTGTATATAGGACTTGTGGAAAACGATGCGCTGGATGTTGCCGCGTTCCGCGAATGGCGACCCGAACTGAAAGCGGCAACGATCATACCGAATGAAAAGGGAGAATTCAAATGCGACGCCGAAGTGGAGAAAATGTCGAAATCGAAACACAACGTTGTCAACCCCGACGATATTGTGGCCAGATACGGCGCCGACACGCTCCGAATGTACGAGATGTTCCTGGGACCCCTGGAAGTGTCCAAGCCCTGGAACACGAACGGTATTGACGGCGTGTATAAATTCCTTCGCAAATTCTGGAACCTGTTTCACAACGAAAAAGGTGAGCTTGACGTAAGCGACGCGCCGGCAACTACGGAGGAACTGAGGATTTTGCACAAGACAATCCGCAAAGTGGCAGACGACATCGACCGGTTCTCATTCAACACATCGGTCAGCGAATTCATGATCTGCGCCAACGAACTCACGGCGCTGAAGTGTAACAAGCGGGCGATTCTTGAACCGCTTACTGTCGTGCTCTCACCTTTCGCGCCCCACATCGCAGAAGAATTGTGGGAATTGCTGGGACACCACGACACGATCCTGAACACGTCCTATCCGGAATACGACGAACAATACCTGACTGCCGATTCCTTTGAATATCCCGTGTCTATCAACGGCAAAGTCCGCGCCCGGATCAACCTGGCGCTGGATATGGCCCCGGACGATATCGAACGGACCGTCCTGGCCGATGGGACGATCCAGAAGTGGACCGGCGGGAAAAAGCCCCGGAAGGTAATTATCGTCCCTGGAAAGATTGTGAACGTCGTGATCTGATTTCTTCCTGTAGTAAATCACATCAGGTCCCTGACCCATGTCATGGTATGGGATGCCCCCGGTGAGGACCTTTGTTCTAAGGTCCCCGCCCACCAAAGGGTGGCATCCGCAACACGAAAATTTTATTACCATGGCAACGCTGACGACATCGACCCGGTATTTGCTTCCGCCCGGGTTGCAGGAACTGCACCAGGAAACCCTGGAGTGGGAATCCACCCTGGGCCTGTGGAAAGAAGAACTCGCATTTTTTACACGGCTCATACCGAAGTATCGCAACGAGCTGAGAACACGTACAGAAATCCAGGAACTGAACCACGTCCGCTTCCTGCTTGATTACTACTACAACGAACTGATTCCCATATTGGAGGCGCGGCTCGCTACTCAAAAAGCACAACTGCGCGTATTGATGGAACCAGGTAGCGTGCAGGACGAATCGAAATGCCGCAATACCCACGCGTCGCTGGCAAAGCAGATCCACTCGTGCGAACAGGAATTCGCGTCCTTCCGGGACGAACTATACACCCTCATGGAGAAGGCACTAAGCCGAACGAAATTCAGAAAGGAACTTCTCGAAGCCAACTGACTATTGCAGATGCCCCCTCGCAGCGAAGTCGGGCGACTGACACCGAAAAAAGCCCGTAGTCGCTGCATTTTCACTATCTTACCAACCCTTAATCATAACGACGATGGGTTATTCCAGGATAGTGGCCCTCGGGCACCATGTACCGGAAACGGTTATCACAAACGAATACCTCGCGTCCATTATGGACACGAGCGACCAATGGATCGTGGAGCGCACGGGAATACACGAGCGCAGGTTCATCGATCCGGCGAAAGATACGGTTGCTAACATGGCGGCCAAGGCCACGCGAATGGCACTGGAGCGGGCTGGTCTCACAGTCAAAGACATTGACCTCATCGTATTTGCTACCATCACCCCGGACTACTTTTTTCCGGGTTCTGGCGTACTCCTGCAGCGCGAACTGGGCCTCGAAGGCATTCCCGCCATCGACATACGCAACGCATGCTCGGGATTCATCTATGCGCTTTCCGTGGCCGACCAGTTCATCAAAAACGGCGCGTACAAAACCGCAGTCGTGGTGGGCGCCGAAATCCAGTCGACCGCGCTCGACCTGACCACACGTGGCCGAAGCACCGCCGTAATTTTTGGCGATGGCGCAGGCGTCGCCATACTTCAGGCCTCCGATAAACCAGGAATACTCTCGACACACCTTCACTCCGATGGAAGATATGCGGAGGAACTGTATGTAAAAGATCCCGGCAGCAGCCGGCCGAGGAGCGAACGTCAACCCGAACAGATTACCGATACCTCTACGTACAAAGTTTACATGAACGGCAACCAGGTATTCAAGCATGCGATCGTGAGATTCACGGAGGTGATACAGGAAGCGCTTGACGCGAATGGCATGAAAAAGGAAGACATTGGCCTGCTGATTCCCCACCAGGCGAACCTGAGAATAAGCCAGTACATTCAACAGAAGATGGGACTTTCCGACGACCAGGTTTACAACAACATTATGCGGTATGGGAACACCACCGCCGCCTCTATTCCTATCGCCATGAGCGAGGCATGGGCCGAGGGAAAAATCGATGAAAATGACGTAATTTGTCTTGCCGCATTCGGGAGTGGGTTCACATGGGCATCCGCCCTGATTCGCTGGTAAACCAACGCTATGAAGACGCCTACCTACAACCCAAGCCCGCTCGAAGTCCGCCTGGCCGACGCGCTATTCACCCTAAAGTCTGAAATTCAAAAGCATCTTCGCGATAACAGGATCGTCGACGTTCGCTGCGAAACGAGCACAGAAAACCCTTTGGTACGTTTCCAACTGGTCGACAGCGACGGCGATCCACACGAAATCGTCGTACGCATCATCCAGATACCTGACAAGTTCTGATGCCTGTTTCTCGTCCTATCCGCCTTAACCGTACGCTATGTCGCTTCTGATCATCCTGGCGTGCATCGTCCTGCTCGTCCTCCTCATCACCCGGTTCAAATTCAATACCTTTCTTGCGTTCCTCCTTGTTTCGCTGCTGGCTGGCCTCCTTCTCGGAATGCCAATCGAATCCCTCACCGCCTCCATCCAGAAAGGCATGGGCGAGCTATTGGGCTCGCTGGCGATTGTCATCGTGACGGGCGCTATGCTCGGAAAGCTGGTGGCAGAGAGCGGCGCAGCACAGCAGATCACATCGGGGCTGATGAGGGTCTTTGGCACGCGCAACGTGCAATGGGCGCTCATGATCACGGGCTTCATCATCGGCATACCGCTGTTTTACAACGTGGGCTTTGTGCTGGTCATACCGCTGATCTTTTCTGCCGCGTATCGGCTCAAGCTTCCTGTCGTTTTTACCGGAGTGCCTATGCTGGCGTCGCTGTCCGTTACGCACGGGTTTCTTCCGCCCCACCCGTCGCCAACGGCACTCGTAGGGCAATTCAATGCCGACATGGGCACAACGCTTGTATACGGTATCATCGTCGCCGTACCCACCGTCATCCTGGCTGGCCCTTTGTTCGCCCGAACACTGAAGAAAATCAAAGCGACGCCGCTGCAGACCTTCATGCCGGCCGACATTCCCGAAGATCGCCTGCCTGCCCTGGGCAACAGCATCTTTTCGTCCCTCCTTCCTGTCATCCTCCTGGCGGTGACCACACTTGCAAAGCCACTCATCCCCGAGTCGGGTACTTTCTCCAGCGCCGTCAGGTTCTTCAGTGAACCCGACATCGTCATGCTGTTCTCGATCCTCTTCGCCACTTACACCCTCGGCATTCGTTCAGGGATGAGCATGCAACGGATCACTTCGATCTATGGCGATGCTGTGAAGGACATTGCGTTGATCCTGCTGATCATCGCAGGGGCCGGCGCCTTAAAAAATATTATGATCGACAGCGGTGTAAGCACGGAGATCGCCGACCTGCTGCAACATCTGGATATGGATCCTCTCGTCCTCGGCTGGCTCATTGCCGCAACTATCCGTGTGTGCATGGGGTCAGCGACGGTATCCGGCCTTACTGCCGCGGGCATAGTGGCCCCTGCCATCGCCGGTCAGTCGGTAGATCCCAACCTGATGGTCCTCTCCATCGGTGCGGGAAGCCTTATGTTCTCGCACGTCAACGACAGCGGCTTCTGGATGTTCAAGGAATATTTCAACCTGAGTATCATGGATACCATCCGATCGTGGTCGCTTATGGAAACTATCGTGGCCATTGCTGGTCTGGCGTTCGTTTTGATTCTTGAGATGTTTGTATGACGACCATGAATGCCGATCACAATTTTCAGCGACTCAACCTCACGTTACCTCCCGCGCCGAAACCAGGAGGGATCTACAAGCCGCTCCTGATCACAGGAAACTTCGCCTACGTCTCCGGTCATGGTCCGGTTCAAAACGACGGCACATTGATACACGGTAAAGTCGGGGCCGATCTCACCGCTGATGAGGCAAAGCTCGCCGCCCGACAGGTCGGTCTGACCATCCTGGCAACGCTCAAACAAAACCTCGGGAGTCTCGACCGCGTCGCGCGTGTGATCAAGGTGCTGGGCATGGTCAATGCCACGCCAGACTTCGACCGCCATCCGTATGTCATCAATGGATGCAGCGAGTTGTTTGCCAGCGTTTGGGGACCAGACAACGGCGTTGGGGTCAGAAGCGCCGTAGGGATGGGATCCCTTCCCGACAACATTGCTGTCGAAATCGAAGCCGTGTTCGAATTAAAACCGTAACCCTTAATCACCGCATCCTTAAATGGAAACGCCCCTGTTCACAGTAGACGCTCACCTCGACCTGGCGATGAATGCGACGGAGTGGAATCGCGACCTGCGTATGCCTGTGAATGAAATCCGTGATCGGGAGCGCGGCATGACTGACAAACCCGACCGCGGCAACGGCACGGTATCGTTCGACGAGCTGAGAAAAGGAAACGTTGGCCTTGTCGTCGCTACGCAAATCGCGCGCTACGTAGAACGCGGAAGCGACCTACCAGGCTGGAACTCTCCTGAGCAGGCATGGTCTCACACGCAGGGCCAGCTTGCGTGGTACCGTGCCATGGAAGATGACGGACAACTCACATCGATACACAACCTCGAGACCCTGGAGGCTCACCTCGCCGCCTGGAATGCCGGGCATCGTACCGCTATCGGATATATCTTAAGTCTCGAAGGCGCGGACTCGATCGTGAACCTGAAATACCTCGAAAAAGCCTACGCCTACGGTCTCCGCGCGCTCGGACCAGCCCACTACGGTCCTGGCCGATACGCCCAGGGTACCAATGCGACAGGAGGGATTGGAACACGCGGACGGGAGCTGCTTCGCGAAATGGAGCGGCTTAACATCATCCTGGATGTAACCCATTTGTGCGACGACAGCTTCCGCGAGGCGCTTGATCACTTCGATGGTCACGTATGGGCAAGCCACAGCAACTGCCGCGCGATCGTCGACCACAACCGCCAGTTTAGCGACGACCAGATACGGGAACTCATCCGCCGCGAGGCCGTCATTGGTAGTGTACTCGATACATGGATGATGGTGCCAGGGTGGGTTCGCGGAGTTTCGACACCTCAGGGTACGAACTGCACGCTCAGCGTACTCATCGATCACATCGACCACATTTGCCAAATCGCCGGCAATGCACTGCACGTGGGGATCGGCTCCGACCTGGACGGTGGCTACGGTCGCGAGCAGAGTCCCGCCGATCTAGACACCATCGCCGACCTCCAAAAGCTGCCGGCACTGTTAAAGGCACGAGGTTACCGCCCGGCTGACATAGAAAACATCATGCACGGCAACTGGCTTCGCTTCCTGAGACGCGTCTGGAAGTAAAGCCAGGAGGAGTCTGCCTACCGCCCTGCACCCTCGATGTCGATGTGCTCTACTTTCTCGTATCCAAAAAGTTCGTCAAGGCTCACTTCCTTCACTTCGCCGTACTTCCTCAGGTCCTTAAAGTCGAGCTTGTCGCGGCTGCCCAGCACCATGATGTTGTAGTCTCTTCCTTTAACGTACTTTTCCTGGAATTTTTTCACATCGTCCAGGCTCAACGACGGCACGTTGTTATAGATGTCTTCCCGAAGGTCGTGATCCAGGCCGCGTTTCTTTGCAGTGAGATAGTTGAAAAGAACGGATGTCCTCACAATGCGTTCACTTTCGATCTGATTCAGGACCGACTTGCGGGCCGTTTCCAAGGTGCTCGTCGATTGAGGCATATCGTTCATTATCTTGAGCAGGGCAGCCATCGACTGTGACTGCTTGTCGGCCTGCGTTCCCACATAGGCAAATACCCGGTCGTGGTCCCCTGCCTTCGCCGGATGGTAGTAACCCGCCGACACGGCATAGGCAAGACCTTGCGCTTCGCGAATTTCCTGGAAGACGATCGAGGACATATTTCCGCCGAAGTATTCATTGTACAATCGCGACAACGGCGCCAGTGATGGATCGAACACCGGGCCCTTGGCGTGCATGACGATCTCAGCCTGCACCATGTCGTAGTTGGTCCAGTAGACGGCCGGCTTTGTAATATCCCGCATCGGGAACTCTACCGCATCAGGAGCAGGTAAAAGCTGCTCCGGTAGCGCATGCCGCTCGTTGAGGGTAGCCAGCAGTTCGTTTTCATCCGCTGGTCCGTAATACAGCACCTTGTGTTCAGTGGTTGGGATGCTCTTAATGATCGGCAGGAGATCATCCGGGGTGAGCGCGCGAAGTTCACTGTTGCTCAATACGTTTGTAAACGGCGATTTTGGACCGTACATGCCGTAATTCAGCATCGCCTGGTACAGTATCGTGTATTTGTTTTTCTTGTTATCCTCCCGTGTCTTGAGCATGCCGTCGATCATGTTCGCGAGCGCTTCCTTGTCGGCGCGGGGATGATTGAGCAACTGTTCGAATAGGGTCATGGCCGGCGCCATATTTTCGGCAAGGCCATTCAGCATCACGTATGTTTGATCCGGCGACACAAAAACATTGAAGCTGCATCCCAGCTTGTACAATTCCTGTCGGAATTCTTCCGCAGAAAGACTGTCTGTGCCGAGGTATTCCAGGTACTGCACTGCGACCTGACGGCGCGGGTCGTTGTTGGTACCGGTTTCCGTGAGGTAGTACAGGTTGAATAATTCGTTTTCTTCGTTCTTCTTGTAGAGCACTTCAATGCCCCTGTTCATTTGCAATTTCTTCAGGTCTTTTTCATAGTCGACGAAGACCGGCTTAATGGGTTCGGGTTCGGTGGCGAGCAGTTGTTCATGAAACGGTGAGCGCTCCTCGCGGTTGAGGTTTACCTTTGTGATTTCAGGTTTCTCTACCTGCCGGGCATTGGGGTCCTTGCCTGTCCGCTTATAGATGACGACATAGTTGTCACCGTAGTGTTCGTTAGCGAAGCGCACGAGTTCCTCCCGCGTTACCTTCCGCATATTGTCGACTTCGCTAACCATGTCGATCCAGGGCACGTCATTTGTAAAGGAAAGAACCATCTGGTTAGCACGCGCGCCGTTATTTTGCCGTTGCTGAATGGAAATCTTTTTGAAGTCGTTGATAACGGCCTCGAGCAGCCAGTCGTCAAACTCCCCTTTCTTTATCAGTTCGATTTGTTCGAGGATCAGGTTCTTTACTTCCTCGAGGCTTTGTCCTTCGCGCGGGTTGCCCTGAAAAATGTGGACGCTGTAGTCGTCGAGCGGATCAACGAAGCTTACCGCATCGAGTACGCGTTGCTTTTGTTTTAGGTTGATGTCGATGAGGCCGGCTTCCCTGTTGGAAAGCAGCATATCGATGAGCTTGACCTTTTGATGGTCTTCGCTCATGAATCCGTCGAAACGAAATCCAAGGTATACCCATTCTTCAAAAGGTCCGATCACTTCTTTCTCTACCGGTTCCGCCAGTGGAGCTTCGTCCGGCCAATGCGGACTGGCCAGGTCCGGATTGGGTTCCCATCCGCCGAAATACTTGTCGATAAGCGCTATGGTTCGGTCATAATCAAGGTCGCCACTCAAACATATGGCAACGTTATTCGGCACATAGTACTTCGCGAAATATTCCCGGATGGCGGTAATGGAAGGATTCTTTAGGTGATCTATCGTCCCGATCACCGTTTGGGTACCATAAGGATGCGTTTTGAACATGCTGGAGTATAGTGCCTCATACGATTTCCAGTAGTCGTTGTCGAGGCTGCGATTCTTTTCTTCATATACCGCTTCGAGTTCGGTGTGAAATAGTCGGTTCACAATCATACGGAACCGGTTGGATTCGATGCGGAGCCAGTTATCCACCTGGTTGGCGGGAATGTCGTTGACGTATACCGTTCGGTCTTCCGTCGTGTATGCATTCGTCCCCCGGGCGCCCAACTCACTCACCATCCGATCGTATTCGTTGGGAATTGCATATCGGGACGCTTCGTTGGAAACCTGGTCGATGAGGTGATAGTACGACTTTCGCTCGGCGGGATCGGTGAGGGTACGATAATGCTGGAACATCGACTCGATGCTGTCGAGCAATACGTGTTCCTTGTCCCAGTCCAGCGTACCAAAATCGGACGTCCCCTTGAACATCATGTGCTCGAGATAGTGCGCGAGACCGGTGTTATCGGCGGGGTCATTCTTTCCTCCTGCCCGAACTGCTATGCACGTTTGAATGCGGGGTTCGATTTTGTAATCGCTCAGGTAGACCTTAAGACCGTTCTTAAGCGTATACACGCGCACGCCCATCGGGTCGTTGGTGACGTATTCATACGTGTAGCCGTTGCTTTCGGCGGTCCTGGTTTCATAGGTAGGCTCGGGCTTGCCGCATCCGGACAGCAAGACAATAATGAAGGCCGGGATAAGGGTTTTATTATGCATAGAAAGGGGTTGTTTATCACCTAATTAAACCAAAAAATCGGCAAAAAAATATACCCAAACGCCATATCCCCCAAGCGGTGGCATTTCAGCAGGGAAAGCTGGCAAAATTCGGGTATCTTGTGGAGATTTACCGATGCCCGCGCAACCTGCGGGGCGAGAACGTGATATGAAAAAGTGGGTAACAGCATTATGTGTCGCAGCGGGGCTCGTCGTAGTTCTCGCTTTCTCCGATCCTTCCGACCGTTATTTCCAGATTGCACGTAACCTCGACATTTTCGCGACGCTGTTCCGCGAAGTGAATGCACTTTATGTTGATGACGTGAACCCGAATACGCTCATTCGCACGGGCATCGATGCCATGCTGGAATCGCTGGATCCCTACACGAACTACATCCCGGAAGATGAGGTCGAAGATTTTCGGACGATGAACACGGGACAGTATGGTGGAATCGGGGCCGTAACCCGTGACATCGGGAAACGTACGGTAGTCTCAATGATCATGGAGGGTTATGCAGCTCAGCTGGGCGGCCTGAAGATCGGAGACGAGATCGTGAAAATCGATGACATCCCGCTCAGTCAGCTCACCCGCGATGAAGCTGCGCAGCTTATGAAAGGTCAGGTGGGCACGCCGCTGCATCTTACCGTGAAACGATTCGGTGAAAAAGACCTCATAGACCTGACCTTTCAACGGCAAAAGGTGAAGGTAAGTAACGTGCCGCACTACGACATGGTAGCAGCGGACGTCGGCTATATCCAACTCTCGGATTTCACGCCCGACGCCAGCAAGGAAGTGAAGGCTGCACTTCTCGAACTGAAAGAAAAGGGCGCCAGGTCGGTGATTCTCGACCTTCGCGGAAACCCGGGCGGTCTGTTGATGGAAGCGGTCAATGTAACAAACATTTTCATTCCGAAAGGACAGAAAGTGGTCAGCACGAAGGGAAAGATCCCTGAAAATAACCTCAGTTACGAAACGTTAAATCCGCCCGTCGACCCCGAAATGCCGCTAGCGGTTCTCATCAACCGGGGCAGCGCATCGGCATCGGAGATCGTGGCGGGCACGATACAAGACTACGACCGGGGCGTAATCATCGGTGAAAAATCGTTCGGCAAGGGGCTCGTGCAGGTAAGCCGCCAGCTGTCTTACAACTCACAGCTCAAGGTGACAACTGCGAAATATTATACCCCTACCGGGCGGTGCATCCAGGTCCTCGATTATTCGCATCGGCGGGAAGATGGCAGCGTGGGTGCAATACCCGACTCACTGAAACGTGCTTTCAAGACGACTAACGGTCGGACCGTTTACGACGGCGGAGGCATAGATCCCGACGTCCCGACCGGCAATATCGAACTGCTGCCCCTCGCCAAGGCACTCACCGAGCAGGGACACATTTTCGACTATGCGAACGAATACGCCTATAACCATCCGGATCCGCAGGATCCCGCAACATTTACGTTAAGCGATGCGGAATACCAGCAGTTTGTAAGCTGGATGAAAAACCGTTCCTATTCCTACGTGTCCCTGATGGAAACAGAACTCCACAAGCTGGAAAAAGAGCTCACCAAGGAACGGTACTACGATGAGGTGAAGACCCAACTCGCTCAGATCCACAATGCGATAAAGCAGAACCGCGACAACGAGCTGATCCGCTACAAGGATCAAATCAAGATGTTGCTCGAACAAGAAATCGCCGCACGTTATTACCTCGAACGCGGCAAGGTGGAGGCCGGCATCAAGTACGACGAAGGCGTCACCCGGGCCGTAGAAATACTTCACGACCAGCAGCTGTACAGTAAGATTCTCAATAAAGGGTGAGGACAGTGGGCAGTAGGCAGTAAGCAGTAGGCAGTTGGCAGTAGGCAGTAGCTTGTCCTGATGGCAAGGGGGGGTTAGCGCAGGAAGAGCAGTTCGCGGTACTTTACCAGGGGCCAGTCTTCATTATCGACCAGCAATTCCAGTTTATCGACCGAGTCGCGGATTATGTCAAAGTAGCGGTCCTTGATGCATTCGCTGTATTCAATAGCACGCCGCTTCGTGTCAGTAATCTTGTTGACGCGTTTGCGCTCGTTGATCATGTCGGTAACATTCTTCTTGATGATCGCTATGTGCTTCGAGATTTGTTCGATCGTGCTAACAACAGCGCTGTTATCGATACCTAGCCCCTTTAGTCCGTTTGCATTTTCGATGAGTTTGCTCTGGTATGCAGTGGCCGTCGGTATTATGTGATTCATGGCCAGGTCGCCGATGACACGGGCTTCAATTTGAACGCGTTTTATGTAACTCTCAAGTTTGACTTCCTGACGCGCGAACACTTCCTTTTTAGTATATACGCCGTGACGCTCAAAGAGCGCCAGCGACTTTTCCGAAGTGTAGCTTTGTATGGCCAGGGGCATCGTTGCGATATTCGACAACCCGCGTTCCGCTGCTTCCTTTACCCACGTCGCCGAATAGCCATCACCCTCGAAACGGATGTTGCGTGACTCCTTGATGTATCGGCGCAGAACATTGACGATTGCCAACCGCTTCTCTGTGCCTTTTTCAATGCTGGTGGTGACTTCGTCGTACAGCGTTTCAAGCTGATCGGCGACAATCAGGTTCAGCGCCGTCATGGGTGTCGCGCAATTGTCGCTCGACCCCACGGCCCGGAACTCGAACTTGTTCCCGGTAAAGGCAAAAGGCGACGTACGGTTCCTGTCTGTGTTGTCGAGGATGATCTCCGGGATATGATCAATACCCAGTTTCATGTACATGTTGTCCCCCTTTTGAATGCGGACATTGCCCTTGCTTTCCAGTTCGTTGAGGACATTCGTCATTTGCGACCCGATAAAAACCGACATGATGGCGGGGGGCGCCTCTGCTCCGCCCAGGCGATAATCGTTGCCCGGCGTGGCAATGCTCGCCCGAAGCAGGTCGGCGTGCTCATATACTGCCTTAATGGTAGTCACGAAGAATGTGAGAAACATCAGGTTGTCGCGTGCACTGCTGGTAGGCGCGAACAAGTTCACACCGGTATCGGTGATAAGGGACCAGTTGTTGTGCTTGCCACTTCCGTTTACACCTTCGAACGGCTTTTCGTGGTAAAGAACATGGAGGTCATGTCGCTCAGCCACGCGACGCATCAGGTCCATCATCAATTGATTGTGATCGTTTGCAACGTTCACGTTTTCGAAGGCGGGCGCCACTTCAAACTGGGATGGGGCCACCTCATTGTGCCGCGTGCGCACGGGTATTCCAAGTTTCCAGGCTTCGATCTCGAAGTCGCGCAGGAATTCATATACGCGGGAAGGAATAGAACCGAAGTAATGATCCTCCAGTTGTTGCCCTCTTGCCGGCGAATGACCGAACACCGTGCGTCCGGCCATGACGAGGTCGGGCCGGGCCATGTACAAGGCTTTATCCACGACAAAAAATTCCTGTTCCCAGCCGAGCGAAGCGCCGACGTGCTGGATGTCGCGGTCAAACAACTGGCATACCTTTGTAGCTGCGATGTCGATGGCTTTCAATGCCTTGAACAGCGGCCCCTTGGTATCCAACGGCTCGCCTGTGTATGAAACAAATATCGTTGGGATACAAAGCGTCTTGCCATAGAGGAACATGGGCGAAGAAGGGTCCCATGCTGTGTAACCGCGTGCTTCGAACGTACTCCTGATCCCTCCGCTGGGGAACGAGGAAGCGTCGGGTTCCTGCTGGACGAGCTCGCTGCCCTTGAACTTTTCTATTCCGGTCGTTCCGTCGAAAAAGCTGTCGTGTTTCTCTGCCGTACCCCCTGTCAGCGGTTGGAACCAGTGAGTGAAATGCGTGGCGCCTTTTCCGATGGCCCACGACTTGACCGCGATCGCCACCGCATCCGCCGTGGTTTCGTCGATCTTCTCCCCTTTTCTGATGGCCTGGCTTACCTTACCGAACACCGCGGGCGAAAGCGTGGCCCGCATCTGCTCCATGTCAAAGACGTTTTCGTTGAAAAAGTCGGAAACGCTATTGGAGGGCAGGTGTGCGGGGACCGGCTTGCGGGAGTTCAGAATCTCCAACGCCTTGAATCTCAGGTACGCCATAGGTTAATCTTTGGGGCATAAAAGTAACCGCAGGGAGGGAAATAATGAAATTACGATGCCGGGTGGGCGGCGGAAGCTGGAAAAAGGATGGGCGTGCCCGGTACGGGATGATCAGTAAGATTTCTTGACTGACCCACCCGTGTTGGAGTCCGTCCGACTTTTTGTCGGGTTGCCGCGGAAACGGATGTTGGCAGCCGTGCTGGCCCGGGCGTTGAGTTCTTTGACCACGTGTACTTTGGCGGAACCGGCCGTACTGGCCTCGACGGAAAGAATGTCCACCTGGATATCATAGGCGTCGATCTCGCCGGCGCTGCTCACAGAGAAATCACCTTTTCCTGCTTTGCCTTCAAGGTCGACGTCGCCGGCGCTGGAGACTTCGACTTCCAGTTCGTCGACCTCGAGGTGAAGTTCCACCGACGCGGCGCTTGCGCATTCAATTTCCAGGTTCTTCGTTTGCAACACGCCTTCGGTGTATACGTTGGCCGCGGAACTGGCGGAAATCTTATTAATGTCGCGGTAAGTCACAAAAACCCGCGCATTCACATTCCGCCGAAACCGCCCCTCACGCAGGTGGATTCTCAAATAGTCGCCGGAGACTTCAGTGACAACGTGTGATAATTCGGTGGTACCACCGACTTCCACCCGTACCGACTCCTTGTCTCCTTTTTGAAGATATACATCAATGCCCTCGGCGGCCCGGATGCCCCGGAACGATCCAACGTCGCGAACTTCACTTTGCTGACCATGTGCGGCAAATGCCAGCACGACGAACACGAGGGTTACGAGAATGCGATTCATGTCAGGAATTTGTGCTATAGACGCGCGCTGAATGTAAGGGTTGCATTTCGCTGAGTACATGGGCCGGAATTCTGACGATGTACCAAATAGACGCATTTTTCAATAATTTGAAGGCTTATTTTTCCCAAATTTAGACCCTATATAAACCGCTATTGTATGATCTTCGATAAGAAAGCCGAGCTGAATGTATTGATAAATCTTGCTGCAAGCGACAAAAATGTCGCCGCACGGGAGGCCAAGCTTATTCACCTCATCGGGAAGGCTAACGGGATACCAAAGGAAGAGATCGACGCAATGCTCCAAAAACCGTCGCCCATTTCCGGCATAAATTCGCTGACCCCTGACGAAAAATTCGAACATCTATACTATCTCATCCAGCTCATGAAAATGGATGGCCAGGTTTTCCGCAGCGAAATCATCTTCTGTGAACAAATCGCGGAACGCCTCGGCTATAAAAAAGGCGTGGTCGGAGAACTTTCACAACACATCTACAGCGACCCGTCGATCACAGCCGATCGCGACATGCTGAAAAAGAAAGCGGAAAAGTATTTGCGCAACGAGGAATAATCCGTTAGCAAGCAAATTGCCCTTGCATCCCTAAAGGAAGCCAAAGCGCGTCTCTGACCGAAAACCAGGTTGCACTTTAGTGCGCTTCGTAGGCAACTTTGCCTCCGACAATCGTCATGACGACCTCGGTGTTGAGTATTGAATCTTCGGGTACCGTCATGATGTCTCGTGAAAACACCGTAAAGTCGGCCAGCTTACCCGGTTTTATCGATCCCTTTACATCTTCTTCAAAGGCTGCGTATGCAGCATCAAGCGTATAAGAACGCAGCGCCTGCTCCCGGGTCATCTTTTGGTCTGGTTCATATCCGCCTTCAGGTTCGCCTTCCAATGTCTTGCGTGTAACAGCCGCATAAAAACATGCTATCGGATTGATCGGCTCGACCGGCGTGTCGGTGCCATTGCAAATGCGTGCGCCCGACTGCAGGAGTTTCTGCCACACGTAAGCGCCTTCGGCAATTCGTTCCGGTCCCAGTCGGTCAATCGCCCACGGTCTATCGGACGACATATGGATCGCCTGCATGGACGCGATGACACCCATTTTCCCAAAGCGCGGTATGTCGGCCGCGTTGAGATGCTGCGCGTGTTCAATCCGGAATCGCAGTTGGTACGATGGTGTATCCGTTTCACGGAAAGCTTTCTCGTATTGATTGAGCGCTTCGCGGTTGGCACGATCGCCAATGGCATGGGTGCACAACTGAAAGCCATGCTCCGCGGAAACGCGCGCGGTCTTGTACAGCGTGTCCAGTGATAGTGTTTCGTGCCCTACATGACCCGGCCGATCACTGTATGGTTTCAGCAACCAGGCACCGCGTGATCCCAGTGCGCCGTCGAGGGTCAGCTTCACCGAGCGCACCGTCAACCAGTGGTGAGGATCGATACGAGGCCCGCGTTTCATCCAGCGGTAGAACATGTCGCGGTTGCTCCCGTTGATCATGACGTAAAGCCGTACGCTGAGCTTCCCCTCCGAAAGGAAGGACTGGTACAAGTCGATGTTCGGTTGATTTACGCCCGCGTCGTGAAAGGTGGTGATGCCGTTGCGAAGGCAGGCTGCAAGGGCCAGTTCGAGCGCCTGCGTGTCGCGTTCCGGTGTGCTTGCAGGAATGAACTTGGTGATCAGTTCCTGTCCACGTTCGATGAATATTCCCGTAGGGTGGCCCTCTTTGTCGCGAAGCACTTCACCTTTCCCCTGGAGCAGCTCGGCCGTGTTGGCTGGCGTGAGGGCATAGATGCCTGCCAGGACCATGGCCTTTTCGTTGGCAAGCCCGGCGTGACCGCTGGCATGCTTGAGAAATACCGGGTTATCAGGAGACACTTTCGATATATCATCGTGGACAGGCAGGCCGTTCACCTGGGGAAAGGAGTCTTTCCACTTATCCTGATGCCATCCCCTTCCCACGATCCACTGTCCTGGCGCGGCACGGTCTACTGCCTCCTGCACCTTGCGTATTACCTGGGCATAGGTGGATACCCCTGAGAGGTCGAGATTGAGTTCCTTGTATCCTGTCTCCATAAGGTGACCATGACTTTCGATAAAGCCAGGCGTCATGGTGTTTCCTTTCAGGTCGATGATGCGTGTGTCTTTGCCGATATAGCGTCGCAGGTCATCTTCCGACCCGGCAAAGACAATGGTATCGCCCCTGACGGCAACCCCTTCCACCATCGGGCTGTCTTCATCCATGGTATAAATGGTGCCTCCCCTGATGACGAGGGGGGCCGGGTCGCGACGCACCTGGCACGCGGCAAGGACGAGAACGAGCAGAAAAAAGAGATTTCGCGGACCCATGATAGGGCAATGTATAAGCGCCATCGCGAAACCGCAAGGGCTTCCCGTGGCCGTGTGTACTTTGCCGTACAACTTTCCACCGATGCCTTTAATTCTTCCGCGGAAGGTACATGCGCTTGCCGTTTCTTGCGTTATTCAATATTTTTTCGCCCCAACAGATTTTTTTCACTTAACCTACATTGCCGATGGCCCGTTTTTTGGCATGTACCTGGAGGTTCTTTGCCGTTTTTGTGCTGTGTGCCGGTGCATCCGCCGCTTTTAGTCAGTCGTCAAGTTCGAGTCCAAGCCAGGCAATTGGATGGACCGATCCGGAGAATGTGTTTGCGAGTGACAACAATCGAGCAACAGCAGGCGCACTTGCGATATGGCCCTGGTCGCCTGATCTCTATGCCACAGGATTTAGCTTTTCTGTACCGTCCAACCATGTGATCGATGGAATTGAAGTTGCTGTGCAACGACGCCGTGTTACCGGCCTTGGATTCGGTAATATTAGGGATTTGGTCGTTCAGCTTACTAAGAATGGAACTACGCCCATAGGTGATAATAAGGCACAGAATAGCAACTGGCCATCCAGTGATGCCTACGCCATTTATGGAGGAAGTACTGAACTTTGGGGTGAAACCTGGACCGCTGACGACATTAATAGTCCAACGTTCGGTATCAGCATTTCAACCGAACAGACCAGCGGCTTGTGGTCGACTGGCGAGATCAACCACATCCGCATCACCGTCTACCACCATCTCTCGGTCACACCAATAACGCTATCCGCCTTTGACGCAGAACTCACAACCTCCGATTTCGTGCACCTTACGTGGTCTACCGCATCGGAAATCAACAACGACTATTTCACAATAGAAAGGTCGGCGGACGGTGAACGGTATGAAGCGATTGGCGATATCCAGGGAAGCGGCACGACCAACGTCGCGCGAAGCTACTCTTATGAAGACCGCATGCCATTGGCAGGAAGGAGTTACTACCGACTCAAGCAAACGGATTATGACGGCACCTTCACCTACTCGCCCGTCGTGGCCATTGACAACGACATGCAGCAGATACCTGTACTCACCGTCTTCCCGAATCCCTCCAATGGAGCGTTTGTCGGTATCCGACTTACAGGCCTCACTGGGGCGACTGAAATACCCGTGAAGATATACGCTCCGGCCGGCAGACTCGTAGCCAGCTTCACACTCGTAAACAACGGTGAAGCGACTGTAGAGGAGCGATGGTATCCCGACACGCCATTGTCGCCAGGCATCTACATCGTGAGGTCAGGACCACTGGTGGAGCAGCTCATAATACACTGACCGGTCCCTTGAGTCGGATTGAAATACCATCTGCCGAAGTCAGGCGAACCTCCGCCATAAACTTTCATTACTTTGCACAAAAACGCGACATGAAACAACGCATCATCACGGTCGCCTTCCTGGCATGCATGTC
>DASVCT010000195.1:0-11508 GCA_036381475.1 Cyclobacteriaceae bacterium
AGCCACCGATACAAGTCCTCGCCTCCATAGACGCGTTTCCAGGTATCGTGTCCCATGTCCTCTTCAATGGTGTATCGTACTTCCGGGTCGCCGAGTTCTTCCAGCTTGTTGAGCCCGGCGAGGAAATATTTTTTTGGAACCACGGGATCCCGCCCGCCACTGAAGGCCCAGACGGGCAGTTTGGCTTCTGCTATGGGTGGCATCAGATCAGGATGTCCCCAGCCTACGATGGGGCTGATGGCCGCGAACACATCGGGATGTTTGCTTGCGATGTACCACGTACCGAAGCCTCCGTAGCTGAGCCCTGTAAGGTAGACGCGATTGGCGTCGGCCTGGTAGTTGGTCAGCACGTGGTCGATCATGTTCATCAGGTCGGTTTCGATCAGGTCCCAACCCTTTGGCAGCGTAATATAGGGCAGGGAATCGATGGGCTCAGCGCCGGCCATGGGTTGGGTCATTCGCGAGGGCGGCTGGCGCTCCGGCGTTCCGGTTGGCTGCCGCTCGGGAATGTTGTCCCTACTCCGGTTGGTCAGGTAATCGATGCCGACCGTATCCAATCCGAACATGGGCAATTGGGGTGAAATAATGATGAACGGCAAATCGCGTCGCTGAACCCAGGCCTCGTACAGTGGACCGTGAATGAGTACAAAGTCCAGTTCATCCTTGCCATTACCACGTTCACCGTTCCCATGAAGGAACATCATCACCGGCCACTTCGTCACCGTGTCATCCCGGTAGCCTTTCGGCAGATAGAGGAAATACTCGTGCTCCTGCTGATCGAGCGTACTGATGAACGGGACGCGCAGGAGCTCTTCTTCCGAGGGAGTTTGGTCACCAGGGGAACAGGACATGACGAATAGTGTAATGAACAGAACTCCGAAGATAGGAGAGGCTAGGATTTTAGGGTGTGATTTCATGCGACTAAAATATGATAATGGGGGATAAGGAAATAGGGAAATAGGGAAATAGGGAAATAAGGAAATAAGGGTATAGGGAAATAAGGAAATAGGGAAATAGGGAAATAAGGAAATAAGGAGATAAGGAAATAAGGAAATAAGAAGATAAGGGTATAGGGGTATAAGGGTATAACGGTATAGGGGTATAGGGGTATAGGGGAGTTGATTAGTGATTTTTGATTTTTGATTTTTGATTTAGGGCCTGCGATTAGGGTGTCTGACTTAGGTCACAAGCGTCGTCATTGATGGAAAAATGTGTTCTGTGGGGTATAAATCACAAATCACAAGTGTTGACGACAACTTCGGGCGAGACTGACTTCAACACTTCAACACACCAACACTTCAACACGTGAGTGCGTCCGGCCCCGGGCTACCGAAATCCCGCATTAATCCCATCAAGTGCGACGCTGCCCGGACAAAGCTCTTCGCGGGTCAGGGCATTCAGGGGTTGGTCGACGGTTGCGAGCACATCGTGAAGGTCGCGGCTGGCAGTATCAGCATAAAGTAATCCGGTGAGGATTCTTCCCTCGCTTTTTGCCTTTTGCATTTGGTTCATCGCTGCATTCCGGTCGCTGGGATCCCACCCGGGACTCAGCTTTCGCAGGGCCAGCAGTGACCCATCGTGGAGCTCGACGGTAGCGGTTTCCCCTTCGGGGTAGTCGACCGTGATCTCCTCTTCCTCAGGAACGAAATCCAGTGCAGAGGTAGCCTCGATATGCTGACGGACGTAATCGTATGACTTCGTTGATCCCTTATTGTTGTTGAAGGTCACGCAAGGCGAAATAACATCCAGGAAGGCAAAGCCGCGGTGTGACAGTGCTGCCTTGAGCAAGGGGAGGAGTTGCGTCTTGTCGCCGGAGAAACTGCGGGCCACAAACGTTGCGCCGAGTGTGATGGCGAGTTCCGCCAGGTCGATAGCCGGGAATGGATTTTCTGAACCGGCCTTGTTGATGGAACCGTAATCGGCGGTGGCTGAATCCTGTCCCTTGGTTAGGCCATAGCATCCGTTGTTCATGACAACATAGGCCATGTTCAGATTCCGCCGCATGGCATGGCAGAATTGACCCAGCCCGATCGACGCCGTATCTCCATCGCCGGAAACACCAACGTAAAGAAGATCCCTGTTGGCGAGATTGGCGCCGGTAGTGATCGAAGGCATGCGACCGTGTACGGAGTTAAAGCCGTGAGAATTTCCCAGGAAGTAGGTCGGTGTCTTTGAACTGCATCCGATGCCGGAGAGCTTCGCGACGCGATGCGGTTCGATGGAGAGTTCGTAACAGGCTTGAACGATCGCGGCGCTGATGCTGTCGTGACCGCAGCCGGCGCAAAGGGTCGACAACGCTCCTTCGTAGTCGGACTTGACAAAGCCTACGGCGTTTTTCTTCTGTTCCGGGTGTCGGAAACGCGATTTTACGTAACTCATCCTACAGAAAGTTTTTGACTGGGGGTATCAGGGATGCCTATGCGGGCCAGGTGATCCTTCACCTGCACCACGATCGTGTCAGCAGGAATCGGCATGCCATCGTAATGTAGCACCGACAACACCTGTTGTGGCGCAAGGTTTAGTTCATTGATCAGTAAGGACCGGAACTGCGCATCGCGGTTTTGCTCTACCACAAATACTTCCTGGTGGGTTGCAAAGAACCTGGCTACGGTGTCATCAAACGGAAATGCGCGTACCTGCATCACATCGAGATAGACGCCTTCGCTCTCGAGAAGTTCTATTGCTTCGAGTGCGGCATACCCTGTAGTCCCGAACCACACGAGCCCGCAGCGGCTGCGATTTGCTGCCTGGAAGACTTTTGGCTTCGGCATCATCTGCTTCGCAGTCTCCCACTTTTTTTGAAGCCGGTCGACATTGCGGACGTATGCCGGTCCGTCCTCAGTATAACGTGCATACTCGTCGCGGGACGTTCCGCGGGTGAAGAATGCGCCCTTGGTGGGATGGGTTCCCGGAAGTGTTCGATAACAGATTCCATCGCCGTCGACGTCGAGGTACCGCCCGAATTCCTTTATCTCCTCCAGATCTTCGCGCGAGAGCACCTTGCCCCGGTCGTACGTGCGGGTATCGTCCCATGTCAGGGGCGAGGACAAGTGCTTGTTCATTCCCAGGTCGAGGTCCGACATTACTATGACGGGTGTCTGCAGGCGTTCAGCCAGGTCGAAGGCCGTAGCCGTCAATTCGAACGCTTCAGCAGGGGAGGAAGGGAACAGCAGCACGTGCTTCGTATCACCATGCGATGCATACGCGCACAAAAGGATATCCGATTGCTGGGTTCGCGTCGGCATTCCGGTTGATGGTCCGCCCCGCTGAACATTGACGAGCACGAGTGGGATTTCCGCGAAATAGGCCAGCCCAAGAAACTCCGTCATCAGCGACACGCCGGCGCCGCTCGTTGAAGTAAAGGCGCGTGCCCCGTTCCAGTTCGCACCGATAACCATACCGATGGCGGCAAGCTCATCTTCGGCCTGAACGATGGCGTACCGCTTTTTTCCTGTAGCCGGATCGGTACGTAGTTTTTTGCAATACTTTTCGAAAGCATTTACCACCGATGTCGACGGTGTGATAGGATACCATGCCGCCACCGTTGCGCCGGCATAAATCGCGCCGAGCGCGGTTGCCGTATTGCCGTCGATCAGGATCTGATCGCCTGTGGCGTCGCGGCGTTCAACATGGATATCAAGCGGATATTCGAAGTTGTTTCTCGCGTACGTCGCGCCCAGCTCCAACGCCTTGAAATTCGGCGGCACAAGTTTCTCGTTCTTGCTGAACATTTCGCGGATGAGTTGACGCACAACTTCCAGGTCGACGTTCAGCAATACGGAAAGCGCACCCACGTACACGATGTTTTTGAAGAGTTGCTGATGGCGTGGCACCTCGTAGGCATCCATGCACAGCCGCATCATCGGGATGCCGATGTAGCGTATATCTTCCCGGATGAGATCGGGGTGAAGCCGTTTCGTATTGTCATAAACAAAATAACCGCCCGGTCGAATAGAGGCAACATCACGTGCGTAGGTTTGTGGGTTTACCCCGACGACGAGGTCGATCGCTTCCCGGCGCCCGACGTATCCCTTGTCGTTCACCCGTATTTCATACCAGGTGGGAAGCCCTTGGATGTTGGACGGAAAAATGTTCTTCGACGATATGGGTATACCCATACGAAAGATCGCCCGGGCAAACAGCTCGTTTGCACTGGCGGATCCAGTACCGTTCACATTGGCAAAGCGGATGACCATGTCGTTCACCCTGCGCGCATGTATCATATGATCTTTGTTGTCTTGGTCACACTGTATAAAAACTTCTTCATGTCCCATGCCGATGTCGGACAGCGCTCTGCGCACAGTCCGCAATGAAGACATACGTCTTCATCTTTTACCATGACGCGCGTGGTCGGCAGTTCAGTGGAGACATACAGGTCCTGCGACCGGTTGTTGGCGGGCGCCAACAACCGCGACCTGAGGTCGTCTTCATCTCCGTTTGTGGTGAAGGTTATAGATGAGGTAGGACATATGTCCATACACGCGTCGCATTCAATACAAAGATTTGGCGAGAAGACGGTTTGCACATCGCAGTTCAGGCAACGTTGCGCTTCCCGGAAGGCCGTGAGCCGATCGAAGCCGAGTTCGACTTCCGCGCGCAGGTCCTTAAGGGTTACATCCAGGCTGGCATGTGGCACCTTGTAACGGTCGTCCTCTTCTACTACACTGTCATATATCCATTCGTGGATGCCCATCTTCTGCTGAAAGAGATTCACTGTAGGAGCCGGACGTTCATGCAAATCCTGACCGGAGCAATATAGGTGTATCGAAATGGCGGCCTGGTGGCCATGTGCAACTGCTGTGATAATGTTTTTGGGTCCCAGCGCGGCGTCACCACCGAAGAAGACATCAGAGCGTGTGGACTGAAAAGTCACAGGGTCGATCACCGGAAGGTCCCATTTCCCGAATTCAATGCCGAGGTCGCGTTCGATCCAGGGAAAGGCATTATCCTGCCCGACAGCAATGATCACGTCGTCGGCTTCGATAAACACATCTGGTTCGTTGGTGGGTACGAGTGAACGTCTGCCGGCATCGTCGTATTCGGCGCGCACCTTACTGAACATCATGCCTTTCAGCTTTCCATCTTCGACGACAAAAGCTTTGGGCGGCATATTATTGAGTATGGGTATCCCTTCAGACTTCGCATCTTCGATCTCCCAGGGCGACGCTTTCATATCCTGGAACGGGCTTCTGACAATCACCTTCACATCTTCACCGCCCAGCCGGCGTGCGGTCCGGCAGCAATCCATCGCCGTGTTGCCCCCGCCAAGAATGATGACACGCTTACCGATACTCGTCCGATGGCCGAACGCTACGTTAGCCAGGAATTCGACACCGATATGCACGCGGTCACCCGCCTCCTTCCTGCCAGGAAGGTTCAGGTCACGGCCTTTGGGCGCTCCGGTACCTATAAATACAGCGTCATAGTCTTTCGCAAGAACATCACTGAGGCTGGAGACGTAATGGTTGAAATGGGTGTGAATACCCAGGGCCAGAATATAGTTTACTTCTTCATCCAGGACACTTTCGGGTAATCGGAAACCCGGTATTTGAGTGCGCATCATTCCGCCGCCCTTGTGCCATTCGTCATACAGGTGGATTTCATAGCCGAGTGGTGCCAAATCGCGCGCAACAGTTAATGATGCAGGTCCGCCTCCGATAAGACATACCTTACGGCCGTTCTTCCTCACTGGAGGAAGGGGCATTCGGGCTTTAACGTTCCCCTTATTGTCGGCGGCTACGCGCTTGAGTCTGCAGATGGCGACCGGCTCTTCGTCAATGCGTCCGCGGCGGCAAGCCGGCTCGCAGGGGCGGTCACATGTTCTGCCCAGGACGCCGGGGAACACGTTGGATTCCCAGTTGATCATATAGGCGTCGTCGTAGCGGCCGGCTGCGATCAGGCGGATGTATTCAGGAACCGGTGTATGCGCGGGGCAGGCATACTGGCAGTCGATTACCTTGTGAAAGTATTCGGGGTCGTTGATGTCGGTGGGGTTCACGGTTCGGGTTTTAGGTATCGACAAAAATTCCACTAATATAGGCGCAAAAGTGCACACATGCACAGGGGAGGCCATAAATCAGTAACCGGAATGTACAGGATACCGGTGGCCTGGTGCATGGGAACTGCCGGATCAGGCGAGCGACTCCTTGCAGAAGTCGATGCATTTCCGGACCTCCTTCACGGCGTCTGAACCTTCCGGTATGGGGTATTCCAGTTCGATGGTAGCCATGAAATCGTACTTCTCCGTCTTCATTAGCCGGAGGATTTCCCTGAGGGGCGTATCGCCCTGACCCCAGGGTACGTTATCGCCGTTGTTTTTCCGGCGGTCTTTGAGGTGAAGGTTGAGGATACGGTCGTGATATTTCTTAATGAGGGGAATAGGCGATTCGTTAGTGCCAGCAACGTAGTGCCCGACGTCGAGGTTGATGGAATTGTATGGGGAGTAGCTCACCGCCTTGTCCCAACTGTTGAAGTTGACTTCGGTGTGGTTATGGTAGCCGATGCGGGTCTTATATTTGTCGGCGTAGGGTGCAAGCTTCTTCACCGCTTCATCTGACCGTTCGAGTGTTATCCCGGAGGCGCCCAAGGTGCTGGCTACGTTGAAACTGTATGCGAGTTCTTCTTCCGACATCCGGTTGAGTGGGAGCTTGACGATGTCGATAGCAATGCCTTCATCGTCGAACTTCTTCCTGATCTCTTTGAATTTGTCCATCGGCGCAGAGGCTCTCCATTTCCGTAGCTCTTCTGCATGCGCTTTTCTTTCCGCCTTTTGTGCATCGGAGAGGGGACCTCGCTGATAAGGTGGCCCCTCTGGAGCGCCAGCGTATGCCTCGACAGGTTCGCCCATGAGTTCGACGGTCGGAAGTTTGAGTTCCACGAGGTATCCCAGCAGGTCATCTATCGTTGAAGGCATGCTACGAAAACTGTATGTTATGACGCCGACCCTGACGCCGCCAAAATCGCGCGCGATCATCAGCCGCGGTGAAGCGGCGGCTTGCCTCAGTGCGGCCGGCATCGCCAGTGAGCCAGCGAGTAGGGCGGCACGGCCCATGAAATCCCTGCGTTTCATCGTCTTCTAAAGGGGGTTGTTGGTTACTTATTCGAAGTTAGGGGGAAAACGTCAAATTTCAAGCAAATAAATTTTCGGGTGTGCGACACACGCGGTTTGGTTTTGCTGGTGATACAGTAAATTGCGCTGACCTATTGATTGTCGACCGAAAACCACAAGCTAAAATGTATCGCAAGGCATACCCACTTCTTTATGTAATCCTTTCTTTTCTTACTGCTGCAGTGTATGCACAGGATGACATTATTCCTGCGCCTGTCAGCGTGCAAAAAAGCAACGCCAAATATGTGCTTGATGGAAGTACTCATATATACGTGCTAACGACCGACCCGCAAGTACGCCAAATAGCCCAACAGTTTTCTGAAGTGTTAAAGCAGCGGGGATACGAAGTGGACGTGGCAACGGGTCAGCCTACCGGTAGCAGGGCCATTACCCTTTCGTTGAATGGGTCAAGGGATGCGGAGCTGGGTGACGAAGGCTATACGCTGACCGTGGATCAGAACAGGATAGCCTTGGCAGCGAACCGCCCTGCCGGATTGTTTTATGCCTTGCAAACATTGCGTCAGCTGATGCCCGCAGGTAAGGGCGATGGGACCGCCGAGATACCTGGTTGCACGATACGAGACTATCCGAGATTCAAATGGCGCGGCCTTATGCTCGATGTGAGCCGTCACTTTTTTACGAAGGAAGAGGTGAAAAAGTATATCGACGTGATGGCCCAGTACAAGTTCAACACCTTTCACTGGCATCTGACGGACGACAATGGTTGGAGGATCGAAATAAAGTCATTGCCTAAGCTGACGGAAGTAGGCGCGTGGCGCGTCGAACGATATGGCCCGTTCGGAAGCCGGCCTGAGCCAAAACCGGGTGAGCCGACACCCTACGGTGGCTTTTACACGCACGACGACATCCGCGAGGTCGTTCAGTATGCATTGGAACGCAACGTTACGATAGTCCCCGAGATCGACGTGCCCGGACATAGCATGGCGGCCCTCGCCTCGTATCCGGAACTGTCGACGCGTAAAGAGCCTAAGTTCGTCAACCCGGGATCGTCGTTTGCCGAATGGTATGGTAACGGCAAGTTCAGAATGCTGGTGGAAAACACACTGAACCCGGCCGACGAAAAGGTCTATGATTTTCTGGAGAAGGTGTTCACTGAAGTGGCCTCGCTGTTTCCCGGGCCTTTCATTCACGTCGGCGGTGATGAAGCCTATCATGGCTTTTGGGAAGAAGATCCGGGCTGCCAGGCGCTGATGAAGAAACAAAAATTGAAAGACGGCCATGAACTCCAGTCGTACTTCATGAAGCGTGTTGCAAAGATCGTGGAGAAACAAGGGAAGAAAATGATTGGCTGGGATGAGATCCTTGAAGGCGGACTCGCAAAGGGCGCAGCCGTGATGAGTTGGCGCGGCATGCAGGGCGGCATAGCTGCGGCAAAGATGGGACACGAAGTGGTCATGTCGCCGACGACATACGCGTATCTCGACTATACGCAGGGCGACCATTCCCTGGAGATTCCCATTTATGCTGACCTCAGCCTGAAAAAAGCCTATGAGTTCGAACCCGTGCCTGAAGGCGTGGATGCAAAGTACATTCTCGGTGGGCAGGCGAACCTATGGACGGAACACATTCCGACTTTGCGCCACGCGTTTTACATGACCTATCCGCGTGCGTTGGCTACGGCAGAGTCGGTGTGGAGTCCTGCATCAAAGAAAAACTGGGAGGATTTCAGCGCACGCGTCCTCGACCACTTCGAACGTTTCGATGCAGAATCGCTCAACATCTCGAGGGCGGTGTACGACCCGATTGTGCAAACGAAAATGGAAAATGGGAAACTCGTATGCACCCTTTCCTCCGACCTATCCGGCACGGAACTCCATTACACGCTGGATCGCACCTTCCCCGACGCCTTCACGCCAAAATACAACGGGCCAATCACGATCCCAGAAGCGAACGTAACCCTGAAGGTGGTGGCGGTGCGTGATGGCAAAACCGTAGGGAGAATGATTTCGCTGACGCGCGACGAACTGGTCAAGCGTGCGGGGAAATAAACCGGTAGTGATTAGCGCCTTGAGCGGATGGTGATCGGTCCGCCATTCGGGACGGCCTGATACTGCACGTACATTCCCCTCGCGTCTTCGTCCGGTATCAGTTGCTTCTCTTCCGAACCTTGCCGAATGGCTATCGTTTTCCAGTCGTCGTCGACGTACGTTCTGATCGTCAGGGGCAAGGTATATATTTCGGGATCCAGGGTGTGCGTTAACTCGACGGTGATGACATCCGCCTCCACATTGGACTGTACCTTGCCATTCATCCGCTCACGCATATAGCGCGCCACGTTGCCGAAGGTGTCGACCCAAAGGCGGTCTTCATTTTGCTTGATGTACGAGAAGTACTCGTCCAGTTCCTCGTGCGGTATTGCTTCCCATCCGACGCCGTCGACACCATGGAAGACGAGAACCAGCCACACGTTGTCATTCTGGACGACTGTGTCGATCCAGGATTTCATCAGTTCCATGGGCGTATCAGCCAGCGCACCGCGCTGCCATTGAACATAGGGCTTCGCAGAAGTCCCGGGATCCATATCGTTCCAGCGGTTAAGCTCTTCCAGAAACGGTTCCGGCATTCGGTTTCGCAACGCGGGATGAATCTTCAGCGCATAGTCCATTACGCGTTCGTTTTCCGTACCATATGGGCATTCGGCGGAAAATGTATGGTAGGAGCCCAGGTGATGCAATAATTCTTCCTTTCCTTTCTCGATTTCATACAACAGGTTGGGTTCGTCAAGTGCAGCAAGGCGGGGGTGTGTGACCGTATGGTTGGCGAACTCATGACCCTGACGCGCAAACTCGACTATCTCGGGCCATGTGATACCGCCATCCTGTGCCTGGCGCGGCTTTAGGCCGACCGTCTTCAATCGGGCTGCGGCGAAACCTTCGTCGATTACTGTGTAGGCCTCCTGCTTTTTGCCCTGTTCGAATAGCGTCCCTGCCCGGGTGTGCAGATCAACAGCGCCCGGTATGTCGAGGTAGCCTACCGCGGAGGCCCGCTCAAAGAAGTTCGCATCGTTGGTGGGCATGACCGCCGACTCGGCAATGAGATCCTGGATAGGACGGCCGACAAACTTCCCCACGAATTCTGAACCCGGAATGTTGCCGGTGATGATGAAGAAGGTACCATCAAACCCCAGTCGGTTGAGGATAGGAATCGCCTGGCGGAACTGGTTGATCGATCCATCGTCGAAGGTGATCGACACTGCTCCTTTTTTAGCACCCTGCCAGGTCGTGATTTCCGTCGTTCCGGTAAGACCGGTTTTGTCTGAGCAGCTTACGAGGAGCCAGGACGCTAGAAGGGCCACCAATGTTTTCATGGGTTGGGTTTGGGTACATGAGGGCCCCTTTTTGAGTCGCGATGTCATTAAGACACCCCTAAAATTACGAGAAAATGAGCAAGCACCCTAAAGGGAAGCCAGTTATTGGAGATGCAGTTGCAGGTGCAAGTTGTAATGGCTTAACCGAACATTTCGAGCCATTGCAGCAGCTAATGTCCAGGGTGAGATTCGCCACTTGCAACATAAGCCCGCTATCCTGCTACGCCGACACGATGCCGTATTATTAGCTGGGCACCGAAGTAGTTTGAAACAAACACGCCCAGCGTAGCGAGGCCCATCGCGATAAGGAACCCCGCGTTGTCGGTCACCCCGGGGCGCTTGAACGCCAGCGCAAAGAGGATCAGAAAGGCAAAGAACCAGCATGCGTTCAGGACGGCGTGGGTGATGCCCGTCTTCCATGCGCCGGATTTGGAATCAATGCCCAGAAGATCGACGAGCCCATATGCGATCGCAAGTACGCTCACGGCGAGGGCCGCACCGTGGGCGTAAAGACCGGAGTCGGCGAGGGCGGGGTTGTCCAGGCGACCGGCAAGCCAGTACATCACAAGCCCGAAGGGATATAGAGCAACGGGAAAATGGACCAGCATGGGGTGGAACCGGTGATGGCCCAGCCGTCCGCGAATCAGGTCTACCTTCACGTCAGAGCACAGCAAAAAGGAGAATCAGGAAAGCTACCACGGCTGCCCCGGCGTGCACAACGGCCAACCCCTTTGGGAGTGTCTTTTTCTGCATGTCACGTGCAAAAAGGACAAATCCGCCGAGTGCGGCAATCACAAAGAGAACCAGGCTGATCACAGGTACAGCTTCTGCCTCATTGGCGTAGCGAACAATGAGCAGGATCAAGGCCAATGCTGCAACACCCCCATGGGTGAATACAAATGCGCGAGTGGGAGTTTTGCCCTGAAGGACCGGGATGAGGAGCGTCAGGCCGAATACGGCGGCCACGGCAAAGAGTACGATAATGGTGATCATAGGTTGTAAGTTTTGTCCATTAGATGATCAGGAAGTGAAAGGGATACAAGGCCCAAAGCGCGCCCCGTTCCGATCCAAA
>DASVCT010000196.1:0-8599 GCA_036381475.1 Cyclobacteriaceae bacterium
ACGACCATAACCTTTATGAAAGCAATCACCACAGCGAGGATGACTTGTGATGAAAGGCTCTTGGGCTCGCGTTTTTGGTCGTTTTCGGTAGTTTGCATACGTTGATTATTTCGCCTGAACCTTTCCACTCAGGAATTCGCCGGCGACCTTTTCGTCTGCTTCGATTTTTCTGCTAACGGTAAGACACAACTCGTCCAGGTAGTCGCGGAGGTGCAGGCTGGAATAATGCGTGATGCGGCTCAGCAGGAGTTCGATCTCCTTGTGCTTCTCGATGTACCAATAGATATCGACGCGAAGGCAGAGGTGATAATTGCGCTGGTGCGGCTCAAGTAGCTGGATGAGCTTCGACATCCGCGAGAGCAATGTAGAATAGCTGACCCGGCCGGAATCCCCGTAGAATGTCTTTACCCGCTGCTCTTCCCGTAACTCTGCCACAGATGGGCGCATTTGATGGCGCCGGGGCAAAGGTCCCCGAAACGGAGCGGCATTCCTTCAGGGCAAAACATGGTTTTGAAATTTCAGGGAAATCCCTGATGCGCATCAGCGTGACGCGGCCGTGCCTCCGTGTCTTTTTGAAAATATAAATGAAGAAAATCAGTGGCGCGGAAGCGCGAAATAAAACGTAGCGCCTTCTTCGGGACGTGCGTCCGCCCAAATGCTTCCACCGTGCCTGTGCAAAATACGATGGACAATGGCCAGTCCTACGCCAGTGCCTTCAAACTCTTCCTGCGAATGCAATCGCTGGAACACACCGAACAGTTTTTCGTAGTAGCGCATGTCGAATCCTGATCCGTTGTCGCGCACAAAGTAAACAATCTTATCACCTTCCTCGCGGGCGCCTACTTCGATGATGGCCTTAGGCTTGCGGCCCGTATATTTCAACGCGTTGGATAACAAGTTGGTCCACACATGGCGCATGGTCACGCTGTCAACAAAAGCCGGTGGCAGCGACGCCCTGGTAAAATCGATATCCCTGCCGTTCTGGTCCCGCAGCAGCTCTTCCCAGATGCCGTCGACCATGTCTTCCATGGAAATTGTTCCTTTCATGAGCTCCTTGCGACCCAGACGTGAAAAGGAAAGCAGATCGTCAATCAACTGGCCCATGCGTCGCGCGTTGTCCTGGATGATATGGATCAGCCGGTTGGCTTCGTCGTCGAGTTTGCCGGTATACTCTTCAGCGAAGATATTCATGTAGCCGTGAATCGACCGCAGGGGAGCACGCAGGTCATGCGAAACGGAATAGGAGAACGATTCAAGTTCCTTGTTGGCCGCTTCGAGTTCACGGGTGCGCACGGCAACCATCGCCTCAAGTTTCTGATTAAACGACCGCACTTCCTCCTCGGCCTCCTTGTATTTCGTAATGTCCGTATAGAATATGGCAATCCCGTCGTCCTGAGGCAGGACGCGCACATCAACCCACATAGCATTAGATTCGGCGTAGGACACAAAGCTGGCCGCCGTGCGGTCGCGCATTACCCGATGGTACTCCTCCCAGAAAACCGTGTTGACCAATCCATGAAACTCCTCCCAAAAGACTTTGCCAACGAGCTCATCACGCGTACGATTTGCTTGCGCGAGCGCACGGTGGTTAATGTCCGTGATGCGCCATTGGGCATCCAGACTAATATAGGAGTCGGCCATCCCCTGAACCATATTGCCGAGTCTTTCATGGCGGGCCTGGAGTTCGCGATTCTGGGATTCCATCTCTGCCAACATCGCATTAAAGGCATCCGTCAGCGATCCGATCTCGTCGTTGTTTTCCTTCGTGGCACGCAGGGAGTAATCGCGGTTTGCCGATACTTGTCCCGCCGTCCGCGCCAGCGAAAGGATGGGGCGGGAGATGCGTTTCTGGAGCCTGGACGACACGATGAATGCCATGACCAACGCACCGAACGCCATAACAGCAGAAAGAATGAAATACAGTTGAAAGCGCTCTTTAGCCTCGGCCATATTCGATCGAATATACAGTGTTCCGAGGCGTACATTTCCCTCGACTACCGGCTGAAATCCCTCGATGTAACCCGCCTTGAACTCATATCCTTCTTCACCAGTGTACGGCGGCAACGCGGGGGCTTTGCTATCAGGATACACGGAGAATACATTTCCGTCCTTGTCGTACAACCCGGCCAGTACGATCTGTGACTCCGCGCGCAGCGCAGAGAGGATTTCACCTGCTTCCTCCGGGCTGTCGAACGCAAGTGCAGCGGTGCTGTTAGTGGCAACAATAGACGCGATGCTGGACAACTCGGACGCGGCTGTTTTCCGATATGTGAAAAACTCGTACGCAAGAAAGGCCGCCAGGGTAAGGAGCACTACCACCCCGCTGGTCAACAGCATTACCGCCATCAGTTTCCATTTTATCGGAAGTCGGGCCAGCCACATAACCTCACGATTTTGGAATCGAAATTTCTGCGAGCCTCAATAGCTTGGAACTTATCATCAGCCCGGAAGAACGTGCAGCTTCCGGATTAATCTGCAAACGGATCTTGTTGTCCTCGGAAAAAAACCGGATCATTCCTCCGGCTCGTATGAATGCAGGATTGTCACCTACCGTGAGCATCGCCCGGGACTCCAATCCCCTGAGAACTGTGCGGAGTTGTCCTAACCCTTCGGCGCGAACGAAGAGGATGTGGCACTTGTCGATATCCTCCAGGCTGCTGAAGCGTCTGACCTGGAGCGGGTGGCCTTTGACGGCCTCACCGGAAACTACCTTGTCGAGGTATTCTCCGAAAGGATCTTCGCCAAGAACGCCAATGACCATAGGCTCGTCCGCCTGTGAAAAGCTTCCCTCCGGCCATTCAACGAACTGAGCAAAATGAAAAAGGAAAACGGCTTTTACCTTGTACTCGTCTGGTACCTGTGCGGCAACATCTGCGCCCCATACCGGTACAGACGCCAGGATCCAACACGTCCACAGAATTCGAAACATTAACCCGTGTTTCACGCCACTGCCGCTTTTTATGAATCAATCATGTGGGGATGGCTTACTGCCGGGTCGTTTCACCAAATAGCTAAACAAGGATAATGCCAAGAACCGGCCATCGCATATACCCTTCATTATCAGGATGTTTTGTTAATCACAATCCAGTATAATCCAAGGTCACTGACGATGCGCACAAAGTTTTCAAACTCCACAGGCTTCACGATATAACTGTTGGCGCCAAGATCATAGCACCGCTTGACATCCGGGTCCTCAGCCGATGAAGTGAGAATCACCACCGGAATCGTACGCGTCCGGGGGTCCGACTTTATTTTGCGAAGCACTTCAATGCCGTCGACCTTAGGCATCTTAAGATCCAGGAAAACGACACGGGGAATGAATTCCGGGTTCCTCGACGCATACTTCCCACTTGCAAACAGAAAGTCAAGGGCCTCTGCTCCGTCACGAAGATGAATAAGCTTGTTGGCGAGATTTTGCTTCCTAAGTGCTCTGATGGTTAATTCGGCATCGTACAGGTTGTCCTCTACGATCAGGATTTCGATTTCGTTATTCTGCATTAGCGCGCAACTCAATACGTCAAAAAAATGATATGGCAGTCCGCCTTCACCAATGTACTCATTATCGCGCTATAGACCAAACGCGAACCGCCGCACGGCACTTCTGCACCGTTGAGCGTCCGCATAGCCGCTGTGTTCTCCTCACTACCGTACTCTCCGAGTCGGGTCAGGCCTCTTTGAGGAACTTGCGAAGCATGTACTGGAGTATACCGCCGTTCCGGTAGTAGTCAATCTCTATGATGCTGTCAAGCCGGCTCACGACATTCAAGACCTTTCGCGTTCCGTCAGGGTGTACGGCCTCCAGGGTCAACTCCTGTCCTGGCTTGATGCTATCATCCAGCCACTCCAGCCGATAGGTCTCGGTCCCGTCAAGTCCAAGGGATCCGGCACTTTCTCCCGCACGGTACTGGAGCGGCAATACGCCCATTCCCACCAGGTTACTTCTGTGTATCCGTTCATAGCTTTCGGCAAGCACGGCCCTCACGCCCAGGAGGTACGTTCCCTTTGCAGCCCAATCGCGCGATGAACCGCTCCCGTATTCTTTGCCTGCGAGTACAAGCAACGGGACCCCTGCCTTCTTGTACTCTGCCGCAGCTTCGTATACGGTCATCTCCTTGTCGTTAACAAAGCAGGTCGTGTAGCCTCCCTCCCTCTTTGCCAGTTTATTCCGGATGCGCACGTTCGCGAAGGTGCCACGTACCATTACCTCATCGTTTCCCCGACGGGAGCCATACGAGTTGAAATCATGTGGCTTTACACCGCGCTCCATGAGGTACTTTCCTGCGGGGGAATCCGGACTGAACGATCCGGCAGGCGATATGTGGTCTGTGGTGATCGAATCACCAAGCATCAACAACACGCGCGCGTTATGTATCGGCGCGATTGGAGCGGGCTCCTTGCTGAGGTTGATAAAGAAGGGGGCCTCTTTAACATACGTAGATTTCTCATCCCACTTGTATGCCTTGTCGGCGGGCGCCTGAAGCCTGCGCCAGTGTTCGTTGCCGTCAAATATTTCACCGTAGTTCTTGCTGAAATATTCCTTCCGGACGACCTGGCTTACTGCACTCTGCACTTCCTTTTCAGTTGGCCAGATGTCCCTCAAGTACACGGGATTTCCGTCCTGATCCCTGCCGAGCGGTTCACGCTCCATGTCAATGTCCATCCTCCCTGCGAGAGCGTGGGCGACGACCAGCAGCGGCGACATCAGGAAATTCATCTTGACTTGTGGATGTATGCGGGCCTCAAAGTTGCGATTACTGGACAGCGCTGCAGCGACAATGAGGTCGTTGTCGACCACAGCCCTGGCGATCGGGTCAGGCAAGGGCCCCGAGTTCCCGATGCAGGACGTGCACCCATACCCAACGACATTGAAACGCAGCTTTTCCAGGGCCTCGAGTAGCCCGGCTTCGGCAAGGTAGTCGGTAACAACCTTCGACCCGGGCGCAAGGCTTGTCTTCACCCACGGCTTCACGTCAAGCCCCCGCTGCACGGCCTTCTTCGCCATCAGTCCGGCTCCAATCATCACATCGGGATTGGAAGTGTTCGTGCAACTCGTGATGGCGGCTATGACTACATCGCCGTCGCTGAGATCGAAGGTTTCATCGTTCATGGTCACGCTGACAGTCCGCATGCGTGTGTGTTCCTTCACAGCTACTTCCGCAGGCTCTATGTTCCCGCCTTCATTGGCCCAGCGATTCAGCGGGCGGTCGGCATGCTCAACATATTGCCGCGAATAGCGATCCTCCAGGATGGCCTTGATCCGTTCCTTAGACTCGCTGAGGAGTATCTTGTCTTGTGGACGACTTGGTCCCGCGATTGTCGGTCGCACGGATGCCAGGTCCAACTCGACCACCTTGCTGTATTGTATAGCATCCTCGTTCTCCCGCCACAGCAGGTTCTCCTTTGTATAGCGTTCAACCCGCTCGATCAGTTCTGCGGGCCGGTTCGTTTTCTCCAGGTACTGGAGCGTTTTTTCGTCTATGGGAAAGTACGTGATGGTGCAGCCAAATTCCGGCGACATATTTCCGATCGTGGCCCGATCAGGCACGCTCAGTGACTTCAGACCATCGCCAAAAACCTCGACGAATTTTCCCACCACCTTCGTACGCCGGAGGAGTTCGGTGATTGTAAGCACCAGGTCCGTAGCAGTACTTCCGATGGGCAGGCTACCCGTGAGTTTGAGCCCGATAACTTCCGGCAAGGCAAAAAACTGTGGTTGCCCCAGCAGGGCAGCTTCCGCCTCAATGCCACCTACTCCATACGCTACAATGCCCAAGCCGTTCACCATGGGTGTGTGGGAATCGGTTCCCACCAGCGTGTCGGGAAACGCGACCCCATCGCGTTCCGTAACGCACTGCGAGAGATATTCCAGGTTTACCTGGTGACAAATTCCCATGCCTGGCGGCACCACAGAAAAGTTATTGAATGCGGTCTGCGCCCATTTGAGAAAGCGGTAACGCTCACTGTTGCGTTCATATTCGCGCTCGACATTCTTTTCGTAGGCGTCCTTGCTTCCAAAATAGTCGACCTGAACGGAGTGATCGATAATCAAGTCTACCGGAATCAGGGGGTTGATACGCGAAGGGTCCTTTCCCTGTCGTACCATCTCTCCACGCAGTGAAGCAATGTCGACGATCGCCGGCACACCGGTAAAATCCTGCATGAGCACGCGCGCTGGCTTAAAAGGAATCTCCTTGTCTGCGGGCTTCGGTTGCCACCCCAAAACGGTGTCTATGTGATCCCGTGTAACCACATAGCCGTCATGATTTCGAATGACGTTTTCCGCAAGAACCCGCATACAAAAGGGAAGCTTTTCGATTGCATAGCCGGCTTCCTGTAGCGCCTTCAGACTGTAGTATGAGAATGTTTTCCCTGATAGCGTAAGTTCCCTCCTTACATTTAAGATGTCCTGGTCCATAGCATCATCGTTATTTTGCCTTTCCTAGTGAAAATAAATCTACAGCGAGTCAGGTAGAGCGTTGGGCCGCCGATATGCTAAAGGTATAGAATTTTGCCCTTTAAAAGTATTAAGTTGACTCCCTCCTGCTGCGTACTGCGTCAGCGGATCTGGCTATCGCCAGCCACCACCCAGCGCGCGATACAGCGACACGACGGCGCTCAATCGATCAAGTCGCGCATTGACAAGATCGAGTTGTGAATTTAATGCGTTCTGCCGTGCGGTAAGCACCTCCAGGTAACTTGCAAGGCCGTTGTTCAGCAACTCTTCCGAGTAGGAAGTCGCGACATTGTAGGCTTCATATTCCTGCGATTTTGCCTGGATTTTATCGCCGGCCGCGTCGAATCGGTATAACGCATCAGAAACCTCGCGGCTGGCTGTCAGCACCGCCTGGCGAAAGCCGAGGTAAGCTTGTTCCTGCTGGGCCTGTGCCACCTCGTACTGCGTGCGAATCCTCCTGCCGTTAAATACAGGTTGCGCCAGCGAACCAATTATGTTGGCAAACAACGAATTGGCGCTGAACAACTCATCGAACTCCAGGCTTTGCAGCCCCCCTGTTGCTGAAATGTTCAGGGAAGGATAGAAATTGGCCCGCGCCACGTTGGTCAGCTCAAATGCGTTCATTAATGCAAACTCTGCTGTACGCACATCCGGGCGGTTGGCAAGGAGTTGTACAGGAAAGCCCGTGCTGAGTTCCGGATTAAACGTGATGTCTTCGAGCGTGCCGCGTTCGATGTCATGCGGGGCATCGCCCATCAGGATCGACATCGTGTTCTCCAGCAGTTTAATATTGAGTTTGAGGTCGACCAGTAACGCCCGCGCCGAGTACAACTGCGCTTCCGTTTGCTTAACCGCCACCTCCGTCAACTGGCCGGCATCCTTGAGAGCACGCGTCGTCTCCAGGCTGGTTTCGCGCGTAGCAATGGTCTGTTGGGTTATCTTCAGTTGTTCGTCAAGAGCAAGCAACTGAAAATACATGGAGGCTATGTTCGCGATCAACTCGGTTTTCACGGCCTGATGCGCGGCTACCGACTGAAGGTAGGTCGCTTCATAGGCTCGTTTCAGGCTACTGATGCGTCCCCAGATATCGGCTTCCCACGACAATGTGCCACTGAGTTCATATTGGGTGATGGCGCCGTCAAAAAACTCACCGAACTGGCTGTTTCGCGCAAGTTCCTGATACGTCATCCTACCGGTAGCGTTCAGTGTCGGCAACTGGCCCTGCTTGCCCTGGTTGTAATAAGCACGGGCCACAGCAATCTGTTGCAAAGCTACGCGTATGTCGATATTGTTTTCGATAGCTCTTTCAATGTGGGCCACGAGGTGCGGGTCGGTGAACATCTCACGCCATGACACGGTCGCCATAGTGGTGCTGTCACGCTCGAGGGAATCGGTCCGGAAATGGGCTTCATCCACCACGGCCGGGCGGGAGTACTTCCTTGCCACAAAGCAGGATTGTAAAGAAAGAAGCGCAACGGCAAACAAGGGAATATATAAGATACGGTTCTTCATTGCATTCACGGGTTCGGGTGCTGTACAGGCTTACGGCTCACTTTTTCGTGCAACCACTGGAACAGGATGTAGAGTATCGGAACGACAAATACGCCCAGCACCGTCCCGACGAGCAAGCCACCCACTGCACCTGTTCCGATTGAGTTGTTTCCCTTCGCACCAATGCCCCCTGCCAATACCAGGGGCAGCAATCCGATAATAAAGGCGAACGAGGTCATGAGAATAGGCCGCAAGCGAACGCGCGCGCCTTCGAATGCCGCCTCTGCTATTGAATAGCCTGCACGCCTGCGCTGTATGCCGAACTCTACGATCAGGATGGCATTCTTCGCCAGCAAGCCGATGAGCATGACGAGCGCGATCTGGAAATAAATGTTGATCTCAAGACCGGCCAGTTTAGTGGACACCACAGCGCCCATAATCCCTATGGGCAAGGAAAACAACACGGAAAAAGGAATAAGATAACTTTCATACTGTCCGGCGAGAATAAAGTACACAAAGGCAATGCTGAGCAGAATGATGAAGAGGGTCTGCTTTCCTGCCGCGATCTCTTCCCGTGTGAGGCCTGAAAAGTCGATGGTATAGTTTGTTGGCAAGGTGCTCGCAACTTCCTGCACCGCACGGATGGCATCACCC
>DASVCT010000197.1:0-26756 GCA_036381475.1 Cyclobacteriaceae bacterium
GGCGACAAAGTCCGTCCATTTCCAGTAGGTGTCAGCGCGGGAAAGCTATACGTCTATTCACCGAAAGCGGGTGGCGTCTTTGAAATTGACAAGAATGCAGGAACCAATCGCAAGCTGAATGGTGCGCCGATCAAGTTCGAAGGAAAGGAACTGCCCAAGGCGATTGATGTTGTCAACGATGGGCTCGTCATTTACTCCGATCAGAACATCATGAAACTCTCGTTCAACGGAAGCGTTCTCTACCAGAAGTATTATCCTGCCCCGCGTGAGCCCGGCCTGGTTCGGGCATTGCGTATGGCTGAAGCCGTTCGTGCTGCATATATCGGTGCGGCGGCGAGCACCTACGCGGCGGCCTTCGACGAAGTTGCCGCCAATACTTCCGACGCGACAGTAAAGTCGGTGAGCAGTCAGGTTTCCAATGCCTACGGGCAGCTCGGCGACGCTGCCTTTGCCTACTCGGCAAATGCCATCCGGGCCTTTAAGGCGCGGTTCAAGGCATCGTTGAACACCCCTGCCTTTATCATGATGATGACTACGAAAGAGCAGAAGGGAAATCAGCTTATCCAGGTGGACAAGGCATCGGGAATGATCGAGAACGCCATTGACATTCGGAATGATCGTGAGCCGGAGTATGACATCGACCAGATTTTCGGCTACTTGTACTATCGTCCGTCTCCAACCGAAATTGTCTGTTACAAATTAGAGGAAGGACAACCGCCTGAATGAGGGCCTTTTTAAAGGTCCTCAGCCTCCCGGCTGGCTTCATAACCTTCATCGATGAGCAGCTTGCTGCCCTGGGCGGCGGCGACAGCCAGCGCGTCGCATCGTTCGTTTTCAGCGTGGCCTGCATGTCCTCTCACCCATTCGTATTCCGGTTTGTATTTTTTGTGTAAAGGTATGTATCGCCTCCAGAGGTCGACATTCGCCTTTTTCCTGAAACCCTTCTTCTCCCAGTTCCACAACCAGCCCTTCCTGATGGCGTTTATGACGTATTCCGAATCGGAAAAGATCTTGACCGGAATGCCTTCCTTTTTCAGGGCTTCGAGTGCAACGATGACAGCAAGAAGTTCCATGCGGTTGTTGGTCGTTAGCCGGTAACCCTGCGACAGTTCGCGCTCGCGTTTGCCGTACCGAAGTATAACGCCATAGCCTCCGGGTCCGGGGTTTCCCTGCGCGGCGCCGTCCGTAAAAATTTCGATCATAACGCCAGGTTCGATTTAAAGATCTTCACCGCGATGGCGAGGAGGATGATTCCGAAAACACGTCGCAACACGGCAAAGCCTGACTTGCCGATAACGCGCTCCAGCCATGCAGATGAACGAAGCACTACATAAATAATGATGAGATTGATTACAATGCCAATAAGAATGCTAATCTCGGAGTACACAGATCGCAGCGAAAGGATCGTTGTAAGTGCGCCCGCTCCGGCGATGAGCGGGAAGGCCAGCGGCACGATCGAGCTTGAACCTCGCGCGTCCGGATCATCTTTCATCAACTTTATGCCCAGCGTCATTTCCATGGCTACGATGAACATCACAATGGCCCCGGCTACGGCGAACGAAGCGATATCAAGACTGAACAAGGCCAGCACAGACTGACCGAGGTAAAGGAAGACGATCATCAAAACGCCCGCGATGATAGTTGTCTTTTCTTCGTGGATCTGTCCTTCGCTTTTTCGGATCGCCACAATAATGGGAACTGACCCCAGGACGTCGATCACGGAGAACAGGGTTAGCGTTACGGTGGAGATTTCCTTCAGGTTCAACATTTGGAAAACGGTCTGTCCATCGCCATACCAGCATCACGTTCCCTGAAGTTTGAGGATAAAGTATGTTAACGCCAAAGAGTAGCTTTCCAGGCCAAACCCCGAGATAATTCCTACACACTTCGAGGTAATGAGACTTTTGTGCCGAAACTCTTCGCGTGCATACACATTCGAGATGTGCACTTCGACCACAGGTGTGTTCACTGCTGCAATAGCATCGTGTATTGCCACAGACGTGTGCGTGTAGGCTCCGGCGTTCAGGATGATTCCGTCGTAGCTGAATCCCACTTCCTGGATCTTGCTGACAAGTTCCCCCTCGATGTTGGATTGGAAGTACGCTATGTCGGTCGGGGAAAACCGCTTCCTCAGCGCTTCCAGGAATTCATCAAAAGACTGGCTTCCATACACGCCGGGTTCCCGTTTCCCCAGCAGGTTCAGGTTCGGGCCATTTATGATCTGAATCTTCATGTAATGCTCGGCTTTTCTACGCAGGGGTCAATTTAGTCATTTTTCCGACCGTAGCCGGTACTTGATAAAGGATGGAATCGACTATGGATGATGGATAAATTTGCAACTTTGGAACGGATTATGGACAAGGTCTGGGATGTTCACATAAAGCATTTCGGCGACTTCCTGAAGGTGGAGCGATCGCTTGCGGCAAACTCCGTGGAGGCATACTTGCATGACGTCGGTTTGCTGAAACAATTTGCCCAGTCCCGACGTCCCTCGCTCTCACCGCTGTCGTTAAAGGCTGACGATATACGCGACTTCCTTCAGTTTCTCAATGAGATGGGCATAGGCGCGAGCAGCCAGGCGAGAATCCTTTCAGGGTTGAAATCGTTCTGCCGGTATCTCGTGGATGAGGAGCTCCTTGTGCGCAATCCGACCGATCTGATTGAAGGGCCGCGGTTGGGCAGGAAGTTACCTGAACCCCTCGAGTACCATGAGATCGTCCGTATGTTGGAGGCGATCGACCTTTCAACACCTGAGGGTATGCGCAACCGCGCGATGCTCGAAGTCCTTTACAGTTCCGGCTTGCGGGTGTCGGAGTTGGTAACGCTGCAGTTGAACAACCTGCATTTTGAGGCGGGGCTGTTGCGCGTAGTGGGAAAAGGCAACAAGGAGCGGCTTGTACCCGTGGGGCGTGAGGCTATGAAATTTGCTCGCATGTATATCGATCAGGTTCGGGGCCGGGCGCCACATAAGCCGCCGCAAAAGGGTCACGAAGCCTACGTTTTCCTTAACCGCAACGGTCGCGGGATGAGTCGCGTCATGGTCTTTACCGTCATACGCAATCTGGCTGCAGCCATCGGCTTGAAAAAGAAGATCAGCCCTCACACGTTCCGCCATTCTTTTGCCACACACCTCATCGAAGGCGGCGCCGACCTGCGCGCGGTCCAGGAAATGCTGGGTCACGAATCCATCACCACTACGGAGATCTACACGCACCTTGATAGAGATTATCTGAAGCAGGTAGTGCGGGAGTTTCATCCGAGGAAGTAGGCACCAATTTGTCTTCCCCCAATATTTGGGTAACTTCATACATGCTACGATGTATCGAATCATGTGCGGTTTGGGGTTTTCTGATGGTATCGACATGTGCATTTGCACAAAAAGTCGAGGTGTCGGACTTCGACAAGTCAGACTTCTCGGGACTGAAGACTTTCAGGGTCGCGAAAGGTGAGCTGACAATTACGGGCGAGGAGTTTTCGATTTCCGAGAACGACTTTTACGGATGGGTGACGGAATTTGTCCGGAATGAGCTGGAGCCGCGGGGCTATGTTTTCACCGAAGATTCTGTCGCCGATTTCACGGTCGATTATGTGGCGGGTTCATACAACATCAATCGCAACGACGACCTTGGACGGTTGGGCGGAACGCCGGCTACCGACCCGGCGATGATGAACCAGTCGCGCTATTGGACGCAATCATACCGTGAAGGTTTGTTTGTCCTTCAGATGTATAGGGGAAAAGGGAAGCGACTAATTTGGGAGGCGGAGGGAACTACCAACTTGCATCCGGGCCAGGTGCAACGGGCGCTTGCCGGTCTGATAGCAAAAGCCCTGAGAAAGTTTCCGAAAGCTGTGAAGCCGTGAAGCAGACCAGGCATGAAGCGGACCGGGTCCTGCTTTATGCCTGGTCCGCTTCACGGTTAGGGTGAAGCGAACTTGTTCTGCTTCGCAGTAGGGTGAAGCGAACTTGTTCTGCTTCACTCCAGGAATATGTTAATTGCTGATGTTAAACTTCACACCGGCAAAGATGCACAGCTGGTCGAAGTCGCTGATCACATACTTCAACTCAGCAAAAGGCTTTATGTTATCATTGCTGACATTGAAGTTTGACCCGATACCGATGTTAAGGCCTATCTCTGAATCTGTGGCGCTTTCGGATCCGAAACCCGGAACGTCAACTTTCACTTTGTAGTTCGCAAAATTGAGCCCCAGGATACCGTAAAGGTCTACCTCTTCTTGCAGGAAGTAGTAATTGAAGTTACCGTTGATTTCCCACAGGGATTGCTTAACGTTGTTATCCTTCTTCCCGAAAAAGAACACAAGCTGCGGGGAGATCCCCATGTTGTCCTTGATCATGAATTCCGCTACTCCACCAAGGGCCAGGCTTTCAATCTCGGACCCGTAACCCAACAAACCACCGACACGTGTTTGTGCGGAAGCGGCTAGCGAAACCATCGTTGCGAGCAATGCTGTAAATAGTACCTTTTTCATTGTATGTTTTGTTAAAATACCTGCAATTGTACGACAAATTTCAAGAAATATTCAACCCTCCTCGATAGATTGTATCTTTGGGTCCGCATGTACAAACTGATCCGTCCGCTGCTGTTTCTCCTGGATGCGGAGAAGATACACCACCTCACATTCCGCTTGCTCCAATTTATGGGTAAAATGCCGGGTTTTCGCAGATTGCTTCGATATTTATTTGATGTAAACGACAAGCGTCTGGAGCGTACGTTTGTCGGGTTGACCTTCAGGAACCCCGTTGGCCTGGCTGCCGGATTTGACAAAGACGCGAAGGCCGTGGATCAATTGTCAGCCCTCGGTTTTGGCTTCATTGAAATTGGGACCTTAACGCCCCGGCCGCAGGCCGGCAACGAAAAGCCGCGCCTCTTCCGGTTGCCGGCCGATAGGGCGTTGATCAATCGAATGGGATTCAACAATGAGGGCGCCCCTGATGCGGCCCGGCGTCTTGCCCGACGTACTTCGCGGGTGCTGGTCGGAGGCAACATCGGTAGAAACAAGACCACGACCAATGAAGGTGCACTCACGGACTATGTGCAATGCTTCGACGCCCTCTATCCCTATGTGGATTACTTTGTTGTCAACGTGAGCTCACCAAACACGCCGGGACTGCGCGAACTGCAAGAGCGCGAACCGCTGAGCAGGCTCCTTGGAGAAATCAAACGGCGAAGCCTGGCGCGTGACGTGCCCCGGCCCGTGTTGCTAAAGATTGCACCGGATCTTTCCAAGGAACAACTCGATGACGTTGTCGCCATTCTCAGGGAGACCGGTGCCGACGGGGTGATCGCAACCAATACGACCATCTCACGCGAAGGACTTTCGACGTCCCCCGAGCAGGTACAACGGATCGGTCCGGGCGGACTGAGCGGCGCGCCACTGAAACAACGCGCCAATGACATCGTACGATACCTGCGACATCAATTGGGTCCGGATTTCCTGATCATCGGATGCGGCGGAATCCTGTCCGCCGATGATGCATTGGAACGTCTGCGCTCCGGCGCAAACCTGATCCAGGTGTATACCGGATTTATCTACGAAGGTCCGGGCTTTGTGCGTCGCATCAATCGAAAGCTTCTCGAAGAGATGGACCGTGCGACGCGACCCCCAGTGCGCCCGTAGCCGTACTCAATCGACGCGCGTGAAATTCAGGGTGAGTTGTAGCTTGCCATCGAGCACCCCGACATCGGGAATGTCGATGTCTCCTTCCTTGAGGTACTCCAGCACCAAAGAACTGCTGGTAAGCGTCTTGATGGTGAAGGTCTCGGATGGACCGAAAAATTCGTTCTGCAGATCGACGCTCGTCACGATTTTTTTGTTGCCGTCGGCATACTCCCACGTGCCCTCGGTGATGGTGCCGTCCACTTCTACGGAGGCGGAGCCATCCTCGTTGAACTCTATGATGGGAGTGAAGTCGGGCAACGCTTCATCGTACGCGGCAACGGGCGATCCGGAAGGATAAAACTTGGCCTGAGCCGATGTGCCCTGCCAAACGCCCTCCAGGGGAGCACTTTCTTCGTCGTCAGAACACGAGAGAATACAGCAGCCTATCAGGAGGGTCCCTACGAGGTAAAACAATTGCAGTTTCATGTCACTCAGCCTTAAAAAATCAAGAATAACGAATTCAATTCGTCAAAATTAAGAGCTCGGAGCGGATTAAGGGCCTATTTACAGCCGAAAGGGGTCAGAATTCGCCAAAAAGACAGCAGGGAACGAAAAAATGAGGAATTCGGGCAGGCGGATCTGTTTAAGATTAAAACCTAATGATTATCCCTAATAATTAAGTCTCTATTTCCTTAAAACCTTGTAGCTAAAATAGAAACACAAACCACTACCCCCCGAATCCTCATTTCAAAGGTCGCAAGTTTCGTTGAACCATCTATATAACGTTTGTAACAACGATTGACACAGGTGTAACACTTCCAGGCAAGCTTTGAATTTCCGCGAGAAACGCCGGTTTCTTTATCCTTTTCGTCGACAACCAACGTTCTGTTGAACCTTTGCATCTCTGCATCTGCGCCTGCCTCTTAACGAGTGGCGCCTTTCTCCGCGTAGGCCGATGGAATGACCCCGAATTGCTCCTTAAAACACTTTGTGAAGTACGAAAGGCTGTTAAAACCGACCTGATAGGCTATTTGCGACACGTTGTCCTGCCCCGCCTGGAGTTTTTCTGCGGCGATCTTCAGCCGGATGGTCCGGATAAACTCGGTAGCCGACTTGTCCGTCAGCGCCTTAAGCTTTCGATGGAGCTGCATCCGGCTGATTCCGAGTTCTTTTTGCAGGTGTTCAACGGAGAAATCCGTGTCCGAAAGGTGAGCTTCCACGAGGCTTACGAGTTTTTGCAGGAAGCGCTCGTCCGCATTGAGTTTGTCCCATTCCTGGGATTTGAGCATGATTTTGCGACCGAAATGGTCGCGTAGCCTGCGTCGTTGGATGATCAGGTTGTTGGACGCCGTCAGCAATTCCCGGGGCTCAAACGGCTTGGCTAGATAATAGTCGGCCCCGGTCTGGAGCCCTTCCAGCCGGCTGTCAAGGTCGGCGAGGGCGGTGAGCATCAGGACAGGCACGTGGCTCGTGACTTGTGATTCCCGTAGACGGCGGCACAGCTCCAGGCCATCCATTTCGGGCATCATAATATCGGTAATGACAAGATCGGGAATGATCTCACTGCACTTCATTAATCCCTCTTTTCCATTGGTAGCTTCCTCCAATTCGAACTCGTCCTCCAAAATCCGGCGCAGGAACAGTCTAAGCTGGTCGCTGTCTTCCACGATCAGAACCACAGGCCGCTTGTTTTCACTGTAGGGCTCCAGGTCGATGTCATACGTCGCTTCCGGGGAAGGTTCCTGCGTTGGTTGAGGTTTGCTGGCCCCCGGGACATGAAGTGCGGCCGGCAGTGACAAGGTGAAGCGCGTACCATCCTGATCGGAAGTCACGTGAATAGTACCTCCGTGGATTACCGCCAGCTCTTTCGAAAGCGCCAGGCCGATACCATGGTGCGTATTATTTCCACTCGTTCCGTTGGTTTCGCCCTGGGAAGACTTGCGTTCAAAGATGGTTTCCAGTTGGCCGGTCGGGATGTGAAGGGAATGGTTAGTCACTGCGACGGTAAAGTATCCCGATGACGTGCCGGTGCGGACTTCGATGGTCCCGGACGGCGGACTGAATTTTATGATGTTCGATATCAGGTTGATCAGGATAGTTTCCACTTTCGTCGCATCGAAGGCCATTATGAAGGGTTCAACGGAAATCGTGATGTCGATTTCAAGTTGCTTTTGGCCGGCAAGCGAATGAAAGCTGTTGGCGGTTGTGCGAACGAGGGAGGTTATGTCGGCCCGCGCCAGTTCAAGGTTCAACACGCCATCGTTGAGACGCGACAACTCCAGGAGATCGTTGATCAGTTGAAGGAGTCGCTGCCCATTAGATCGCATCAATTTCAGCTGTTCCAGTTCGTCATCAGACCCGGACTTCCTGATCATTTCCTCGAGCGGACCCAGTATCAGCGTCAATGGCGTTCTGAACTCATGCGAAAGGTGCGCGTAGAATTGCGACTTCAGCCGGTCGACTTCCCGGATCTTCTCGGCTTCAAGGCGCGCAATCGTAGCCTGCACGATCTCCTCTTCTGCCCGCGCTTTTACGATCTTGTTCGAGCACAGGGCGGCAATGATGGAAAGGATGCGAAGATGGGTGTCTGTGAAGAAATTCTTTTGTGGGTGTTCCGAGTCAATTACGCCGATCACCTTGTTTTCATATATAATCGGCACAGCGATCTCGGAGAAGCGTCGTTCGTCATCAACGATATACCGAGCGTCATTTGATGTGTCGTTGATCACTTCAGGTACACCTGTTTTTGCCACTGTTCCCACAATGCCCTTTCCCACGGGGATGGTGATCAGGTTGGCGATCTCGAACGCGTCGGGATTCTTCGGACCGAACGCGGCCTTTTGTTCCAGCAGGTTCGAATCCTCGTTCACCAGGTATATGACGCAGTCGGCGAAGCCCAACTGGGAAATACAGTTCTTGGCAACATCCCAGAGGATCTCCTCCACGGTATTCTTGCCATAAAGGCTTGTCGCGAAGTAGGCAATAATCCTTTCGGATTCGCGCGACGTCCGGATGACTTGTTCATTGCGCATATTCTGGCGTGCGTACAACCGGAAATAAAACAGCGCAGCGACCACTGAAAGGACAAATGTGAGCGCGATATTCCCGTAATAGTATCCGAGTTTTTCGTCCGGCGCCAATTCCACATTAAGCAAGCTGTAGTTGGTAAGTTCCAGCGTCAGCAAGCAAACAAGTGAGAAGGTGATAGAAAAGATGAGACTGCGAATTTCGGTAAAGTCATAGATCAGTACAGCCCCGAAGATTACGGGAAGGTAGATCAGTTGTTCGCCGGCGGACCGACCGAAGGCGGAAGCCGTGATGAACAGGTAAATATTTGCGCCCAGGAAGAGCGTGTGTTTTGCAGCGAAGTACCTGCCTTTTCTATTCAGCCAGTAGCTTGCGACACATACAAGAAAAAATACACCGGTCGCAATCCGGAGAAAGGGCGGGTCGGAAGGAAAGATGAAGATGTAGGGGAAAGAACTGATCGTCGCCAGGGCCGCGAAAAGCGCGGTGAGATCCTTTCTCCTAGACAGCTCGAAGGACATGGGTGGATAATTGGCGATAGTACATGGTAAGTTAGTGAAAATGTGCGTTGAAGGTGCTGTCAGGAGTCCCCGGTTTCCAGGACCCGGTAAATCGCATTCAGCGCATCCATAGGGACGCCGCTCAACGGGCGATTTTAAATGTTTTTCCGTAGTTTTGCGAATTCAATAAGATGGCGAAAAACACGGCTAAGTCAAATACCTTCAGGACCTCTAAAGAGAAAAAGGACAAGGCGAAGAAAGCGAAATTCAGTTTCGGATTTTTTAAGGACCCGAGGTTAAAGCTTGCTTTTGGATTTTTCCTGCTCCTGGCTTCAGTGTTCCTCCTCACTGCCTTTATTTCATACCTGTTTACGGGGAAGGCGGATCAAAGTATTGTTATGGCGGGGGGTGAAACGGAGCTCATTGAGTCGGGTAAGGAAGCAAGAAACTGGTTGGGTCTTTACGGTGCCATCGTCTCGCACTATTTCATTTTCCGCTGGTTTGGGATATCTGCATTTTTCATTCCTCCGCTCCTGTTCGCGTGGTCCTTCCGGATTCTGTTCCGCCGCTCTATCGTGCGCCTGGGTTCCGTGTTTATTTTTTGCCTTTTCGCGACCCTTTGGCTGAGTTTGTTGCTGGGGTATATGACCCGACTCAATGACGCGCCTGGCGAATGGGGATTTCTGGGTGGAGGACTCGGAGATGCCATGGCGGAAGTTTTCCAGAGCATGTTCGGCTGGGGAACGTTTCTCGTGCTTATCCTCTCGCTCTTCATATTTATCATCTTCTTTTTCAACGTCACGGCGCTCAATGTTCTTCAACCTCGAAATCCCAAGCCGATGGGCAATGATGCGATAGCGGGTGAAGAACAGGATGCGACAACTTCGGGCTATACGGATGAAGGCGACAACTGGCCAGAGATCGTGGCGAAGGCTTCGGCACTGGAGCCGGAACAGCCGGTACGCGAACCTGACCCATCGCCCAAGCAAGAACCCAGGCCGGAGATGCAGAAAGCGGTGGAGAATGCGCCGGCTACTGAGCAAGCTATAGATCTCGAAGTGGAAAAATCCGCGCCACCCAAAAAGGCGGCGACGGCAGATCCCGTCTTCACCGTCGAAGAGCGAACGGACACTGAACAACTGGCCGAACAGTTGGTGGAAGAAAAGGGGCTGTATGATCCCACCCTTGATCTCAGCAGCTACAGGATCCCACCCCTGGAGTTGCTGCGCGAATACGAACCAAGCAAGGTCCAGGTCACCCAGGAAGAGCTCAACCAGAATAAGGATCGCATTGTTGCAACGCTCATCAACTTCAAAATCGGAATTCAAAGCATCAAGGCGACCATCGGACCGACGGTAACGCTTTATGAGATCGTGCCCGATGCGGGCATCAAGATTTCCCGCATCAAGAACCTGGAGGATGACATCGCACTGAGCCTGGCCGCACTCGGCATCCGCATCATCGCCCCTATCCCGGGAAGGGGTACAATCGGTATCGAAGTGCCGAACAAGAACCGAGAGATGGTAAGCATTCGCTCCGTGCTGAGCACGGAACGCTTTCAGAAAAGCGACATGGAGCTTCCTGTAGTCCTGGGTAAAACCATCTCGAACGAGGTATACATCGTTGACCTTACCCGGATGCCACACCTTCTCGTCGCAGGTGCAACAGGACAGGGCAAGTCGGTTGGCCTGAACGTGCTGCTCACGTCGCTCCTGTACAAACGACATCCGTCCCAGCTCAAGTTTGTCCTGGTGGATCCGAAGAAGGTGGAGATGTCGCTGTTCGCCAAGATTGAGAGGCACTACCTGGCCAAGCTTCCGAATAGCGAGGAGGCCATCATTACCGATACGCGCAAAGTGGTGAACACGCTTAATTCGCTTTGCATCGAGATGGAAAACCGGTATGAGATGCTGAAGGACGCCGGTGCCAAGAACCTTAAAGAATACAATTCGAAGTTTGTCGCCCGAAAACTCAATCCCAGGGAGGGCCACAGGTTTTTGCCCTACATTGTGTTAGTGATCGATGAGCTTGCCGACCTTATGATGACTGCCGGCAAGGAAGTTGAGACGCCGATAGCACGTCTTGCCCAATTGGCCCGTGCGATTGGCATCCACCTCGTCGTGGCGACGCAACGGCCTTCGGTCAACGTCATCACGGGTGTAATCAAGGCCAACTTCCCGGCGCGCCTCTCCTTCAGAGTAATATCCAAGGTGGATTCGCGCACCATCCTGGATACCGGGGGTGCCGACCAGCTCGTGGGAATGGGTGACATGCTTTTGTCGAACGGCTCCGATATCATGCGCCTCCAGTGTCCTTTTATTGATACCCCTGAAATCGAGCGGGTGGTCGACTACATAAGTTCGCAGCGGGGCTACGATTCGGCCTACCTTCTTCCCGAATTCGAAGGCGATGACGAAGGCGGCGCAGCCAGCGTCGACCTCGCGGAGCGCGATGCCCTTTTCGAGGACGCGGCGCGTCTCATCGTGCAGCATCAGCAGGGCAGTACGTCGCTTATCCAGCGCAAACTAAAACTGGGATACAACCGGGCGGGCCGCCTTATTGATCAACTGGAAGCGGCAGGAATCGTTGGACCGTTCGAGGGTAGCAAAGCCCGTGAGGTCCTCATCCGGGATGAAGTTAGTCTGGAACAATTATTGAATGAACTGAAAGAAAAACACGGACAATTATAACTTTGCACCTTATTACAAAGCATGTTCAGAGTCATGAAGCACCTTATTATCAGCGCTTTGCTTGTGTTCGCCGCGGGGAAGGCATTTTCACAGTACGACCCCAAGGCACTCGAAACCCTCGAGGCAATGAGTGCTAAACTCAAGGCCATGGGGGCCTTCGAGGCTAATTTTACGTACCGGCTGACGAATGAGGTGGACAATATTAGTGAGGAATTCAAGGGCAAGATGACTGTAAAGGGCGACAAGTACAGGCTGACGCTGCCCGAGCAGGAGGTGATTAACAATGGGACCACGCTCTGGACTTACCTTCCCGACGCCAACGAAGTGAACATCGACAATTACGACCCGGCTTCAGAGGACGTCAATCCCTCAAAAATTTTCGAGATTTATAAAAAGGACTTCAAGTATCTCTACCTTAAAGATGAAACGGTAGGGGGCGTCCTGTGTGAGGTGATCGACCTGGTGCCGGAAAAGGCGGATGCCCAGTTCTTTAAGATTCGCATGAACATTGCCAAAAAGGATAAGAGCGTCAAGAGCTTTATCATGTTCGATAAGGGGGGAAACCGGTACACCTATTCGATAACTGAATTCCGTCCCAACATCAGCGTAGACGATTCCTATTTTGCATTCGATCCAAAGAAGCATCCGGGTGTAGACATCATTGACCTGCGTTGATGTTTATTCCCTATTTTGCGGCATGGACCGTCAGCAGCTCTTTGACAGGATCCGGGAGAAAGGTTCATACCTGTGCATAGGTCTGGACACCGACATCCGGAAAATCCCATCCCATCTACGCAACAGCGATGACCCGCTGTTTGAATTCAATCGCCAGATCATCGATGCCACTCACGATTTTTGTGTAGCGTATAAACCCAATGTCGCCTTTTATGAGTCACTCGGCGCCGCGGGCTGGCAAAGTTTGAAACGTACACTTGAGTACATTCCGAAAGGCATCTTTACCATCGCCGACGCCAAGCGCGGGGACATCGGCAACACGTCATCGCTGTATGCCAGGTCGTTCTTCGAACAAATGCAGTTCGACGCCGTTACGGTCACACCATATATGGGGGCCGATTCCGTTCAGCCCTTTCTCGCCTTCCGGAATAAGTGGACGATCCTGCTTGCGTGCACATCGAACCCCGGCAGCAACGACTTCCAGATGATCGAATCCAGGGCTTCAGGCAGGCCTTTATACGAAGAAGTAATCATCAAGGCGCTCGAATGGGCAGGTCCTGACCAGCTGATGTTCGTTGCCGGCGCCACCGCACCCGACCGCATCAAACGGGTGCGCGCACTTGCACCGGAACACTTCCTGCTCGTTCCGGGCATTGGTGCGCAGGGTGGAAGTCTTTCTGCTGTTTCAGAAGCAGGCATGAATAAAATGTGTGGGATGCTTGTGAACGCGACGAGGTCGATATTATACGCATCGGACGCGCATGATTTTGCGTCGAAAGCGGCTAAAGAGGCCGCACGCCTGCGCAACGAAATGACCTCGTATTTGGAGAAATTCCTATGACAACAGTCGGGAACGCCTAACACTGCCTACTGCCTACTGCCCACTGCCCACTGCCTACTGCCTACTGCCCACTGCCTAATACCCCGCAGCACCTCCATCCGGCGACCTGCTATCCGCATGACCGCTAAGCACACCCCTGGATGCATCAAAAACGATCCCCATCGCCGCCCCCTGCGTGCCGATTTCGCGCATGCGGTGACCCATCTCTGAAAGGAGCGCGCGCGTGTCGTTCGTGAGGCCGTACTTTTCATGAACGATCTCATCGGGAAGCCATTGATGGTAGAATCGCCGGGCTTCGATAGCCGTTGCGATGTCCATGTCATGATCCACCACATTGAGGATGACTTGCAGGACGGTCCCTATGATGGACCTTCCGCCGGGGCTTCCGATGAGCATGAACAGCTTACCGTCTTTCGTGAGGATTGTCGGCGTCATGCTCGATAGCATGCGCTTTCCCGGAGCGATGAGGTTCGGTGGTGTACCGATCTGCCCTTCATCGTTCGTTTCGCCGGGTACAGGGTTGAAATCGCCCATTTCATTATTAAGAAAAAATCCCAGGCCTTCCGCCACCATCTGCGATCCATAAGAATATTCCAGTGTGTAGGTGAGGGACACGGCATTTCCTTCCTTGTCTACCACGGACAGATGTGTGGTATTGGGACTCTCGTACCGTTGGACAAACGTGGCAGGGTCGCTGACAGAGACGGTGTCGGGTACAATGGTGTTGCGCAAAACGGTTGCATAGTTCTTGGAGATCAGCCGGTCTATGGGCATGTCCGGATTAAAGTCCGGGTCGCCGAGGTGAAGAGCCCGGTTGGCGTATCCCCTGCGCATGGCCTCGGATACCAAATGGACATACGCAGCAGAATGGTATCCATAGGCTTTAAGATTAAATCCTTCCAGAATATTGAGCATCTGGATCAACGTGACGCCCCCCGAACTGGGCGGTGCCATCGAGTACACTTCATAGCCACGATACGTTCCTGTTACAGGCTTGCGCTCATGCGCTTCGTAGTCGGCGAGGTCCTGCAGGGTAATGATCCCTCCTTGCGAATGGATAAAGGCGACAAGCATCTCAGCCGTTTTTCCGCTGTAAAAGCCCGCTTTTCCGTTGCGCTTGATCCGCGCCAGGGTTCTGGCGAGATCCGGCTGACGCCAGGTTTCACCCGGTTGATACAGCGTGGTGCCGTCGCGGAACATTACGGCAGCCGTGGAGGGCAGTTTTTTCCAGGTTTGCTCATGAGACACAGCACTCTCGTAGATTCCGTAGGTGTACGCAAAGCCGCGGCGGGCGAGACGGACAGCCGGCCGTACGACACGCGACCAGGGCAACCTGCCGTACGCACGCTGTGCATCGTAAAGGCCTGCGACCGTGCCGGGGACGCCCACGGCCAGGATACTCAGGTGATTGAGGTTTTGGATCAGATTTCCATTTTCATCCAGATACATGGTGGGCGTTGCCGCGGCGGGTGCCTTCTCGCGAAAATCAAACGTCGTAACCTCACCGGTATGCTTGCGGTAAACCAGGAAGCCACCACCGCCGATGTTGCCCGCGGCCGGCCACGTGACGGCCAGTGCAAACGCAGTGGCTACCGCTGCGTCGACCGCGTTGCCGCCTTCCTTCAGGATCTCAACGCCCACATTCGACGCAAGTTGCGATGCCGACACAACCATCCCATTGCGAGCATGCTCCTGTGCCGCAACGGTGAAGGTCAGCAACCAAAGAAACACTGACAGGTACTTTCGCATGCCTTGACCTTGAGTGTTCAAAGTAGGTATTTTTGAAATCATTCGGAATGCATCCGATTCCTTCGTTGGCAACAATATCCATGACACATAAAAAGACCCTCAATGACAGAATCATTCGTTCAGTACGTCTGGCAGTTCCAGTACTACGACAGGAGGGAACTGCGCACCACCTCAGGTGATGCGGTGGAGGTTTTTGATCCGGGAACGCCCAACCATGACAGTGGTCCCGATTTTCTCAATGCGAGAATCAGGATCGGCGACATAGAATGGATTGGCAATGTCGAAGTGCATGGCAACGCCTCAGGATGGCGAGAGCACCGCCATGACCAGGATCCAGCTTACGACAACGTGATCCTTCATGTGGTCTGGTCGTTCAATCACGCAGCTGTGCGGCAGGATGGATCGCCGCTTCCCACGGTGGCCCTGGGTGCTCGCGTCGACCGGGGGATGATCCTCCGATATACCAAGCTACTCGCCACCCGTTCGACGATCCCCTGCGCCGCCCGCTATGGAGTCATCGACGCTGAAACAAGGCGAACCATGATGAAGCGCGCCGGAATGCTGCGCCTGGAGGAGAAAGCTGAGATTGGCAGAGCCCTCTGGGAACGCTGCAACAACGACTGGGAGGAAACGTTGTATCAACTCCTTTGCCGCAGTTTTGGATTCAAGGTGAATGCTGAGCCCATGGAGCAGCTTGCCCGAGCCCTGCCGTTCCGGCTGATACTTAAGCACAGTAGTAACCTGCTCCATGTAGAAGCACTGTTGTTCGGCGTAGCCGGATTCCTGGATACGGGATACCGCGACACCTACTTCCTTCGCCTGAAGCAGGAGTACCAATGGCTCGAAAAAAAATATGGCCTTGAAACCCGGAAACTAAAAGCTTCGCAATGGCGATTCCTTCGCATGCGCCCGGCAAATTTTCCTACCCTGAGGCTTGCCCAGCTGGCCGCCGCACTTCACCATCACCCACGCATTTTCTCCACTGTGCGCGATGCCAGTCATCTTAAAACGCTTCGTTCTATATTTGTTGCACCACAGTCCGATTTCTGGTTGCGCCCTTACCGGTTCGGACTTCGTCAAAGCAAAACGATCGCGCCGATGGGCAACGCCAGTATCGACAATATCATCGTCAATGCTATTGTACCGCTTCTTGCTGCCTATGGCAGAACCATGGACGAGCCCTTTCAGGTCGATAAGGCCGTCGCCCTTCTCAAAGCGATTCCTGCAGAGCAAAATACCGTTACGCGAAAATGGACTGCGCTGGGAGATCCCGCAGGATCGGCTTTTGATTCTCAAGCCCAAATCGGCTTGTACCAGATATTCTGCCGTTCCAGGCGCTGTCTCGATTGCAGCATCGGATCATTTATCGTGAAATCCCCTCAATAATGATTGCAGGTTACGCGCTGTCGCTTGCTTTCATCGGGGGTCTTGTCGCATTGCACTACCGTTTTAATCGAGACGTCCTTGCGCGCTGGTACTGGCCGGCGTTGGCCGCGAGGATACTTGCCGGACTGGCGGTGGGGTATCTTTATCTAATCCATTTTGGTGCGGGCGATCCGATTGGCTTTTCGAGAGACGCCACCTTGCTGGCGGGCATCGCGCGTGATGATCCGGAAAGATACCTCCAGTTCCTTTGGAGTGGATCCCTTCTCGAAGGTCTTGCCAATCAGCAGTACCGTTCGGTGTTCATGGTAAAGGTGCTCAGCCTGATTTATCTGGTCACCTGGGATAACTTTTGGATCGCGTCAGTCTTTCTTTCCTTTTTGTCTTTTGCAGGTGCATGGTTTCTCGTTCATGTGATCGCAAGGCGCTGGCAAGCATGCGTCCCTGCTGTGATCGCTTTTCTTTTCTGGCCCAGTATCGTTGTGTGGAGTTCGGGTGTCCTGAAGGAGGCCGTTGCCATGCCGTGTCTTTTTATTATGGTGGGCTGCCTGCTCAAGATCAGGGACAATCCGCGGCAAGCCTTTGCATGGGTTGGGCTGGTGCTTTCTGCGTGGTTGGGTTGGAAGCTCAAATACTATAATGTGGGCGTCTTCCTTTCCGTTGGACTTACGACGTTGTTGGTTCACTACATGAATGGAGTTCTTCAAATTACTAACCGGTACGGTCAGGTATTGTTGTGGCTCGTCGTCTTCGGCGTGTTCACAGGCGCTATTACTTTTCTTCATCCCAACTTCAACCTGCAGTTACTGCCCGGCGTCATCGCAGATAACTATAGGATGTCTGCTGAAATGTCCGGAGGTTCAGGTGTGATCAGGTTTCCGGGTCTTCACGCCAGTTGGACAAGCATTGCCGCACATGCTCCCAAAGCGCTGTTTTCCGGTTTGTTCAGACCGTTTGTCTGGGAAGCCGACTCATGGCTGGCATGGGCTGGCGCCCTGGAGAATCTTCTGCTTGTGGTGTTGGTCATTTGGGCTATGGGGCATTTTCTGCGCCACCCGGGTTGTCGTGAACCTTTGCTATTTTTGGCCGCCGCAGTAGCGGTGTTGATACTGGGCGTGATCCTCCCGTTGTCTGCACCGAACTTCGGGACTTTGTCGCGGTATCGGGTCGGGTATTTGTCGTTTTTTGTATTCTTTACACTCCAGGGCATCCCGTCGCTGGAAAAGTGGGTCAACGAATTCCTGCGACGAAAGTCGGGCGGTGTTCAAATCGATTAACTTTGCACGGAAAATTGTTTTCAAACGTATGGACAACCCTGTTATGATATTTGGTGCAACTGCGTTGGGACGACAGGCGCGTCTGATCTTCGAGGAAAACGGGAATACCGTTTATGGATTTCTGGATGACGACAAAAGCAGGCACGGTGCCGAGATCGACGGTGTCTCGATACTGGGTGCTATGGATGACGACGGTTTCCTGAAGTTTATCGGGCGAAAGTGCGAAGCGTTCGTCGCCGTTGACGACAATACTTTGCGAAAGAGTCTCGTGCGGATGCTCCATGAAAAGCGCCATGTTCAGCCCGTCAACTGCATTCACAAAACAGCCATCATCCCGGACGTCGCGTCAATCGGCCACGGCAACCTGATTGACATGGGAGTAATGATGGGAGCGGGCGCTTCATTGGGCAGCCATTGCCTTGTCCATGCCGGTGCCGTTGTCGCCCCCGAAGCATCGCTGGGTGATTTCGTTCAGGTAGGACTAGGCGCGCGAATCAATTCGAACGTGACGATCGAAGATGAAGTCTTCATTGGGTCAGGAGCGGTTCTTGTCGCCGGGATTACCATCGGCAAGGGCGCAAGAATTGGCGCAGGCTCGATCGTTATCCAACCCGTTGCAGCGGGGGAAACGGTATTTGGCAATCCTGCCGAAGTTGTAAAGGCATAGTATGACCCGCATACCTGCGTCCAGCCTCCTGCTCAATCCGGACGGAAGTGTATACCACCTGGGGTTGCTTCCACACCACATCAGTGACACAGTGATTACGGTGGGCGATCCTGACCGCGTTGACCAGGTTGCGGGCCGATTCGATCGCATTGAATTCGAAACGCGGAATCGTGAGTTCGTCACAAAAACGGGTACCTGTGCGGGCCGGCGCATTACGGTGTTGAGCACAGGCATTGGAACGGACAACATCGAACTGGTCATGACCGAACTCGATGCCCTGGTCAATGTCGATCTCCGAAAACGGGAACCCCTCGAAGAGAAACGCCGGCTTCAAATCATCCGGATTGGAACGTCCGGCTCTCTCCAGCCCGATATTCCGGTAGGAACGCATCTGTATTCCGACTATGCCGTCGGTCTCGATGCCATGATGGCGTATTACAACCTCAAAATGACGGACACAGAACAGGCGCTGGCGCGCGACCTGCACGACAAAATACAGCTTCCCCAGCGCCCTTACGTCGTGCAATGTTCGCCTGCCCTCAGGGACCGGATTGGTACGGCCATGATGCCGGGCAACACCGTTACAGCTCCCGGTTTTTTCGCCCCGCAAGGTCGGAGCGTTCGCATTCCGATCCGCTACGCGAACCTTCTCGGTGACATGAGCGCGTACAGAGGAACGTTGGCCGATGCGGAATTTCGTCTTACCAATTTTGAAATGGAGACCGCTGGCTATTATGCCATGGCGCGCCTTCTTGATCACGATGCACTTAGCGTCAATGCTATCATTGTGAGCCGTGCCGAGGGAAAGGTTTCTCCCGATCCCCGTGGGGTGATCGATGCCCTGATCGAGGAAGTTTTGGCCCGTCTTTGACCGGGCGGAAAGCCCGATCCGAGACCAATGTGGGCCGGCTTTTTTCCGTATCGGGAATTTTTTCCGGAGTTGACCGAAAACCCTGTTTCGGGCGGAAGAATTTTTTGCCCCTTCCGGCGCATTATCCGTTGCCGTATGTCTGAGCCCGGCATGGTCCCGTAGTTGGGCATCACAATTGTATTATTTCCGGCATTCCGGGGCGGTCCGTGTGCCATGCAACCGCCAGCGTGCCGGATGAACCACCAGGTACGCTGCAAGTAAGAAGGGATTGAACCAATGATGATGCCCATGATCTCAACGTTCCGGAAATGGCTGGCTTTAATCATAGCGTTCTTGTCGATCGCCTGCTCGGATTCGATGCAGCATCTCGCAAGGACTACCCCGTCCTCGCCTCTGGAGCACGCACTCATCGAACTGCTACGCGACTCTACCGTTATTGGGGCAGGGTCGCTGCACTCGTGGTGCCAGGTCGACGACTTTTACTCCCTGCGCAATCACCGGTTGCTGTGGTATAAGGACAATAAAGTCAGCCCGCTGGCGGATTCGATGATCGACATCATCGCCGGCATCGAATATTCCGGTTTGAGGCCTGAGGATTACCACTACGATGCGATCAGCATGCTGGCATTCCGGCTGCAAAACAGCAAACCGGATGTCTATTCCGTCGCCCACCTGGATCTTTTGCTCACGGATGCGCTGTTTTCCGTCGCGAGCCATCTCCGTTACGGGAGGGTGGAACCGGACAGCACGGGGTGGCATACGCGCGTCGTCGAATCCGACTCAGTGATACTGAATACCGTCATGCATGGTATCAGCCGCAACCAGCTGACGGGTGCGCTCGCCAGTCTCGAACCATCCACGCATACGTACAAGGCGCTCAAACGAGCCTTAAAGGAGAGGTTAGATTCGCTGAAAACACCTTTGCCATCGGTCGATCGTGAAGCTGTCGAACGCGAGGTGGTTGACCTCAGCCTGAGTCTTGAGCAATGGCGATGGGAAAGCGACATCGAAAACGGTCGTTACCTTTTGGTTAACATTCCTGCCTATAGACTGACGCTTATGAACGGCGATTCGATCGAGTTCGAATCGCGCGTGATCGTCGGCGCACCCTATTTTCAAACACCGGTTCTGGATGGGGTCATTACAAACTTCGTGGTTTATCCTGCCTGGAATGTGCCGCGCCGCATCGCCACGCGTGAGTTGCTCCCGCAGATACGCAATGATTCGACCTATCTTTCCGGGCACCGTTACCACGTGCTGGACATTAACGGAAACGAGGTCCATCCCGACTCCGTCAACTGGCGTATGCTGGGGGAAAACTACTTTCCCTACCTGGTGCAACAGGCACCGGGTCCGTCCAATGCCCTCGGCGTGCTGAAGTTCAACTTCGTGAATCCTTACAACATCTACCTGCACGACACGAACGCACGTGGCCTTTTTGCTGGCAAGTACAGGGCGCTGAGCCACGGCTGCATTCGGATCGAACATGCGCTTGAACTTGCACGACACCTGGTATCCGTCGACAACCCCTGGTGTTCGGTGCGCGACTTCGACCGTTTCATGCGGGAGGAATTGAGTCGCCAGGTCAGTATCGTGCCTGTGCCGCTGCGCATCCGATATATCACATGTGAGGCGTTGCCGGATGGGAGCGTGGTATGTCATCGCGACATCTACGGACATAATGCCCGTCTTGCCGAGGCTATTTACTGTCGCGATGCAGCATTGACGTTATCCGTAAATCGAGTTGAGGATACCAGCCAGCCGAATGCCTGCCTGTAAAAGTCGCAGGCGTACGGTAGGCATGTGTTGATAGGCGTACTTGTAACCGAGCCGGCCGTTACCCACTTCGTAAATTTCCTTTCGGTATTTCTTGTTCTCTTCAGCCCATACGAGGACGCCGGACTCCTGCCATAGCCTGATCTGTTCCGTAGAGGGACGCTTAAGGGATGCGGCGAATTCGGTATAACTTAGCCGCGTATCGTCAATCATTTGGGCGTCCCAAACCCTGTGGAGGTTGCTCGGCCTGCTGAACCAGGATACGCGGATGTCGTTACCTCCGCGATCCTTTCCGGTGCCGACATGAAGCGGCATGTGCAGGTCGCCTACCAGGTGAATGAGAATAAGCAGGCGCTCCCGTTCTTCCGCGGCGGTAAGCGATCCTTGCCGGAGTTCATCGATCACGCGGTTGAGGGTGGCGATGATGTCGCCTGCGGGATTCTTTTCGGTGTCCGCGTAACTCATCCCATCCGGTATGGTCACCCAATGCCAGTCGACCATATGGTCGTAGGCGGAATCTGACCTTACTTCATCCATCCAGGTGGCGGCGATGGCGAGCGACTGTCCGTCGAGTATCTTAGCCAACCTGGCCCGGACCTTACGGGTGAGATACTGTTCGGCAATGGCGCCTACCACCCGGTGGCCGGTGGGTCCCCAGGAAAGCGCCGGCGTGGACCCGGAAAGAATGAACAGGAACGCGACAGCGACCACTTTCATATCGGTTCTGGTTTGTGATGCAACCTACTGAAATTCCCAACTTAATTAAATCTGCCCACTTTTACTTTACCTTTGCGTAGCGGAACCCGCCAGTTATGGGAATGGAAATTACGCTCACTGCGTTTCACGTGGCCAAGCAACTCGACCTCAAGGGCATTCGGACTCTTTTGGAAAAACCCTCGGCAGAGACATCGTCCGAACTCTTCTATTCTTTTCCCGGCAACCGGCACCAGTACTACTTCAACTACGGTGTGATCGTTTTTTGCGGATACACCAACGAAGAAATGGAGGGCGCGATCCAGACCGTGGGCCCCCACTTTAGGTTTGCGGTTTCCCATGTCACGCGGGACGAGTTCGCGATCCTCCACGAAGCGGAGGCGGCTATGCGCTTCGAGTTTCACCGTGTTATCCTGGGCACGCTCACCGATGAGGTATTTCGCGTCGTGATGTTTAACCTGGCGCAGTCGGTTGCGCTGGATTACTACGGCAACACCGCGGAAAATTTGCTGATGGAAATCAAGGGGTTTACGAACCAGATGGAGCGAACCGGAACCCTGCGTATTCGCCGAAAAAACATGATGCGGTTCCTGGGACGGGCGCTTAACACGCAGAACAGCATCGTGGAAAACATTTATATTTTTGATGTACCCGATCTTGTTTGGGAGAACGAATACCTCGACAAACTTCATCAGGGGCTCATTCAGCACTTTGATCTCAGGATTCGGTTCCGGGGAGTGGAATATATGATGCGAATGATCGAGGCCAACCTCGATGTGTTTTCAGAAATCCTTAATCAAAGGGAAAGCAGTATCCTTGAAATTATTATCATCCTTCTGATCCTCGTCGAGGTGGTTGACTTTTTTTTAAAGAAATTCATGTGAGCCCTTATGCGCAAAGATATTGTGCTTGAATTTGATATAGAGGCCCAGCCTGATGACGTGACCTGTGGCCCCACATGTCTTCAGGCGCTCTACCGTTACTACAATGACGATGTCCCCCTTCGGCAATTGATGCGCGAGGTAAAGCAACTCAGGAACGGAGGTACACTGGCTGTGATGCTGGGTAACCACGCGTTGAAGCGTGGTTATCGTGCGACTATCTATTCATATAATCTGAATGTACTCGACCCTTCCTGGGCCGGGTTTTCGCGAAAAAAAATGATAGAACGCCTTAAGCGCCAAATGGCGTTCAAGTACAAACGACGCAAACTGCAGATTGCATCAAAGGCGTATATCCAGTTTCTCGAAGCAGGGGGCGTCATGCGGTTTGCTGAACTGGATGCAGATCTGATCAGCAGCTATTTGGCGCGATCGCGTCCCATCCTAACGGGTCTGAGTGCCACCTACCTGTACGGCACACCACGGGAAGTGCCCCAGTTCGATATTTACGACGACATCAAGGGAGAGCCGGCTGGTCATTTTGTGGTGATCAGCGGCTACGACGAGAAAAAGCGTTTGGTATACCTGGCAGATCCGATGACGCCGAACCCAATCGGCAAGGACCGTGTCTACGGTGTGAGTTTTGCGCGGCTGATAAACAGTATTATGCTCGGCATCCTTACCTATGATGCCAATTTGCTCATAATTGAACCGAATAAGTAAGGGGACGCCTCACCCATGGAAAAAATAATCGTTGCCGAAAATCCGGCGATGTGGCGCGCCAGCCTCGGGGATTTCAGGATCATCACACCTGTACAATACATCTCCGGCGAGGTATACCAGCAGACGAAAGGCCTCAAGGTACTCAACCTGTGTAAGTCCTACCAGTACCAGAGCCTCGGCTATTATGTCTCGCTGCTGGCTGAAGCGCGGAAGCATCACGTTCTTCCGGATGTAGCGACGATCCAGGATTTCCGCTTCCCGTCCATTTTACGGGAAGACTCGCAGGACTTCGACAACCTCATACAAAACAGCTTCAAGAACGAACAAACTGATAAAGTCGAGTTCTGCATCTACTTCGGGAGAACAAAAAAGGATACCCTGAACCGCCTCGCCGGACAATTATTCCAGTACATCCAGGCGCCGTCACTGCGAGCGACATTCGCGCGACGCTCGAAATGGATCCTCCAGGGCATAAAGCCTATGAGCCTTGATGAGGTTCCGCCCGAGGATAACGAGCTGTTGTGGTCGTCACTGGAGAAGTTTCTTCAGCGCAAGCGAAACCTGAAACCCGAAAAAAAGAAGTACGACCTGGCCATCCTGGTCGATCCTTCCGACCCTTACCCGCCGTCGGACGAGAAGGCGATCCAGAAGTTCGTACGGGCTGCGGAACAGGCCGGGTTTTATTGCGAACTGATAACGCGCGACGACTTCGAGTCGCTCATCCAGTTCGATGCGCTATTCATCCGCGAAACCACCTTCGTGAATCACCACACGTTCAAGTTCGCGAAAAAGGCGAAATCGCTTGGCCTGGCGGTCATCGACGATCCTGACTCCATCCTCAAGTGTACCAACAAGGTCTACTTGTATGAACTGCTCAACACCAACCGCATCCTTACACCGAAATCGTTCGTCATAAGCCGCGACAACTACAAGTCACTGCCAGAAAAAATCGGATTCCCGTTCATCCTCAAGCAACCCGATGGGGCCTTCAGTAAGGGCGTTTTCAAGATTGACAGCGAAAAGGAATTCAAGGACGTGACTGTGGGCATGTTCCAGAAGTCGGATCTGCTGATCGCGCAGGAATATTTTCCCACGCCGTTCGACTGGCGTGTCGGCATCATCGATGGCCAGGCGCTTTACGTGTGCAAATATTATATGGCGTCAGAACACTGGCAGATCGTCAACTGGAGCGCGCACGAAAGCACGCGCGACGGGTCGGTAGAGTCTATCTCTGTGGATCAGGCGCCGGCGGGGCTTATCAAAACTGCGCTTCGGGCGACCTCACTCATCGGAAAGGGATTATACGGAGTCGACATGAAAGAAAAGGACGGCCGGTTCTATGTAATTGAAGTGAACGATAACCCGAATATCGATGCCGGTACGGAAGACAAGATATTGAAGGACAAACTGTACTCGGTCATCATGGAAGTCCTGCTGAACAAGATCAAAACGAGCCGATGATATCTCAACCCCCGCGTATCCACCTGTTTCAGGCCTATGGCATTGAGCTGGAGTACATGATTGTTGACAAGGAAACACTGAGCGTGAAACCCATTGCTGATGAGCTGATCCGAAGCGAAACCGGAAATTACGACAGCGACCTCGTGCGGGACAGTGTGACCTGGTCGAACGAACTCGTCCTTCATGTCGTGGAGCTGAAGGCGTCGCGGCCGGAACAGAATCTCGTTGCTATCGCGGCGGCTCTTGCCGAAAATGTGAAGTATGTCAATTCCGTTCTCGGTCAATGGAATGCCATGCTCATGCCGACCGGTGCACACCCCTTCATGAATCCCGCCGAAGAGACGCGGCTGTGGCCGCACGGGGACAGTCGTATCTATGAGACATACAACAGGATATTCGACTGCAGGGGACATGGATGGTCCAATGTGCAGAGTACACACCTTAACCTGCCGTTTTACGATGATCAGGAATTCGCACGGCTTCATGCAGCTGTACGTCTGATCCTGCCGATCCTCCCTGCGCTCTGTGCCAGCACGCCTTTGCTGAACGGTAAGTTCACCGGCTCGTTTGATACCCGATTGAAGTACTATAAATCCAACCAGAACAGGATACCTTCCATCGCAGGAAAGATCATTCCCGAGGCTGTGTACTCGCGACGCAACTACCTGCAGGTAATTTATGATCGGATCAAGGCCGACCTGGCGCCTTTTGACCCGGAACGGATTCTCAATCCGATCTGGGTCAACTCGCGTGGCGCGATTGCGCGCTTCGACCGTGGATCGCTGGAGATTCGCGTTATGGATTGCCAGGAGTGCGCAAAGGCCGACGTCGCCGTTGTCGCCCTGGTCATCGAGACGCTGAAAGCACTGGTTAACGGAACGTTCATCGACCACGAGGCCCAGATGAAGTGGAAGACGGAAACCCTCGCCAACCTGCTGGACGTATGTATGGAGGCCGGCTCAGCGGCGGTAATTGATCAAGCCGACTATTTGAAAATATTCGGGTTGAGTCAGGAGAAACTGGTGGCAATTGAGCTCTGGAAGGCCATCGTTGAAAAGATTTTGAGCGACCGCCTTCAGCCGTGGAAGTCGACATTGGACGTCATTCTTTCGCAGGGTACCCTGGCGGAGCGAATTGTTCGCGACCTGCGTCAGGACTACAGTCGCGAGCGCATGCTCAGCGTGTACAGGCGCCTGGCTACATGCCTTGCCAATGATGAGATGTATACTTGATGTGACTAGTTTGTATTTCTACCCATTGCATCTCGCATCCGCGTCTGCATCTTCATAACTGGGTTCCTGAATTTTCGCCTTCCTGTAGCTCCCGCAACAGTCCGCGTAGCTTTTGCAGATGCGTGCCGTACAATTTTCCCAGATACCACTTGCTGATCCAGAAGGAGAGCGCGACTGAAAGCAGCACCAGGAAAAGGAGGTACGCTACGGTTCTCCATTCCCGCAACGATTCGAGAAACTGGTCGAGACCCAGGTCAGCAATGGCGAGGATGACAATGAGCAACAGGTAGCCGGGATAGAGAAGCGTGTAACTCCTGTAGTAGAATCGGAGGAAGGCATCGAGGTCGTGTACCAGCCGCTCCAGGTTTGCCCGCACGTTGCCTGGACTGCCCTCGAACCGGTTAAGCAGTTTGATCTTCTTCAGGTAGTAGATGATGTATAAGAGAAACGACAGCAAAACGAGGACGAATGCGGTACGGAAAGAAGGACTGGGTATGGAGAACACATAGTAAAGGAGGAGCATGCCCCCTATGATGGTGAAGACAAGTTCGAACCAAACGTTTCTCCTGAGCCGGGCGATGATGGACTTGCTCCGGCCGTTGAGCATGTCGGTGATCTCCTCCTCGCGCCTGGGTTTGTAGAGGTCGCTTTTTTGCCAGATGTTTTTCAG
>DASVCT010000198.1:0-3972 GCA_036381475.1 Cyclobacteriaceae bacterium
ACCAACGATTGTCTGATTAATCGACGCCAGAAGCGTCGAATAATATCCACATAGTGGGACAATTTGGGACTTCTGCTCAGGCGAAGCGTGCTGTCAACGGCCTGGACATCCATTCACCCGGGTTCGCAGGGGATAGGCGGTTCGTGTTGGCAGGTTTCCTGAAAAAGTGAGTTACCTTGCAATCGGTATCCGCCTTCAATGTATTGCGTTGAACGAAGAAACCAACCATGAAAAAAGGGTCCACCATCGCAATGATTGGCAACCTGATGTGGCTTATGGCTGCGGCCCAGGCTTTCGGTCAATCTCCCACAGCTTCCTTTCCTCATCCCTGGTTTCAAGTCGATAGTCTTCGCGACGGTGTGTGGCGCATCGCGGAAGGAGACATTGACAACATGTATCTGATTGCAGGGCGTGACAGCGCGATGCTCATCGATACAGGTCTGGGCGTGGCAAATCTGAGGGACTTCGTGACAACGATCACTCCCTTGCCGCTGATTGTAATCAATACCCATGCCCACCTCGATCATTCCGGTGGCAGCTTTCAGTTCCGCAAGGTCTATGCGCACCCGGATGATTTCGACATGATTCGGTTCTATGGCAAGAAGCAATTCCGCAAGTATACGATCGCTAACTTGATGAAATCTGACCTTCCGGATTCCTTGCGGTTTCCGGTGTCCGATAGCCTGTACAACGTGTTCCTGGTGCCGGTGCATGACGGACAGATTTTTGATTTGGGTGAACGAAAGATCGAGGTCATTCACACTCCCGGCCATACAGCAGGAAGTATCTGCTTGCTCGATCACCGCGATAGCGTATTATACTCCGGAGATACGAACGATGGCCTCGCCTGCCTTCACCGGCCGGATGCTCTTCCACTTGAGGTGTACATGCAGAGTCTCAAAAAACTTCTCAACCGAACGGAGTTTCATACGCTTTACCCAGGGCATGACCTGCCCTATGATCGAGCATTTATTAAGGAACAGATTGAGTGCGTACGACAGATTATTGCCGGCGAATGTGTCGGCGTTCCTTACGAATCTCTGGCTGGTGCCCGCGTTTGTGGCTACGGCAGAGCCCGTGTCGCCTACGACCCGGAAAAAATTGCGGTGAGCAGTAGATAGGTAAGAGTTGAAGAATTGAAGAATTGAAGAATTGAAGAGTTGAATAGTTGAATAGTTTCGGGTTCCGATGACACTAGGAGTTCATCGTGCGATTTCTCCAACCCTCAATCCAACCACTTGAACATGTAAGAAAACCTTTCATCCAGGCAATCCTCGGAAAAAATAAAAGACAAAATAGTCTGATATTCCGTTATCTTTGTGTGAAATCTTTTTTTGACCATGACTGCAACATCTCCGCATACGTTTCATATTCCCGTAATGGGGCTGGCATACACGATCGACACTCCACTGAAAGTCGCCCGCTTCGGGATCAACTCGGTCATTTCGATCGTCCAGGACAATCTGATCGAGAAGATGCGCAGACACTACTATCCTGCGACGGGCAGACCGTATCATCCGATCACACCACGCGAAAAGGATCACAGGGCTCGACGAATCACGGATTACCTGAACCTGGTGAAGACTATCGTCTCGGATCAGATCAGCGTTTTGAAATCTGAACCCTTCCTGCCGGGCAGCGATGTTTGCAAATACTTCGAAATGCTTCCGGGGACGCATCCGCTAGCCCGTGCGTACCGGGAGATGCAGACAATGCCAGAAGGGGCGGCGAGGGCTGACTACGAGCGCCGTCTCCGCGAGCAGGTGGTGCCGGGAAGCATCGATGTGAATATCATGACGAAGGTCGATAAAGAAAACCGCGATGCATCCGGACGAATTATTGAAGATGGATCGGATGCGGTAGCAGCTCTTCGCGGTTACGCTGAAAGCGATCTTTGTGATTCGACCCTGATCCTTTCTGCAGGAATGAATCCACGATTGTTCAATTACATGGCAGGAAGGGCAGAGTTCGATGCCGATGCGGCTCATGGTTTTCGGAAGAAGATATGTCTGAAGGTGTCGGACTACCGTTCCGCCTTGTTACAGGGCCGGATGCTGGCCAAAAAAGGACTTTGGGTGAGCGAGTTCAGGATTGAATCCGGTCTGAACTGCGGCGGACATGCATTTCCTACGGACGGATATCTGCTCGGCCCGATACTCGAGGAATTCAGGAGCAAGCGGCAAGAACTGACTACCCTTTTGTTCGCGGCATATACGGATGCGCTGAAGGCTAAAGGCAAGCGCCCGTTCGATGAACCCCATTCGCTCCGGCTTACAGTCCAGGGCGGGATAGGCACGGCGGAGGAAGATGAATTTTTGCGGACCTATTATTCATTGGATGGAACAGGGTGGGGTACCCCTTTTCTGCTTGTGCCTGAGGCAACAACTGTAGACGACAGGACGTTGTTGCAGCTGATGCAGGCCAGGGAGGAAGATGTCGTCCTTAGTCGTAAGTCGCCGCTCGGCGTTCGATTCCACTACCTGAGGAATTCCAGTGCCGAGGTTGAGCGGCTGGCCCGGATCAAAAGGGGCACTCCCGGTAGTCCATGCACAGAAAAATACCTGGTATCCGACACCGAATTCGGACCGGAACCGCTGTGTACGGCATCGCGGGCCTACCAGAAACGCAAGATCGAGCAACTTGAAACGCTCAATCTTCCGGAGGAGGAGCACAACCGCCGCTTTCGCGACATCGTCGAGAAGGAGTGCCTGTGTGTAGGACTGAGCAACGCAGCGGTCAAGGTGTATGACCTGCAGCCGTTCAAGAAAGTCGCCGGTGTAAATATTTGCCCCGGACCCAACATCGCTTACTTTGGAAGTATTGTATCACTTCAGAAAATGGTGGATCACATCTACGGACGGATAGGTCTTGTTCGGGTCAACAGCCGCCCGCACATGTTCATAAAGGAGTTGAAATTGTATTTCGACTATCTGCTTGAATACCTCGGGGAAGTCGGGGAGGTTCCGGATCGTCGGGCCCGGTCATATATTGAGACTTTTTTTTCGAACCTGTCTGAGGGCGTTGCCTATTACCGGAGGCTTGCGGACAAGCTGTCAAGTGAATGGGCCTGTATCCGTGAGAAGCTGAATGACGGACTGGTCGTGGCGGAACGGCAGCTGGAGGAGATCATGCGGCAGGTCAATTCGGTCACATCGGGTTCGCAGGTTGTTCCCTCGCCCAAAATTTCGTAATTAGTCGCCGACAGGTAATCCGATATGTTCTCGAAAGCATGCGAGTATGCCCTTCGGGCCGTTATCTATATATATATAAAAGGTGTTGACGGCGCCCGGCTGAGCATTCCCGAAATCGCAAAGGAAATCGACGCGCCGCTGGCGTTTACGGGCAAGATCCTGCAGACCCTCACGCGTGAAGGGGTCATTTCATCCATAAAGGGACCCAATGGCGGTTTTTTTGTCGACCCACGCGCAAAGCCGGTTACCCTTGCCGACGTCGTGAAAGCCATGTATGGAAACGACGATGTCTTGCACACGTGTGTCCTGGGACTCAAGGAATGCTCGGATAAGTTTCCGTGTCCCATTCATGCACAGGTCAAGGGCTATCGTGACCATGTTCGAAAGGTCATGAAGGAAACGCCTGTCCAAAGTCTCGTCAAAGATCTGACGAAGGGGCGCACCTTCCTCAAGAATGTGAAGCCACGCAAATCCTCCCGATAAGGGAAAATCCATCGTTGATACGGCACATAAGTGTTATAACACGTTTCCTGTTGCAACAATTGGCCATGATGTCCCAAAAAAAAGACAAACAAATCCTTTATTTCTAATAAAAGATAAATCTATCTTTTATTATCTTGAGCGGTCTTATACTAATGACAAACCCCTATGTCTTCCAGAAGCTTTATTGAATACCTGCTCAACCCCAGGAACTGGTGGTTGCCGCTGCTGATCATTTTCACCGCAAGCATCGCAGGTGTGTTTATGATTGGTCTTCACACGTATACGGAAGCTCCTCCGA
>DASVCT010000199.1:0-4593 GCA_036381475.1 Cyclobacteriaceae bacterium
TTAATGATCGGCAGGGAGATTCGTTACAAGCTGGTCCTAATGAACCCGGCGAACTTCCTCAAGGCGTTTGTGCGGTGGCTGATGGCGTTTTTTTCCTGGTCCTTCATCTCTGCGAACGTTTTCTCATAGCCTTTCGGAACAAACACGGGATCGTAGCCAAATCCACCGGTCCCTCTTTGTTCAGTTAGTATAGAGCCGTTTACAGTGCCTTCAAAGCGGTGGAGGTGACCCGTGTCGTCCATGTAAGCGAGCACGCATTTGAATCGGGCGGAGCGATCGTCCACGCCGTCAAGGTTTTTCAGCAGCAGCCGGATGTTTTCCGCGCTGTTGCCGTGAACCCCGGCGTATCGGGCGGAGTGGACGCCCGGCGCTCCATTGAGCGCGTTCACTTCGAGTCCGCTGTCGTCGGCCAGGCAGGGCATCCTGTGTCGCTCGAATACATATCGGACTTTTTGCTCCGCATTGCCCTCCATGGTGTCTTGCGTTTCGGGTATTTCTTCATGAAAGCCGACATCGGCGAGGCTTAAAACCCGGAAGTCAGGCCCAAGTATGGACCTGACTTCCGAAAGTTTGTGTTCGTTGTTGGAGGCAAACAGTATCCGGATCATTCAGTATGAACGTTGGTCAGCGTAATCTCGTAGACGAGTATCGCATTAGGGGGTATGCCGCCGGATGTTCCGTTGGATCCATAACCGAGGATCGAGGGCAAGATAAACCTGGCTTTCGCTCCTTCGTTTAGCGTGGGCATCACCACCTTGAATCCGTCGATCAGTTCAAAGATCGGACGCTCGGTGAGCGTGCCCTGATCGAATACGGTATTGGGGTCCGACAGGAAACTCAGCTTGTAGTCCAGGGTGACAACGGAGTAGGGATTCGGGTAAGGACCGATCCCCGACTGATCCACGGCCATCCAAACGTCGCCCGTTCGATACTCAAGATCAAGGCTGTTGTCGTCGATGTATTGAGCAATGGCTGCGCTGTCGGTCTCGAATTGCGCCTGTTCAGTGGGCGTGCGTTCCGTGTTGGCGAGGAAAATATCATAAACGAGGATTGCGTCCCCGGGTACGCCGTTTGCTCCGGAGGAACCAAAGCCGCTGCTGGAGGGGACATAGGCCGTCACATTCGATCCGGTCATCATGCTTCGCACGGTGAGCTCGAGACCGTAGGGCGCCAGGTTTTGAACCTTATCGGTGATAAGACCGGAGGCAAATACGGCTCCGTTCGAGAACAGCTTGCCCACATAGTTAATCGTAACTTCCTGGCCGTCGTGAGGCGGGGCCTTCTGTCCGTACTCGTGTACGTGGACCCTGATGCCGTTATAATTGTCATATAAGACATCGTCCGTGATTCCGTTGCTCGCAAGGTAATCGTCTATCAGTTTTACTTCTTCATTCAGCTTCGAGTTGCTGCCGTCGTCGTTGAGGCACGAGGTCAGGGATAGGGCAATCACTGCATAAAATACATACCGTCCTGCTTTCATGTCTGTATTATATATATGTGTTAAAGCCATTGCTTTGTCACGCCCTACCTTTCAAACTGGGGCGTCACTTTATGTCTACCATCTTCAAGTCGAATACCAGCACACTGTTGGCACTGATTCCGTTGAATGCCTGGGGTCCGTAAGCCAATCCCGAGGGAATGTAAAAGGTACCTTCAGCTCCCTTGTTGAGTTGTTTAAGAGCCTGATGCCATCCCGGGATTACAGAGGTCTGGTCAATCACCACTTCATAAGGCTTGTAACCGTTCTGCGCCTCGCGGCGGGCGTCGAATAGCCCCTTTTCCTCGGCGGTGGCCTTTATTGAGGTATCGAAGTAGGTACCATCAAGCAAATAGCCAGCATAGTCGACCAATACCGACTGGCCCGGCTGCGCCATTGGACCTGTGCCCTCTTTATGGATCACATAGCGTATCCCGGAGGGCAACTTTTCTGCAACAATATTTCGTTCGGCAAGGAACGAGTCAATGGCCACGGTGTCTTTGCCCAGTTGCTCCGTTGCGTGCCGGTTCATGAACGCATAATATTCCTGCTCCATGCGCGACTGGAACGCATCGAAATCCTCCTGCTTCACAATCTCGCGGACGGAAATCGAATACCTCACGACCAGCGAGGAATCCAGGTGTGATGGTACGGGTTGTCTTGCGAAATCACGAAACAATTCGGCTATGGTAAGACTGAAGGTGGCGCTGTCGCCTTTTGAAAGCATCCGCAGCATTTGCGTAATGCCATCTTCATGGGCGATTGCGCTGCTGTCCTGGATCCGGGCAAATTCAGGGTACCCCCGGTCGTAGGTATCCACCCAGATCGAATCTTGCGAATCGCTCACCCTGAAGTTGAATACCACGTACTGCGCGGGCCGCGCGACTTCTCCGGTCCCTTCTCTCACCACCGTAAATTTGAACCCGCTCGGGGTTTCTCTTATTCCCGACTGGGAGCAGGCTGCTAGCAAGGCCACCCCTGCTGCCAGTATTACTGAGATTCTCATGCTTTGTTTTGTTTAGACTCCTGATTTGTAGGTAAGGTTGTAATGTATCCCTCATGTTGCAATAAATCGCGATACGAGGGCAGAATGCTGAGGAATTTGGCAAGGGTATCATCAAGCGAAAGGGAAGACTGCCCTCCCGATGCGTTCTTGTGTCCTCCGCCTTCAAAATGCTGTCGGGCAAGGTCGTTCACGGAAAAGTCGCCAATCGACCTGAAAGAAAGCTTCACGCTGCCGTCTTTCCGCTCATAAATCAAAACGGAGAGAACGACGTCTTTAATGGACAGTCCGTAATTGACCAGGCCTTCTGTGTCGCCGGTCTGGGATTCATATTGGCGGAGCTCGTCGCGGCTGAGCGTGATGTAGGCGGTCCTTAATTCAGGAATGACCTGCAACTTCTGCGACAACACATATCCCATGAGTCGCATCCGTGCAAGTGTGTTGTTATCGTAAATAAGCTTGGACACCCTGTGGGGATTCGCACCCTTTTTTACGAGTGCGGCGGCAGTGACAAATACCTCGTGCGTGGTGTTATTGTGCCGGAAACTGCCCGTATCGGTCATGAGCCCCGCATAAAGGCATTCCGCTATGCAGCAGTCGATTTTATCTTCTCCACCGAGTTCTACCAAAAGCCGGTATACCAGCTCTGCGGTCGATGCAGCGGACGCGTCCCATTCCTCGAAATCAGCAAAACGTTCAGGCTCCAGGTGGTGATCAATGAGTACCGTTTTTGCAGACGACCGACGGACCATTTCCCCAAGTTCGTTGATTCGGGAAAGGCTGGAAAAGTCGAGACAAAAGACCAGGTCAGCTTCCGCTATGGCGCGGGCGGATATTTCAGGTCGGCTTCCGTGGTAAACGATTACTTCGCTGTTCCCGGGCATCCAATTGAGAAATCCGGGGTAATCGCTGGGGGAGATGACACTCACCTTATGATTCCCTTTCCTCAGCCACGCTGCCAGTGCAAGAGAAGACCCCAGGGCGTCGGCATCAGGTTTGTAATGCATCAAAACGACCACCTTTCGGGGTTTCCCCAGCAAAACCTTTAATTCTCGTGCATTTTGCATGCTTACCGGAAAACCGAAGGGCAAAAATGCTAAAAAATTTCCTTTCGTGGCGTGCTGCCCCGGTCCACGGGCGGCGCTGACCGCGGACTGATGGATTTTTTTCTATTTTTGCGCCCGTATTTGCTGGAAATAACCAATTAATTCAACAGAATGGCAGGAAACCGGACGTTCACCATGATCAAACCCGATGCGGTAGGCGCGGGCCATACGGGGGCTATCATTAAAATGATCGAAGAGGCAGGATTCAGAGTTTTGGCCCTCAAGAAGACCGTGCTGAGTCCGGAACGCGCCGGCCAGTTTTACGCCGTTCACAAGGCGAGGCCGTTTTATGGTGACCTCGTGAAATACATGTCGTCGGGCCCCATTGTTCCCATGATATTGGAGAAGGACAACGCGGTTGAAGATTTCAGGACCCTCATCGGCGCCACGGATCCTAAAAAGGCCGCACCGGGCACCATCCGCGCGCTATTTGCCACCTCAATAGAGGCAAATGCCATTCACGGTTCCGACAGCGACGAGAACGCCATCATCGAAAGCAACTTCTTCTTCTCAGAACTGGAACGCTTCTGAGAAAGTGTTGGAGTCTTGGAGTGTTGAAGTGGTGCCTCGATTATAGGGCGTACCCGCGCGCTGGGTCCCTTTAGGGATGCAAGGGCTGCGCGGGGGTGTAGGGTGAGTAAGGGAATAAGGGAATAAGGAAATAAGGAAATAAGGAAATAAGGGAATAAGGGAATAAGGGAATAAGGGTATAGGGGTATAGGGGTATAGGGTATATAGGGGCAGCACGGAATGCACTTAAGTTACGTCTTACCGATCACTGACCACCGGCAGACAAAATAAATTGTATTACCTTCATAAGGGTCTTTTACGGATGGCTTGAATAGGTTGCGTGGTTTCCGAAGTGTAAAAGGCGCCTGGTAATCTCCGTTTAGCCTGTGACCGTGGTCAGGACAAGAAATGATATCGTTTTTTTCTGGGTGAGCCTGTTCATACTCATCTATTTCACATTTCTATACCTGGACTTTGTCATCTTCAAGATTCACTCG
>DASVCT010000200.1:0-23235 GCA_036381475.1 Cyclobacteriaceae bacterium
CGCGAATGCGGCGCGGCTATTCGACTGCGTCGACAGGCGTCGCATCTTCGACGCGGAAATCGCCGATGCGCGTGCGACGCAGTGCGGACAGGTAGGCGCCCACCTTCAGGTGCGCCCCAAAGTCACGGACAAGGCTGCGTATGTAAGTTCCCTTGGAACACGTCACGCGAAAACTGACCTCAGGCAGGTTAATCGACGTGATCTCAAATTCATGAATATACACACTCCGCGGTGTCAGTGCTACGGGTTTGCCCTTCCTCGCCAGTTGGTAGGCCCGGGTTCCACCCACCTTTACGGCAGAATGGGCGGGCGGTATTTGCGTGAGGGCGCCCGTGAACGCGCGTGCTGCCTCGCGGATTTGATCTTCTCCCAGTGCCGTCGGATCGGCTACAGGCACGGGTTCAGTCTCAAGGTCGCCGGAAGGGCTTTCTGCACCCAGCACCATCGTACCGGTATACGTTTTGTCGAGCCCCATGTATTGATCGATCTGACGTGTCATTTTGCCGGTGCAGATAATGAGAAGGCCGGTAGCCAGCGGGTCTAGCGTGCCGGCATGGCCGACTTTCCTGATGCCCAGCTTTTTTCTGATTTTGTTGACGACGTCGAACGAAGTCCATCCAAGCGGCTTGTCAACGAGCAGTACACGGCCTTCGTCTGCGGGACGATGCATCATACGATGGCGAGGTCAACACCCAAGTAGTAGAGAATGAGGATTGCCAGTCCGACAATGATCCGATAGTACCCGAACACTTTGAAACCGTGGCGCGTGAGGTAGCTGATGAACGAACGGATGGCCAGCATTGCCACGACGAATGCCACGATGTTGCCGACCCCCAATACGAGCAGCTCCCGTTCGCCGAACGATCCGCCTTCGCGGTAATAGCTGAAGAGTTTGTAGGCGGAGGCGGCGAACATGGTGGGCACGGCAAGGAAGAACGAGAATTCCGCGGCGGTCTTCCGGTTGAGACGTTGTGTGAGGCCGCCGATGATGGTAGCTGCGGATCGCGATACGCCTGGAACGAGGGCAAGCGCCTGGAAGAAACCGATTTTAAGCGCTACCGGGTATGTGATGCCCTCCGATGGGTTCGTTTCATTGTCGGCGAACAGCTTGTCAGTAAACAGGAAGAAAATTCCGCCGATCACGAGCATATATCCCACGACGTCGACACGTTCCAGCAGTACATTGATGTAGTCGCCCAGGAGCAGTCCGATCACGGCCGCAGGTATAAAGGCGACGAAGAGCTTGCGATAAAAGTCGAACGTCTGGAAGAACCGTTTCCAGTACAGGACAATCACCGAGAGTATCGCGCCGAACTGGATGGCCACCGTGAATAGCTTGGTGAACGGCGCATCGGCGATGCCCATGAGCGTGGAGCCGATGATAATGTGGCCGGTGGAGGACACGGGCAGAAATTCCGTTATCCCCTCGATGATGGCCAGGATAATTGATTCAATGACGGACATCGGGCAGGAGGGAAGCGCTATTGTTCCTTTTCACGCGGGATGAGTATCGCGAATATTTCGATGATGAATCCGGCCATTACGATAATAGGGCCGATTGTGAGGCCGAGGGGGCCAAATCCATGTCGGTGCTTATCAAGCGACATGATGACGAAGCCGGCCACCAGGGTGACAATCCCGATGATCATCCATCGATAGTTCTTTTTTCCAAAAGGAAGCCCGGTCTTGTCCATGCCTGCGTTATTATTTTTACTTCTTACCACTGCCCACTGCCCACTGCCCACTGCCTATTGCCTACTGCCTACTGCCACTGACGTCGGGGCAAGCTAAAGAACGCGCTAATATAGCTCATCCAGTGACATTTTTAAATATCGGCGGATCGAAACGAAGGTGCTGATAACGGCGATGAGGGCGCCGACCACGAGGAGTGATCCGAGAAGAATGAGGAACAGGCGTTGGTCGTGGAGCTGTTTAAGTTGGGCGATCCTTTCATAGGCGTAGCGTGAGCCCACGTAAAGCAGTCCCGCGGCAATAACGCCCGCGAGGAGGCCGTACAGCGCGGCCCGAACGAGAAAGGGACGTTGGATGAAGCTGCTCCGGGCGCCGACAAGCTGCATGCTGCGGATGAGGAACCGCTGTGAGAACAGTGCCAGCCGCATGGTATTGTTGATGAGGAGAATGACGGTGACGAGCAGGATGGCATCCACGCCGATGAGGAACAGGGAGATGGTCCTGAAGTTTCGGTTGACATCCTCGAGAAAATCCTTTTCATAAACGGCTTCGAAAACGCCGCTCATGTTTTCGAGTTCGGCCCTGACGGAATCCAGTCGCGTGGTATCGTGAAATGCAGGCGCAATCTTTACCTCGAACATGTCGCGGAAGGGATTGTCGCCCAATACGTCCTGGTATTTCGCCAGATCGGAAAGTTCTTTGACCGCATCTTCTTTGGAAATGAAGACGACGGCATTTTCCTCGTCGGCCACGAATTCACGCGAAGCCAGCGCTTGCTGCACCTGCTTCAGCTGGGTTTCAGACAGCCCGTTGCGCGTGTAGACCTTGAACACCACGTTCTCCCGAACCATCGCCTCAAAGCGATTGGAGTAGATCAGGATCATGCCAAACAAGCCAATGACGACAAGTGCCAGCGTCGTGCTGATGACAACACCGGTAGCGGGATATCCCCCGAGCTTTTTCTTGCGGGATGATTGCTGCATGGGGCAAAGGTAGGAAGAATGTGTTGAAGTGCCTGCCCGGCCGCCCAATGTTTATTGGACAGCCGGGCAGGCACATCAACACATCAACACAAAAAAAGGTACCCCGCCACGCAGGATACCTTCTCAGGTTTAGGTTAAAGTATCTTTACCTCGAGGCGATCTTTAGTTCGCCGCGGGACTGCATGTCGCCTGGCAGCGACCAGAGGCTGTCATAATTTCGTTTCATAGCGTTGACGAGATAGTTCGCCTTGTTCGCGTATGCTTCACGGTCGGGCCACGCGCTGGCAGGGTCAAGGATCTCGTCGGGTACGCCGGGACACGACAACGGTATTTCAACACCAAAGTGTTCCTCCTTGCGGAAGGCCACGCTGTCGAGTCCGCCGCCCAGGGCAGCGCCTACCAACGCACGTGTGTGCCCAAGCGCAATCCGCTTGCCGGAACCATACGATCCGCCGGTCCAGCCCGTGTTCACGAGCCAAACCCGGGCACCAACTTCCTTTATTTTACGACGAAACATTTCTGCGTAGACGTTCGGGTGTAGCGGCATAAATGGCGCACCAAAGCAGGCGGAGAAGGTCATTGTTGGTTCTGACACACCCGCTTCCGTGCCGGCAACTTTTGCAGTGTACCCACTCATGAAGAAATAGGTCGCAAGCTTTGGCGTGAGCCGTGATATCGGCGGCAATACACCAAAGGCGTCGCAGGTGAGGAAAAAGATGTTTGAAGGCGCATCCGCTACCGAGGGAATTACGCTATTATCGACATAATGGATCGGATAGCTTACCCGCGTGTTCTCCGTAAGCGACGCATCATCGAAATCCACTTCGTTACTATCCGGACGCAAGGTTACATTTTCGAGCAGTGCCCCGGGTCTTATTGCACGATAGATAGTCGGTTCGCTTTCTGCCGAGAGGTGGATCACCTTGGCATAGCATCCCCCTTCGAAGTTGAAGATCGAGTTATGCGGCGTCCAGCCGTGTTCATCATCGCCGATAAGTCGCCTGCCGGTGTCCGCTGACAGCGTCGTCTTGCCGGTGCCTGAAAGGCCAAAAAACAGCGCGACATCGCCGGATTCACCCAAATTGGCAGCGCAGTGCATCGGCAGCACGTCGTGCATGCGCGGTAAGATGAAATTCAATACGGAAAACATTCCTTTCTTGATTTCGCCCGTGTATCCCGTGCCTCCGATAAGAATAATCCGTCTTGAGAAATTGATGATGGAAAAGTTCCGTTGTCTTGTTCCGTCGCGCGAAGGGTCGGCATGAAAGCCAGGCGCGTTGATGATCAACCAGTCCGGCGTAAAATCAGCAAGCTCATCTCGTTCCGGCCGCACAAACATGTTGTAGGCAAAAAGGTTCGACCAGGCATACTCCGTGATCACCCTTACCCTGACACGGTACCGCGGATCCGCGCATGCATAGGCATCGCGCGCAAAAATCTCACGACCGTTGAGATATGATCCTACTCGTTTAAGAAGCTTGTCGAACCGGGCCGGATCAAAGGGCATGTTGATGTTATTCCACCATACCTCCTCGTCTGTGACGGCATCTCTCACGATGAAACGGTCGCGCGGTGCGCGACCTTTGAATTCTCCGGTATCGACCGCTATGGCGCCCGTTGAGGTTGTGACCGCCTGACCCAGCCGGACCGCGATTTCGGCCAATTCCTCCGGAGGAAGGTTCCAGTTCACTACGGCGTCCGTAATGCCGGCACCTTCCAGCGACGGGCGTTCCGGTACCGATCCCTTGTGTTGCATACCACGTTCGTTCGGGTTAATAATGTCGTGACAAGTTACCCAAATAAGTGTTAGCACAAACGATTGAAATGATATATTTTTGGCCTTTTCCGATGAATCCGGGATCAGTGGAAGGCCAACAGAATTTTAGAAGTAGCGGGCTCTTTTAGGTTTCTTTTTGTGAAAAGTTTTACTTGTCTACAGGATATTTTGAAAGATGGGAATGCGTAAAATTTTATTTGGGTCATTTATGCGGCTTATCCGCGCACAAATTTTCCTTTCTCATGGGGTTGCGTGATCGCATCCACGACATCCGCTACGGCTTCGAAGCCAATTTTTGGGTAGCCAATACACTTGAGCTGTTTGAACGGCTGGCTTTTTACGGTGCCAACGCAGTCCTGGTGGTATTTATCTCGGAAAAGGTTGGCCTGACGGAGGACGCAAGCACGCTGGCTGGCCTCTTCTCGGGCCTGATTTTCTTTCTCCCGGTACTCGCCGGAGTGTTTGTCGATCGCTACGGATTCAAGAAATCGCTGACGGCATGCTTTGCCATCTACACGCTCGGCTACTTCCTCATCGGGTTGGCCGGTATGGAACCGGGACGGATACTCAGCGGAATAATCGGACCGAAAACTTATGTCATCGCCGTGCTCATCATCACCGCTATTGGCGGTTCGCTTATCAAGCCGTGCATCGTCGGGACAGTAGACCGAACATCAAAACCCCAAACTAAAGCGTTGGGATTTGCCATCTATTATACGCTCGTAAATTTTGGTGGCGCCATCGGGCCACTGCTCGCTTTGCCTGTGCGGCAGAACCTGGGCATCGAGTTCGTCCTGATCGTCTCATCGGTTACGTCGCTGCTCCTTCTTCTCGGGACACTTCTGTTCTTCCGTGAACCTCCCGCTCCTGCGGGCGGCACATCGGTCCGTACCTTCGGCAAGGTGTTTCGCGACATGCTCCTGGTGTTTGCCAATTTCCGTTTCATGTCGTTCCTGATTATTTTCTCGGGATTCTGGATCATGTTCTGGCAGATCTTCTTTCTGCTGCCGCTCTACACGCTCGAGGTGCTGCACTTTGAACATTTTGAAATCCTGGAAACCATTGATGCGTGGTCGATCATTGTTCTTACCGTCCCGATCACCGTGCTCACCCGAAAATTCAAACCTGTCGTTTCGATTACCGGTGGGTTGGTGCTGGCAAGCATTTCCTGGGTTGTTGTGGGCGCAGGAGGAACGATTACCTTCACCGTCCTCGGCATTATGCTTTATGCAGTAGGCGAAGCCCTGCAGTCGCCGCGCTTTTACGAGTACGTCGCCTCGCTTGCGCCGCCGGAACAAACGGGAACGTTCATGGGCTTTGCCTTTCTCCCCGTAGCTATCGGCGCCTTTGCCGGTGGATTCCTTGCGGATAAACTACGTACATCCTACATGCACTCCAATCCGCAATTGATGTGGTATCTCGTGGCGGGAGTAGGAGCAATCTCCGTCACCCTCATGATACTGTACAATATGTTCCTCGCACCCAGGTCAGTTGAAGTAGCTGAAGCTGAAAGACGATGAGAAACGCTATGACGGAATCCAGGCGCTTCTTCGGGCACCCTGCGGGGTTGAGTACGCTGTTCTTCACCGAAATGTGGGAACGGTTCAGCTACTACGGCATGCGCGCGATCCTCATTCTCTTTATGACGACGCCGGCGGCGCGCGACGGCCTGGGGTTGAGCGTAGAAGAGTCGGCCGCCATTTATGGTCTCTATACGGCTGCTGTGTACTTGCTTACGCTTCCCGGCGGCTGGCTTGCGGACAATATCTTCGGGCAACAAAGGGCGATCTGGTATGGCGGTCTCTGCATCCTTGCGGGCCATCTGCTGCTGGCGATCCCCGGTGGGCAAGCGATTTTCTTTGCAGGGCTTGCATGCGTAGCGACAGGCACTGGGTTGCTGAAGCCGAACATCAGCACCCTGGTGGGTGATCTTTATCCGGAAGGCGGTGCCCGACGGGATGCGGGTTTTTACTTGTTCTACATGGGCATCAACATTGGTTCCTTCCTCGGGCAGATTGCCGTAAGCTTTGCAGCGGAAAAGGTGAACTGGCATCTCGGATTCGGACTGGCCGCTGTGGGAATGTTGCTCGGCTTAATCCAATTCAGACTTAGAAACAAGACGTTGGGCGATGCCGGCGCGAAACCCAAGGCGCGCTCCGGCGGTGACGGCGCGTCTACGGGGTCGACAAAAATGCTGTTGGTCTTCTTGGCTCTTGTTGTGATACTGGTCTTTCTACTTCATGTCACAGGGCTTATCGACCTCGCCAGCGCGCGGGGCATCGCAGAGGCCGTTGGTGCTGTGATCGTGTCGGTAACGCTGCTCTACTTCCTTTATATTTTGGCGGCCGGCGGATTGACACCGGACGAGCGAAAGCGTGTGCTGGTGATCCTGGCGTTATTTATCGGCGCGGCGCTTTTCTGGGCTGGCTACGAGCAACACGGCTCCTCGTTCAATCTTTTTGCCCGTGATTATGCCGACCGGTTTGTGCTGGGCTACGAACTACCTGCAGGATCACTGCAGTCGTTCAGTCCGATGTTTGTCATTATCCTCGCGCCTTTGTTCGCGAGCCTCTGGATACGTCTTGCAGCCCGAAACCTCAATCCGTCGATGCCGGTGAAATTCGGTTTGGGGCTCCTCACCCTCGCGCTGGGTTTTGTCGTGATGTATTTTGCAGCCCTGGTAGTTACCAGCGGAGACAAGCCGAACATTACGTGGCTGATCTTTGCCTATTTCCTGCATGCATCGGGTGAGATGGCGGTGAGTCCTGTCGGACTGAGTTCAGTTACCAAGTTGTCGCCGCCGCGTTACGTGGGGCAGATGATGGGAATATGGTTTGTTGGCGCAGCGTTGGGCAACCTGCTTGCAGGCTTGTTTGCAGGCGGATTCGATCCGCACAATCCCAGCGAAGTGCCCGGCCTGTTTCTCACTGTGATTGCGTTCAGCGGTACTGCCGGGATTTTGTTTATTTTGCTGAACCCCATCCTGAAGAAATGGATGGGTGCGGTTCAGTAAGCCAAACCATAAAAACCTAAACCTATGGAAGAACCACGAGCCTTCAAACCGTACGTTCCACCTGAACAAACCCTCGCGGAACTCACGGTCAAGTCAATTACCTTTGGCGCCCTTTTCGGCGTGTTGTTCGGAGCCTCAACTGTTTACCTTGCGCTGAAGGCCGGGCTCACGGTATCCGCATCCATACCCATCGCGGTCATCGCGATCACGTTGGGCCGGAAATTCTTGAAGACCACCATCCTCGAGAACAATATCATTCAGACGACTGGATCGGCGGGCGAGTCGATTGCTGCCGGCGTGGTATTTACGCTACCGGGTTTTCTGTTCTTATCTCCTGAGAGCAATGGGCAGGAATATTTCCGATACCTCACCATCCTCATCCTCGCGGCGTTCGGCGGTATGCTGGGAACGCTGATGATGATACCGCTGAGGCGCTCGCTCATAGTCAAGGAGCATGGCAATTTGCCTTACCCCGAAGGTACTGCGTGCGGGTCGGTGTTGGTGGCAGGGGAGCGCGGTGGTGTCTTTGCACAAACGGCATTCATCGGAATGGGTATCGCCATGGGCTATGCCATACTGCAGAAGGTGTTTCACGTTATTGCCGAAGTGCCTGCGCTTGTGACAAGCAAGGCCAGCAAGTTCTGGCCCTCTGCCACGATCAACGGCGAGATCACTCCTGAGTACCTGGGTGTAGGTTACATCATCGGTCCGCGGATATCCGGCGTTCTGGTTGCGGGGTCTGTGCTCGCGTGGTGGGCGATGATCCCACTCATCACGACGATTGTCGACCCGGCGGTTATTGCAAGTCAGCTGGTGAAAATCGGCGACCTCCCCAGTTTGGATACTTCAGGAGGACGCGGAGGCTGGGATCCGGCTACGCAGACGTTCGCAAATCCTGCACCGGCGATATACTATGCTTACATCCGGCAGATCGGGGCGGGCGCGGTGGCCGCCGGTGGTTTTATCACACTGCTCAAGACACTCCCGACAATCATCAGCTCGTTTAAGGAGAGCGTAAGGTCGCTTCGCGAGAAAGGTTCAGCCGGCGTGGTGCGCACGGATCGCGACCTGTCGTTCCGTGTGGTGATTGTGGGCAGCCTTATCCTGGTGGTGCTGACAACGGTGATGCCCCTGATTCCCGGTGAGGGTGTCGTGCAGCGACTGTTAATCGGTGTGCTGGTGGTGTTGTTCGGCTTCTTCTTTGTGACCGTGTCGAGTCGCATCGTCGGCCTGGTCGGCAACAGCAACAACCCCATATCGGGTATGACCATCGCCACACTCATGGGAACGTGTCTCATTTTCACCGCTGTGGGATGGACAGGCTACTTCTATGAACCGGTTGCACTCGTGGTGGGAGGGATGATTTGCATCGCCGCTGCAAATGCAGGGGCGACATCCCAGGATCTCAAAACAGGTTATCTTGTGGGCGCCACTCCAAGAAATCAACAGATCGCACTTTTCGTCGGCGCCATTGTCTCCTCGGTGGCCATCGGTTTTATCGTTAAGTTGCTGGATACACCCACGCAAGCATTGCTCGACCAGGGAATACACCATGCTATCGGCCACACGTATCCCGCGCCGCAGGCTACGCTCATGGCCACGCTTGCGAAGGGCATCCTGAGTTTCAATCTCGACTGGCAATATGTGATCGTGGGTGTTTTTATTTCAGTGACACTCGAACTGTGCGGTGTAACGGCGCTGGCCTTTGCGATCGGATTGTATCTTCCCTTGTCTACGACCTTGCCGATATTCGTTGGCGGAGCCATCAAAGGAATTATCCACTGGCGTGCGGGCAACAAGCAGGAAGAAGGCGAATCAGAGCTCAGCAAGGGCAATCTGCTCGCCACAGGACTCGTCGCAGGCGGTGCGCTGACGGGAGTGATCGTGGCGATACTGTATGTATTTCTCGAAGACAAGATGGTGACGCTGAGTGCAGAGCATGGTTTGACGGAAATGCTGGGACGAGGCGGCTATCAGCTGATGGGCGCCCTTTTCTTTGCTGCGATGGCCACGTACTTATATCGGGTCGCGGCCAGGAAATAGGTGGCGTCAGTTTGCCGTAGCAGACGTTAAGTCGATAATCCGCTTCAGCGATTCGAGAGCCTGCGATTCGGACGCGTTGATGGCGCCATCGGCTCCGGCGATCTCACGTATGTCCTGAAAGAGATGTTCCCGAAGTTCAGGATTTGCGCCTTTGAATTTCTCAAAGGTGTCTTTGAACAACGTGTCGAGTTGTGATTTGTCAAAATTGTTGTAGTCGCGAATGGTTTGGTACAACTTTTTCTCCAGATCGGTGCCTTTGGGGAACAGCGCGTGCATTTTTTGTTTGATCAGCGCCATCTCCCGCGGATCATAGTTGTGGTCCGCTTCCGACATGTGGACATAAACAAAAAGGAGGAAGTCGGGAAAAGTGTCGTGGATCACCATACGTGTTGGATTTTTGAAACGATTGGCGTGTGACCTTCAACGAAGCGCACATCCCGGGGCCTGGACGAAAGCATACGCACAGGAAGTAATGTCACCAGGATAACGTTTAGGTCATTAAAAATGTTCGGCCACGCGGGGCGCTGCTCGCAAAAGTGAAATTTAGTAAAACTAGTTAGAACTTAGAAGTATGTAAGGAAATAAGGAAATAAGGAAATAAGGATATAAGGATATAAGGGTATAGGGGTATAGGGGTATAGGGGTATAGGGTATAGGGTATAAGGAAATAAGGAAATAAGGAAATAAGGAAATAAGGGTATATGATATAGGGTATAGGGTATAGGGTATAACGTATAGGGTATAAGGTATAGGGTATATGGGACAAATCGGTAATCGGTAATTGGTGACGGTATCCCAATGTAGAGACGTTGCATGCAACGTCTCTACTAAAAAGGGCTGCCTTACGGGGCAGCCCTTTCCGGTATATATATATAGGAATATAAGGTCTATGTAGATCCGTTGTGGATTACATCATTCCGCCCATTCCGCCCGGAGGCGCTGCGGGGGCTTCCTTTTCTTCAGGGATTTCCGATACGACAGCCTCGGTCGTCAGCAGCAATCCGGCAATAGAAGCGGCGTTCTCGAGCGCCAGGCGCGATACCTTGGTCGGGTCGATGATACCTGCTTCGAAGAAGTTGTCGAACTTGTTTTCGCGGGCATTGTATCCATAGTCCTTTTTGCCTTCGCGAATCTTGCTGACGATGACCGATCCTTCCTGACCGGCGTTGGCGACGATCGTACGGAGCGGCGCTTCGAGCGCTTGCCGGATGATGTTAACACCGGTCGACTGGTCTTCGTTTTCTGTTTCGACGTCCTTAAGTGCTTCGATGGCACGGACGTACGCTACACCGCCACCCGGGATGATCCCTTCCTGTACTGCGGCGCGCGTTGCGTGCAGTGCATCGTCAACGCGATCTTTCTTTTCCTTCATCTCGACTTCAGTGGCCGCACCTACGTAGAGGATAGCGACACCACCGGAAAGCTTGGCCAGACGTTCCTGGAGCTTTTCCTTGTCGTAGTCGGAAGTAGTCGTTTCGATCTGTGACTTGATTTGGTTGATGCGTCCCTGGATGTCGGCTTTCTTGCCTGCGCCGTTAACGATCGTAGTGTTGTCCTTGTCGATGTTGACCTTTTCAGCGCGGCCGAGGTGATCAAGCGTTGTGTTTTCAAGCTTAAAGCCGAGCTCTTCGGAGATCACTCTACCGCCGGTAAGGATGGCGATATCTTCCAGCATGGCCTTCCTTCTGTCGCCAAAGCCGGGAGCCTTCACGGCAGCTACCCTCAGAGCGCCGCGGATCTTGTTAACAACCAGTGTAGCGAGCGCTTCACCTTCTACTTCTTCAGCGATAATGAGCAGCGGCTTGCCGGTTTGTGCTGTTTGTTCGAGGATGGGCAGGAGCTCCTTCATGGAGCTGATCTTCTTGTCGTGGATCAGGATGTAAGGACTGTCGAGCTCAGCCTCCATCTTTTCCGTGTTCGTTACGAAGTAAGGGGAGAGGTAGCCGCGGTCGAATTGCATACCTTCCACGGTCTTCACTTCCGTTTCCGTACCCTTGGCTTCTTCAACGGTGATGACGCCGTCCTTGCCTACTTTTTCCATGGCGTCGGCGATCATCTTTCCGATTTCTTCGTCGTTGTTGGAGGAGATCGTTGCGACTTGCGCGATTTCGCTGGAGTCTTTGATTTTCTTGGATTGTCTGCGAAGGCTTTCGACGACGGCGGTTACCGCCTTGTCAATACCCCGCTTCAGGTCCATCGGATTAGCGCCGGCAGCCACGTTCTTGATGCCGTGACCGAAGATGGCCTGGGTCAGGACTGTTGCAGTGGTGGTTCCGTCGCCGGCTGCATCAGCCGTCTTGGAGGCCACTTCCTTGACCAGCTGGGCACCCATGTTTTCGATGGGATCTTTCAGTTCAATTTCCTTGGCGACTGTTACCCCGTCCTTTGTTACTGTGGGGGCACCGAATTTTTTGTCCAGGATTACGTTGCGTCCTTTCGGGCCGAGGGTGACCTTAACAGCATCGGCCAGCTTGTCGACACCCCTCTTTATCTTATCCCGCGCAGTGGTATCAAAGGTTATTTCTTTAGCCATTTCTTGAAGTGGTTTTAGTTTTACAGATTAAATGGTTCCGAAAATGTCGGAGTTACGCATGATCAGGTACTCTTTTCCATCAATTGTGATCTCGGTTCCGGCGTATTTGCCGTACAGGATCTGATCGCCAACTTTAACCGTAACGGGCTTGTCCTTAAGACCTTCACCTACTGCGATCACCTTCCCTTTCTGGGGCTTTTCCTTGGAGGTGTCGGGTATGTAGATGCCGGACGCGGTCTTCTCCTCAGCCTCGGCCGGTTCAACGAGAACCCGGTCTTCGTTCGGTTTGAAATTGATTTTCGCCATATACGTAATGGAAGTTTTGGTTGAACAATTTTTTTGGTTCTGCCACAGCGGCACTCATCTTTTGTGCCAATGTGAAAGGGCATGCAAGAAAGCACATTTTTGCTACAAAATGGCAGTTTTTGTCCGATATTATTGGCCCGACGGACCTGTCCCGGCAGTTTTTAAATGGCAGGTTGTCAGCCGAAATGTGCAATTCTGACATGACATTTTCGGACACTTTCTGGCATGAAAACTGTGTTTTTTGCTTCGAAGGTGGCGTAAAACCACGCCGGAACCAGAATTCCGGTGTCCTATTCCGTTCTTTTCGTATTATTTTGGTGGTATATGCAGTAACGGTTTTTGGATTATGCAATTGTCAAAAGACTGGCTGACGCAGGGATTGATTGACTTCGAGTACAAGAAGTACATCTTACTGGCCTACCTGAAGACAGTGAACGAATCCTTCGGAAAAAGCGAATTGTACCCGTTTTTGTCTGACCTCGTGTTCCACTACCGGAATGCCCTCGCCATTCGTGAAAACAAAGCCCTCTTACGGGAATCGTTTCCCAAAGAGCTGTCCCTGGAGGAATTCCGGCGGCTGGAATTGTCCTATCGCAAGCTGATCGAAGACGATGAAGTAATGGCGGAACTGGATGAAATCATAGCTTTTGCGATCCCGCGGATCAAAGAATCGCTCCAGGAGGGCACGGTAATCTACGATTACGTGGAATCGCAGTGCGAGATCTCGCCAGTCGGTGTCACGCCCCTGTACGCCCGGGAAGGATACCTTTTCGTAACCCAGCCCCCGGAAAGGGAAACGAACGTTTACCGGTACCAGATCAGCTTTTACGAGGACAGCCAGGAACAACTCCGCAGCCTGAACACGGAGTTCCTTGAAAGCGTCCAGAAAAAGCCGCTATATACGTACGAACGCATCAAGCTGGACCTGCTCGCGCGATGGAAGGATATGCCAAACCCGGCTACCTATCTGATTCTTTCCCGAATGAAATTTCCATTTACGGAAACGCTTATGCCGGTCGCGAAGCGTCTTTTCGTGAAGCACCTGTCGCGGCTGTATAATGAGGAGAACCCCAGAGTCTGAGAAGGCCGTTCGCTTACTTTGCTGAGTCAGCGGGGGCGGAGGGTTGCGACTGATCGGGGGTTGGCATAGGAGGCACCAGACCGGGGCTGCCTTGTTGCCCGGCTTCGTCCAGGATCTCATTCCTGGGCGCCTCGCTGGAAGTGGGAAGAATAAAGCTGGCTGAAAGGGTAAGGACCATGATACCGATGGCGAAGGCCCAGGTGAGCTTCTCCAGCAAATCGCCGGTTTTCTTAACCCCGATAATGTTACTGGCGCCGCTGCCGCCAAACTGGCTGCTCAGGCCACCTCCCTTGGAATTTTGGGCCAAGACAATAAGCACCAGCAGTATGGCCAGGAATATGATAATACCAAGGATGAGCTCGTACATGGTCTACTTTCTTAGGTCTTCAATCTGTGCTGCAAAGTAAGCCTTTTTTTGGGGGAACTTCCAAATGAGCTTCTTCAGCACCTCAATCGCGCGTTCCTTTTTGCCCTGATTGATGAGAATTTCCACCAACGTCTCACTGACAAGATGCTCTCCGAATTCGCCGGCCTTCACCTGGCTCAGGTCGTCATGAGAAACAGGAGCAGGCTTGCTCCGGAGATTGGAGATCGTCGGGCTGGCGTTTATGAACTCCTCTATTATTTCGAGTTGCTCCTGCTGCCGTTCACTTCCCGGTATGAGTTTTTTTTTTGACTGCTCGATGGCATCCAGAATCAGGTCATCCGGACCTTCGGCGTTTTTTTTTTGACCGGTGCTCTTCTTCGGCTGATCGTCTTCTGTTTCGGGAGTGTCTTGCTGTTGCGCATTCAGGGCGCGGGCCAGCTCAATGATCCGTTCAGCTTTCGCACGGCCCGGCTTTCGTCCCACGCGCCCTTTGGGCTTTTTTGGTTCCGGTGAAGTTGAAGCAGTTTCAGCAGGGGGCTGTTCCGGCTCCGGTTCAGCCCGCGTTGCTTCCGCTTGAGCTTCTGCCTGTCGCGCCGACTCTGCTTCGAACAAGCTTTCGAAATTCTGTCGCAGTTCGTGAAGGCGGTTCAATTCGTGCATCACGTCTTCGGCAACCGCGTGTTCTTCGGCTGCTGCGGTGACAGGCACCGCCGGTGTTTCGTCTGCAGAAACGCGTGGCGTATGGATTCGCGTCATGATGTCCTTGAGCACTGCACGGTCGCCGGCATGTACTGCAGCGCGCTGCAGGTCCGCCTGTGCCGTGGGAAGGTGATGATCTTTGCTTAGTCGTGCGGCCAACGCATGCAACACCTGGCTGTAAGGATACGCCTCTTTCAACGCCTGTATTTGCCAGGCATCTTCTTCTGTGCTGCTCAGGTAACCGTGAAGGATCTTAATGAACTGGTTCTTGGTTTGCATGACTTTTAAAAATAGGGCAAAAATCACCAATTGGCAACCGAAGCGTTGAATATGTCGTTAACTAGTCGCTCAAATATTTCTCTGACATAAGCGTCTTCGACATCGCTCAGATTTTGGTCGTTTGAGAAGTCTTTATAGAAGGAAAAAGTCTTGTCGCGAAAACTCTTCGTCTCGTCGATGGTATCTGTGTAAGTAATCCTTACGGTAATCGTAAGCCGGGTCATAGACGCGGGACTGTAATCGTCAGGTTGTGTCGGAGCGACCGGGGCGATCTGGCTCAGCGTGTATCCCGATATCTCGCCGCTCATCTGCAACTCGCCGCCTTCCTGGACAACCGAAAGCTTCGTATTCTGCACGAAATAATTCTTCAGCTGATTCGTGAAATCCTGCCCCATGTTCGCCGGACCCATGTCGGCGTTGTTGAAAATGTCTTCTATCGTGATGGTGTTTGCTTCCGTTCCCCCGCCGGTGAACGAATACACGCCACAGCCGGCCAGGCCTGCGGCGATGGCTACCAGTACAACTGCAGCACGCAGTTTATTCAAGATCATACTGCTTTATTTTGCGATAGAGGGTCCGCTCCGATATGCCCAAATCACGTGCCGCATACTTGCGCTTGTTGTTGTTCTTGCGCAGTGCGCGAACGATTAGTTCACGTTCCTTCTTTTCGATAGACAGCGAATCGTCGTCTTCGGTTTCGTGGGTGATGTCCTGAATTTCCTCCTGATCTTCATTGGTATGGACATTCAACAGCACGGGTTCCGATGGGACCTTGTGGACCTCATGTTCGAGGCCGTCGAAAAGTTGCGGGTGATCTTTCACGATCTGTCCTGCTTTTCCCTGGTTGTTGTAAATATCGAGCACCAACTTCTTCAGATCGACCATGTCGCGTTTCATATCAAACAGCACCTTGTAGAGCAGGTCGCGTTCGCTGATGGCGTCCTTTTCAGTGGTCGACGATGGAAGCAGAGCCGGAAGGTGACTTTCATGCGGAAGATAGCGTTCAAGCGTTGCTGCATCGATAACCCTTTCGCCTGTCGAAAGCACAGACATTTGTTCAACCAGGTTTTTAAGCTGACGGATATTGCCGGGAAAGCGGTATTGGAGTAGCACCTCGCGGGCATCGTCGGTAAGGGTGATGGGCTTCACGCGATACTTTTCCGCAAAGTCGCCCGCGAACTTGCGGAATAACAGGTCGATGTCGTTACCCCGATCGCGGAGCGGCGGAACGAAGATGGGCACGGTGCTCAGCCTGTAATACAGGTCGATCCGGAATTTTCCTTCCTCCACCTTCTGCATGAGGTTGATGTTGGTAGCGGCAACCACACGGACGTCCGTCTTGAGTACCTTGGAGGACCCCACGCGGATAAACTCGCCGTTTTCGAGGACGCGCAGCAATCGTGCCTGGGTTCCAAGGGGCATTTCGCCAATCTCATCCAGGAAGATAGTGCCACCGTTAGTAACTTCAAAATAGCCTTTCCGGGAATCGTATGCGCCGGTAAAGGATCCCTTTTCGTGCCCGAAAAGCTCCGAGTCGATCGTGCCTTCGGGAATGGACCCGCAGTTGATGGCGATAAACTGTCCGTGTTTTCGCGGACTGAGGTGGTGGATAATCTTTGAGAAAGATTCCTTACCGCTTCCGCTTTCACCCGTAATAAGTACCGACATGTCCGTCGGCGCCACTTGCATTGCTACCCGAACCGCATTGTTCAGCAGCGGCGAGTTGCCGATAATGCCGAACCGAAGCTTTACACTTTGTATTTCAGCATCTGTGATAGTCATAGTCAAACAGCATTTCCAATAAGCGTCGCCCCGGTGCAGTCGTCGATTCGCACCCGGACATACTTACCCTTGACAAAATTCTTTCTGGGAAACACTACAACCTTGTTTGCAGAGTTTCTCCCCTGGAGGAATGCTTCCGAACGCTTCGACGGGCCTTCGACGAGCACAGTAAATGTCTTGCCCACGTCAGCGCGATTTCGTTCGAGGCCGTGAACGGACTGTTTTGCAATGATCTCGTTCAGGCGTTGCTTTTTTATTTCCGCCGGCACATCGTCTGCAAACTTTTTGGCCGCAGGCGTGCCCGGGCGTTCCGAATACGCAAACATGTATGCAAAATCGAAGTGGACGGCATCCATAAGATCCAGCGTGTCGCGGTGATCCTCGTCGCTTTCACTGCAGAACCCCGCAATGAAGTCCGACGAAAGACCGCACGCTTCTCCAAGCACTTCCCGAATTCTCCGGATCTTCTGCAGATACCATTCGCGCGTGTATCCGCGATTCATCAGGTCGAGGATCCGCGTACTCCCGCTCTGAACGGGCAGGTGGATGTACTTGCAGATGTTGTCATACCGGGCCATCGTGTACAGGACCTCATCCGTGATGTCCTTGGGATGCGATGTCGAAAAGCGCACGCGAAGGTCGGGATGGATCCGCGCAACCCGTTCGAGCAGGTTGGCGAAGGTGACCACATCCTGAAGTTCACCGCGCTCAATCCGCGACCGGGCGTTGGCAGCAGGTGACCACTTGTAAGAGTCGACGTTCTGTCCGAGGAGGGTTACTTCCCGGTACCCGCTTTCGAAGAGCCGGGTCGCTTCCGAAACGATCGATTCGGGGTCGCGGCTGCGTTCCCGACCGCGCGTGAAGGGAACGACACAAAACGTACACATGTTGTCGCATCCCCTCATTATAGAGATGAACGCGGTAACGCCATTAGAGTTCAGCCTTACCGGGCTGATATCGGCGTAGGTCTCTTCGCGTGAAAGAAACGTGTTCACGGCGCGCGCCCCTTCGTCGGCCTGCCCGACCAGCCGGGGCAGGTCGCGATACGAATCCGGGCCCGCCACCAGGTCGACCAGCTGTTCTTCCTCCAGCAACTGCGCCTTTAGCCGTTCGGCCATGCAGCCCAGAACACCCACCAGCATGCCGGGTTTCTTTTTCTTTAAGCCTTGAATGTGATCCAGCCGGTTGCGGACCGTTTGCTCCGCCTTCTCCCTTATGGCACACGTGTTCAGGAAAACGACATCAGCCTGACTGATATCGGAAGTCGTATCAAACCCTTCTTTCGCGAGAATGGAAGCCACAATCTCGCTGTCGGAAAAGTTCATCTGGCACCCGTAACTCTCGATGTATAGCTTGCGCTGCTTTCCGGTGTCGCTATCCCGGGTTATTCCCGACTGTGTCGGGACGCCCGCCGCGTCGTAAATTCCAATGTCTCCCAGCAAATCCTTCATAAAATCACTCTTCAGGGACGCAAAAATACAAACTTTTGATCTTTTGCCGTGACATCTTGTCAGGCAGTTTTGCACCGTTCCCGGGTGGAAAATTCGGAGATGTGCTAGATTGGCAAAAAAATAACAACGCTATGGCATTGATCCGTTCCGTGAGGGGATTTACGCCGCGATTTGGCAAAGACTGTTTTCTGGCGGAGACGGCCGTGGTGGTCGGCGAGGTCGTCATGGGCGACAACTGTACTGTCTGGTATAACGCCGTGGTTCGGGGTGATGTACACTCCATAACGATTGGCAATAACACGAACATACAGGATGGAGCCATCATCCATTGCACCTACCAGAAAGCGCGCGTCGTCATCGGAAACAATGTTTCCATCGCCCATGGCGCCATCGTTCATGGTTGCACCCTCGGCGACAATGTGCTTGTCGGCATGGGAGCCATCATCATGGACCATGCCGTCATTGGTGAAAATTCGGTTATCGCGGCCGGGGCAGTAGTTCTTGGAGGCACCAAGGTGGAACCGGGAAGTATTTACGGTGGAATGCCCGCGAAGAAATTGAAGGATATCGGAGACGAGATGCGGGAGACGATCCGTCGTACCGCCATGAACTATCCGATGTATGCAGGCTGGTATCGCGTGGAATAGATGCAGATGCAGACGCAATGGGGTCCCCCCAGCGCCTAAGCTATCGTTGACTCTCTGCGTCTGCTTCTGCGCCTGCGACTTTCGTTCCTACGAATACGAGCCATCCCGGCGACAGCAAACACTCAATTTCCCTAGTATAGTTATATTTGCCGCTACTCAAACTTAAACCGATGAAAAACCTATCCCTGGCCCTTAACGGCGTTCTCCTGGTTGCCGTCGCCGTACTTTACTACCTGCATTTTTCAAGCAGCCCGAGTTCCACCCAGGGCGGATCCGCGTTGATGTCCGGGGAAAAGCCGCTCATCGCCTTTATCAATTCCGACTCCGTGTTGCAGCACTACAAGTACCTTGACGTCAGGCGCAAGGAATTGGAGGAAAAGACGAAAAAAATGGAGCAGGAATACAGAAACCGGTCGGAGGGGCTCCAAACCGAGATCAACAATTACCAGCGCAACGTGGGCAACATGACGCTTTCCCAGGTACGCGCAGTGGAAGAGGATCTGCAACGAAAGCAGCAGAACCTGCGCATGTATGAGCAATCGCTGACGCAGGAACTCATGAACGAGCAATCCAAGCTGAATAAGGAGCTTTACGATCGGGTCACTGCCTTCCTGAAGAAGTACGGACAGACCCATGGCCTCCATATCGTGCTGAAGTTTGACCCGACCAGCGATGTACTGTTTGCCGGCGACTCCCTCGACATCACTAATGACGTGATCAAAGGCCTGAACGTCGAATACCAGCAGGAGGGCGGAAAAACTGCTGCCGATTCCACAGCAACACACTGATTCCCGGTACAAATAACCCATGCAATGTACGGCGGGTTTTCGCCAAAAGCCGGTCGTGCGCATTGCCTTATATTTGACTTTCCGGTGAACTATGGTACGTCGATTTTTTGGTTCGCTGCAGCGAAACGCTGAACACAGGCAGGTGCTGCTGATGCTCTGCACCGGCTTCTTCATGGGAGCCTTCATTGCCACGTACCAGGTTACGGCCGACTCCCTCTTTCTGAATCGCCTTGCGCAGTATCTCGACGAGGCCTTCCTCGTAGCTGGTGGTCTTGGGCTTGCCACAACGGCGCTATTCACCCTTTTCCAGAACTGGATACGATTCAGTACGCTTGTGCTCACCAGCGTGCTCCTGGTGTTGCTGTTCACCATCGGCGTGTATGCATTTCTCGAATACGGAAACCCGGATCTGCATGACGCGCTGTTGTTCACGATGTACTGCATGACAGGTCCGATCACGGCCGTGTTGCTGCTGAGCTTTTGGGGTATCTTCGGAAGGCTGTTCAACTTCCGGCAGTCGAAACGCATTATCGGTTGGATCGACACCGGACAGCTCATCGCCGCCATCGTGGCAACCTTCTCTATACCCTTAACCTACAGGCTGGTTCCGCGAACTTCCGACTACCTGTTGTTCTGCGCAGCCAGCATCCTGGTATGCCTCGCATTGATGGTTGTGATTACGACCGGCTTCACATTGGCAAAGGATAATCCGCGCGAATTTGGTAACGCCGTCCGGGATGAGACGAGCCTACGCAAAATGGTGAAGAACCCATACGTGATGCTGCTGACGTTGTTCCTGTTTGTGTCGATGGTCACGTATGTGTTCAACCAGTATGCATTCCAGCAACTCATCAAGCAACAGTATCCGCAGGAACGCGAGCTTACTAATTTCAACGCCTTCTTTACCGGTTCGGTATACGCGCTAAGCTTGCTGATGCAGACGTTCGCTAACGGAAGAATCATCGGCAACTATGGTCTTAAGATCGCCCTGTATCTCCTGCCTACCATCGTAGGAATATTTTCAGTGGCCTCGATTCTTACGGGCGTTACCATGGGATTTGAAAAGGAGACGTCGCCGGCCGGCTTCGCCTTCTTCTTCCTGTTCATCGCGATCGGACGTATGTTCAACTGGACGTTGCGAGACTCTCTCGAGAACCCGGTGTTCAAGTTGTTTTTCATTCCGCTGGACAGCCGTATCCGGTTCAACGTTCAGACGAAGGTGGAAGGGCTCGTCAACGAAGGCGCGCGATTCGGTGCAGGTCTCCTGATTTTTGGCATTGCCTTTTTACCCTTCATCAAAGTCATTCACGTGGTGGCGCTCCTGCTCATCATGGTCGTTCTCTACTACTTCGTTGTTCACCGGATATACAACGGTTACCGCTCCCAAATCAGGGCCAAACTCGAGAGCGATGACCTTCAGCAGGAGAAACTCGAGAAGGGTTTTGCCCGCGTGACGTCCCGACTGGAGGACATGTTGCAGAAGCCCGAGGCCTCCAAGGCGGTATTCTCATTCCGGCTTCTCGAAAAGATCAACTCCGCCAAAGTGCCGACCTGGATCAATACCCTGCTGAGAAATGCTGACGAGTCGGCGCGCCAGTACGCGCAGGAGCGAATGAATGAATATAAGGGGCTTTCGGTGTCGGACCGATACGTCATTCGGGCAAGTGAGGACGTGCCGGGCAATGAAGCGCGAAACGTGCTGAGCAAGTCCGACCTTAGGCTGATCCTGGAAAACGGCGGAGACATCACCCACAAGCGGGTGCAGAAGCTATCTCGATCGGCAGATCCGGACGACCGCCATTACGCGGCTGAACTTCTCCTCCATACTTCGCTGGAAGACGGCATGCGTTTCCTCGTGGAGTTGCTGTCTGACAGGGAACCCAAGGTGCGCAACACCGCCATTAAGACGGCGACAAAAAAGCATAACCACGAAGTTATCAATGCACTGATCGAAAACCTTGCCGACCCCGAATTCAGTAGTCAGGCGATGAACGCGCTTGTGCTGATCGGGCCGCCGACCCTCCCTGCGCTTGAGGCGGCGTTTTACCGGAGCGGTCAGGCGACGCAGGTCATGTTGCGCCTGGTGCAGGTCATGGGACGCATCGGCGGCCAAAAAGCGAAGGACATGCTCTGGAGCAAGATTGACTATCCGGACAAGGTGATTGTGTCGCAAGTGCTGCTGTCGCTCGGTGAGGCGGGATTCAAGGCAGGTATTTCGCAGATTACTCGTATCAAGCACGCCATAGAAGCGGATATTGCCGACATACGCTGGAACCTCAGCGCCATCCAGGAAGTTGGCGACGAAGGATTCGCGGACCAGATCAAGAAGTCGCTGCGATGGGAGATTCAAAGTGACATCGAACACATTTACATGCTGCTTGCGATGTTGTATGACACCCGGTCCATTCAGCTGGTGAAGGAGAACATAGACAGCGGGACGAGTGAAGGGATTACCTACGCCGTCGAACTGCTCGACGTATTCCTCTCGGACCAATTGAAGCAACGCGTCATCCCTGTACTTGACGACCTTACCGACAATGAGCGGATTCACCGCCTCGACGCGTTCTATCCCCGGATCAAGCTGAACTCGAAACTCGTCCTCAAGTTCATGATCAACCGGGACTTCACCCAGGCGAACCGGTGGACCAAGGCATGTATCCTCTTCCAAATCGGAACACAGCGCATCGAGGATTTCAATCTCGACCTGATCGCCCAATTGTTCAATCCCGACAACCTGATATGCGAGATCGCCGCATGGGCGTTGCACCAGATAAACCCGGATGAGTATTTCCAGAATACCCCGCGACTCGGCGAGGTGAAGAAAAGGGAACTTGAGGAGCTGATCCTTCGCGGCACACGCATGACAACGTTCGAAAAGGTATTGTTCTATCAACGCATACCCGTCTTTGCCGACACTAACGGCATCACGCTGTCGTACCTGGCGGACATCAGTTCGGAAATTCGTCTTGCCAAGGGATCGTCAGTCACGCTCGACACGACGCGAAACAACGACTTCCTGGTTATCGTGTCGGGATCCGTCAAGTATTACGAGCGGGGAGAGGTGAAGTCGGTGTTCCGTGAAGGCCAGTTTGTAGGCGAGATGTTGTCGCAGCCATCCTTCCTGAATACAAATCTCATCGTGGCCCAGACCGACCTTGTGGCCCTGCGCTTCAACAAGGATCAGTTCTACGAAATACTTGCCGACAACGTCAGCCTTTCAGACCGGATTCTGGCGTACATTTAGGCCGTGACCCGGCAAAAGAAAATATTTCTCATACTGGCTGCCATCTTCCTTGCGCTGCTCCTGTATGCAGCGTATGACATCTCACGAAGAACGACCTTCCCCGGGCAAGACAAGGTGACGACAACCCCTAAATGATATAAATTTCGATCAATCGGTTGCGGAATTGCGGTTTTTGTTTACTTTTACAGCAGATTAAAGCCAACTATAGACATGACTATCCCCCTTAGTCGAGAACTTAGGGGGATTTTCATTTTCGGCCGGTCTCATTTTTAAGCCTTTCGACTCGTCTAATAGCCACTTAACCCCTTATTTATCGTATGGTCGATTTCGTTGGCAGGATTTGAGGTGTATTCTATACATTTGAAATAAGATTAAAGCCAACTATAGACAATGATTATCCCCCGTGATCCAGGATTTCGGGGGATTTTCATTTTCGGCCCATCCCATCCATTTTCCTTCTCCCCGATTATTTTTGCAGGCACATTCCGCCTGACCTTTGTTACTTGCTTCGGTCATAATATATCTGTTGCTCACGGTTGCCATAGGCATC